>NZ_CP007287.1:1200000-1500000 GCF_000737865.1 Bifidobacterium coryneforme
GGACGCAGGTGTAGTCGAATTCGATGCCCTGTCCAATCCTGTTCGGACCGGAACCCAGGATGATGACCGCCTCACGGTCCCTGGGCCTCAGCTCGGACTCATCGGCATAGCAGGAGTAGTAGTAGGGGGTCGCCGCATCGAACTCGGCCGCGCAGGTGTCGACGGTCTTATAGACCGGGTGGATGCCGAAGGCACCGCGCAACTCGCGGATGACGGACTCCCCCTGGTCTCCCAGACCACGCAGATGGGATATCTGCAGGTCGCTCAGCCCTGCCTGCTTGGCCCGGCGCAGGAGATCATCATCGAGGAACTCACTGCCACGGATCTCCATGGCGAGCTGGTTGATCAGGCTGAACTGCTCCAGGAACCAGCGGTCGATCTTGGTGGCCTCGAATATCTGATCTATGCTGGCCCCACCCCAGAGCGCCCGCTGGATCTGCAGATAGCGATGCTCCGTGGGAGTGTGCATGAGCTCAAGGAGGCGGTCCACCTCGGCCTGGTCGGGGCGTGGACCGTCCCAGTCGAAGGTCATATGCCGCTTGTCGATGGACCGCATGGCCTTACCCAGGGATTCCTGGAAGTTGCCGGCCAGGGCCATGGCCTCGCCCACAGACTTCATGGAGGTGGTCAGGGTGGTGTCTGCACCGGGGAACTTCTCGAAGGCAAAGCGCGGAATCTTGGTCACCACGTAGTCGATGGTCGGCTCGAAGGAGGCCGGGGTCGACCTGGTGATGTCGTTCTCGATTTCGTCCAGGGTATAGCCCAGGGCCAACTTGGTCGCAATCTTGGCGATGGGGAACCCGGTCGCCTTGGAGGCCAGGGCCGAGGACCGCGAAACACGGGGGTTCATCTCGATGACGATGATGCGCCCATTGTCGGGATTGACGGCGAACTGGATGTTGCAGCCACCGGTATCGACACCCACACCGCGGATGATGGCGATGCCGATGTCACGCATCTTCTGATACTCGCGGTCCGTCAGGGTGAAAGCAGGAGCCACGGTGATGGAGTCACCCGTATGAACACCGACCGGGTCGACGTTCTCGATGGGGCAGACCACGACCACATTGTCATTGCGGTCGCGCATGAGCTCCAGCTCATACTCCTTCCACCCCTCGATGCCCTCCTCAAGCAGGACCTCATCGGTGGGCGAATAGTGGATGCCTGCACCGGCAATTCGGTGAAGCTCCTCCTGGTCATGTGCGATGCCGGATCCCAGACCACCCATGGTGAAGGAGGGACGCACCACCAGGGGGTAGCCGAGTTCGTCGGCCACGGCATCAGCCTCATCCAGGGTGTGGATGATTCGGGACCTGGCGGACTCGGCACCGGCCTCGTCCACGACCTTCTTGAAGAGCTCCCTGTCTTCTCCCCTGTCGATGGCCTCAAGGGAGGCACCGATCAGCTCAACGTCGTACTTCTCCAACACACCGGCCTTGCCCAGGGCTTCAGCAGCGTTCAGGGCCGTCTGCCCGCCCAGCGTGGGCAGGATGGCATCGGGCTTCTCCTTGGCGATGATGCGCTCCAGGAAGGGAACGGAGATGGGCTCGATGTAGGTGGCATCGGCCATCTCGGGATCCGTCATGATGGTGGCTGGGTTGGAGTTGACCAGGATTACCCTGATTCCCTCCTCCCTGAGGACCCGGCAAGCCTGGGTTCCCGAGTAATCGAATTCGGCAGCCTGACCGATGACAATGGGGCCGGAGCCGATGACCATGACCGAATGGATGTCCTGCCGCTTAGGCATGTGCCTTCCCTCCCTTGGCGTTCCGCATCAGATCGACAAACCGGTCGAACAGGTAGGAGGCATCGTGCGGCCCAGCCGCCGCCTCCGGATGGTATTGGACCGAGAAGGCCGGAATGTCAAGGCACTCCAGTCCTTCCACCACATCATCGTTCAGGTCGATGTGAGAGACGCGGACGCGACCATAACGACCGTCTCCGTAAGGGGCCGGAACCGGCTCGCCCTTGGGGGCATCCACGGCGAATCCGTGGTTGTGGGCGGTTATCTCCACCTTGCCGGTCGTCAGGTCCATGACCGGCTGGTTGATGCCACGATGACCGAATTTGAGCTTGTAGGTATCGAATCCCAGAGCACGCCCCAGGAGCTGATTGCCGAGGCAGATCCCGAAGAAGGGCAGCCCGGCATCCAGGACCTGTCTGAGGAGCGACACCTCTTCGTTTGCGGTCGAAGGGTCGCCTGGACCGTTGGAGAAGAAGACCCCGTCAGGCCCCAGGGCCCGTATCTCCTCGATGGTGGCATCTACGGGAAGCACGTGGACCCTGCACCCACGCTCAGCCAGCCGGTAAGGTGTCATGGACTTGATTCCCAAATCCACCGCCGCCACCGTGCAGACGGGCTCTTTCCCCTCATGGTCTCCGACCGGTTCGACGATATAGGATCCATCCGTGCTGACCTCGCCGGTCAGGTGGGACCCACTCATCTGGGGGGCCGAACGGACCTCATCGAGGAGTTCCTGCATGGTTCTGGGCATGCCGCCATCGTTGAGCATGATGTCCGGGCCTGAAAAAATGCCGGCCCGCATAACACCTGCAGAACGCAAGTGCCGCACGAGCCGGCGAGTGTCTATGTGACTGATACCGACGATGCCCTGATCGACCAGTTGGTCATGGAGACTGCCCCGGGCCCGCCAGTTGCTGACGTTGGGGCTGGGTTCCCGGACCGCGTATCCAGCCACCCAGATCCTGTCCGACTCCCCGTCCTGGTCGTTGACACCGGTATTGCCGATGTGGGGGAAGGTCTGTACGACGATCTGCCGAGCATAGCTGGGATCCGTCAGGGTTTCCTGATACCCCGTCATCCCGGTCGAGAAAACAATTTCACCTATGGTAGTGCCCACCGCTCCGAAGCTTCTCCCCAGGTACACTTCCCCATCCTCAAGGATGAGCAAGGCCCGATTGGAAAAACGGCTATCGGAGGTGATGGCGTTGGTGTCCTTCAGGTTCACCGAACCCCCTTGATTACCGTGGATATTCGAAACCACACTAGTCAGACCCGTGGATAACAACCACGCATCCGAATCACCCAGCAGAGATCCTTTTCCACTTCCGCATCCGCTGTGGTTCCCCACCATTTGACGGGCCGAAACGGACGGCCGCAGACACGTCATACAAACAGGAACGCGCGACGGCCCGGCTGTATCCGCCAGGCCGCCGCGCTTTCAGTATCGGCGAGCCATGTCACATCACGATGGTCTATTGGTCGGAAGACTCACCATATAGTTCTTCCGGCATGGTCAAAGTCAGATCGGCAAGGGAAACTTCCTCACCCTGAAGACCATTGTTCTCGTCCTCGTTCGTCGTAACATCTGGGTCGAAGCCATCACCCTTACCCGCCGAACCATCAATCTGATGTTCGGACTCATGGGTGTCTTCGGCATCTATCCGGGAGGTTTCCTGTTCTGCCTTGTCGGCCTCGGCAAGTGCCAGGTCGGCAATCCTGGAAGCCTCCTGGCGACGGACCGTCTCGGCTTCCTCATGCTCGGCTTCCTCATCCTTTTCCTGCTGAACCGCGCTGAGCAGGCCATGTATGAAGGATGGGGCATCAGAGTCCGACAGGCTCTTCGCCAGGGAAAGCGCTTCGTCTATCGCCACCTTGTCGGGCACCTCAGGGTTGTAGAGCATCTCCCAGGCCGCGATACGCAGGAGATTCCTGTCGATGACATGCATCCGGCCCAGGGGCCACCTGGTCGAGTGACGATCAAGGGTGGCGTCGATACTCCTCTTGTGCTCGGCAACGCCGCGGACAATCTGGATGGCGTAATCGGGCAGGGGTGTCTGGGCCCCTGGATGGGCTATGCGCTCATCGAGCAGGGACAGGATATCCTGTCCCTTCTCATCCGCTTCGTACAGGGTGTTCAGCGCCCGCTTACGGGCTGTGGAACGTGCCATCTATTCGTACGGCTCAGTTCTCGCGGCCCAGGTAGGAACCGTCGCGGGTATCCACCTTGACCTTCTCACCCTGCCCGACGAAGAGGGGAACCTGGATTTCGGCTCCGGTCTCGACCGTGGCGGGCTTGGTACCGGCATTGGAGCGGTTGCCCTGCACACCAGGCTCCGTCTCGGTCACGGTCAGGACCACGGAGGCCGGCAATTCCACGGAAAGGGGGTTCCCGTCATGGAAGCTGATGATGCAGTCCGTGCCCTCAAGCAGGTAGTTCTCCTGGTCCCCGACCAGGCTGGCGGGGATGTTGACCTGATCGTAGGTGTTCATATCCATGAAGACGAAAGCGTCTCCATCACGGTAGGAGAACTGCATGGTCCTGTTGTCCACCGTCTCGAATTCCATCTTCATACCGGCATTGAAGGTACGGTCGACGATCTTGCCCGAAAGAACATCCTTGATGGTCGTGCGAACGAAGGCCGGACCCTTGCCGGGCTTGACATGCTGGAACTTGATGACGGTCCAGAGCTTGCCGTCCAGGTTGATGACCGATCCGTTCTTGATGTCGTTTGAAGTCTGTGCCACCTTGATACCACCTATCTCATGAATGACTGGGGCGGGAATCCGCAAGGGCCGACGCTCGGCCCGTTCCTCCAGCTCCCAAACGGCCCTCCCATGGGGATGACCTGCTCGCGTTGAATCCTCGCCTATTATGCCACGGTGCATGAACACACGAACCTTCGGGGCAATCTCCCCTATCGGCAGTCCGCGTACGACCGGCTAAGCAAGGCAAAGGGTCCGGAACGCCGAAGCGCACCGGACCCTTCAGTTTCGGATGGGAATCAATCCCGCCCGAGTACAGCTACTAGTCGATGATCTTGGTCACTCGACCTGAACCAACGGTGTGGCCGCCTTCACGAACAGCGAAGGTCAGACCCTCCTCCATGGCGACGGGCTGAATCAGCTCGACGGTGAAGGTGGCGTGATCGCCAGGCTGGACCATCTCGACACCATCGGGCAGGGTGATGACACCCGTCACGTCGGTGGTGCGGAAGTAGAACTGAGGACGGTAGTTGGAGAAGAACGGCGAGTGGCGTCCACCCTCGTCCTTGGTCAGCACGTAGACCTCGCCCTCGAACTTGTGGTGAGGGGTCACGCTGCCGGGGGCGGCCAGAACCTGACCACGCTCGACGTCCTCGCGACCGATGCCGCGCAGGAGCAGACCGGTGTTGTCGCCAGCCTCGGCCTCATCCATCTGCTTGTGGAAGGTCTCGATGGAGGTGACGGTGGTGGACTGGGTGTCGCGGATGCCGACGATCTCCACGGTGGAGTTCACGGGCAGCTTGCCGCGCTCGACACGGCCGGTCACCACGGTGCCACGGCCGGAGATGGTGAAGACATCCTCGACGGGCATCAGGAAGGGCTTGTCCAGGTCGTGGACAGGGGTGGGGATGTAGTCGTCGACGGCATCCATCAGATCCTTGACGGTCTGAACCCACTTGTCGTGATCGGGGGCATCATCGTGCAGGGCGCCGTAGGCGGAGGTGCGGATGACGGGGCAATCACGATCGAAGCCGTTCTCGTCGAGCAGGTCGCGGACCTCTTCCTCGACCAGCTCGATCAGCTCGTCGTCCTCGACCATGTCGCACTTGTTCAGTGCAACCAGGATCTTCGGCACGCCGACCTGGCGGGCCAGCAGAACGTGCTCACGGGTCTGTGCCATGGGGCCGTCGGTGGCGGCGACCACGAGGATGGCGCCATCCATCTGGGCGGCACCGGTGATCATGTTCTTGACGAAGTCAGCGTGGCCGGGGCAGTCGACGTGGGCATAGTGACGCTTCTCGGTCTGGTACTCGATGTGCGCAATGTTGATGGTGATGCCGCGCTCCTTCTCCTCCGGAGCAGCATCGATTGCGGCGAAATCGTACTCGGGGTTCACATCAGGGAACTCCTCGTGCAGCACCTTGGAGATGGCCGCGGTCAGGGTGGTCTTACCGTGATCGACGTGGCCGATGGTGCCGATGTTAACGTGCGGCTTAGTCCGCTCGTACTTTTCCTTTGCCATTGTGTTTGTCCTCCTGGACGTTCGTAGTTTGCCTGCACGAACCACGCACAGAGCACTCGCTACATATTACTGGGTAATTGGGTTCTTTGCCAGTTATGCCCTCCGCCCAGTCAGCGCTACAAGAGTGTAGCGCTGACTGGTGACAGAAAACGCCTGACGGTGCGGTCCGCCGTGTCGGCGGACCTGACGAATCACTCGCCGCGCTGGGCCTTGATGATCTCGTCGCTGACGGCCTTGGGGACCTCAGCATAGGAGTCCATCTGCATGGTGAACATGGCGCGKCCCTGGGTCTTGGACCTGAGATCGCCGATGTACCCGAACATCTCCGACAGGGGCACCTTGGCATCGATGACCTTGACGCCGGTGGCGTCGGTCATGGACTGGATGGAGCCACGGCGGGAGTTGATGTCGCCCATGACGTCGCCCATGTACTCCTCGGGGGTACGGACCTCGACAGCCATGATGGGTTCGAGGATCACGGGCTTGGCCTTGGGAGCGGCCTCCTTGAAGCACATGGATCCGGCGATCTTGAAGGCCATCTCCGAGGAGTCGACCTCGTGGATCTGACCATCGGTCAGGGTCGCCTTGACGCCCACAACCGGGAAGCCTGCCAGAACGCCCGACTCCATGGCCTCCTGCACGCCAGCATCAACCGAGGGGATGAACTCCTTGGTGATGTGGCCGCCGGTGACCTTGTTGTCGAAGACGTAGGTTTCGCCCTCGGTGGTGTCCAGGGGCTCGAAGTTCATGAGCACCTTTGCGAACTGACCGGAACCACCGGTCTGCTTCTTGTGGGTGTACTCCTGGTTCATGACGGGCTTGCGGATGGTCTCACGGTAGGCGACCTGGGGCTTGCCCACGTTGCACTCCACATGGAACTCACGACGCATGCGGTCAACCAGGATGTCGAGCTGGAGCTCGCCCATGCCGGAAATCAGGGTCTGGCCCGACTCCTCATCGGTCTTGACCTGGAAGGTGGGATCCTCCTCGGAGAGCTTCTGGAGGGCGACGCCCATCTTCTCCTGGTCGGCCTTGGTCTTGGGCTCCACGGCCACCTCGATCACGGGATCGGGGAAGGTCATGGACTCCAGCACCACCGGCTCCTTCTCGTCGCACAGGGTGTCACCGGTGGTGACGCTCTTGAGACCGACGAAGGCGTAGATGTTGCCGGCGATGGCCTCGTCGACCGGATTCTCCTTGTTGGAGTGCATCTGGAAGAGCTTGCCGACGCGTTCCTTCTTGCCCTTGGTGGAATCCAGGATGGTGTCGCCCTGGGCGATCCTGCCGGAGTAGACCCGGACATAGATCAGCTTGCCGTAGAAGGGGTGGGTCGCAACCTTGAAGGCCAGAGCCGAGAAGGGCTCGTTCACGCTGGGCTTGCGGTCCATCTCAACAGACTCGTCGCCAACCTTGTAGCCCTTGATGGCGGGAATGTCCTCGGGGCTGGGCAGGAAGTCGACAACGGCATCCAGCATGGGCTGCACACCCTTGTCCTTGAAGGCGGAGCCGCAGAAGACCGGGAAGGCGGTCTGGTCGATCGTCATCTTACGAACGGCCTTGCGAATCTCCTCCTCGGAGATCTCTTCGCCACCCAGGTACTTCTCCAGGAGCGCCTCGTCGGACTCGGCGACGGCCTCAATGAGCTCGGTCCGGTACTGCTCGGCCTTGTCCTTGAGATCGTCGGGGATGTCGATGGTGTCGTACTTGGCACCCAGATCGGCCTCGTCCTTCCAGTAGTAGGCGACCATGCGAATCAGGTCGACCACGCCATGGAAATCGTTCTCGGCACCGATCGGGAGCTGCATGACGAGGGGCTTGACACCCAGCTTGTCCTTGATGGTGTCGACCGAGTAGTAGAAGTCGGCACCCAGCTTGTCCATCTTGTTGATGAAGCAGATGCGGGGCACGCCGTACTTGTCGGCCTGACGCCAGACCGTCTCGGACTGGGGCTCGACGCCCTCCTTGCCATCGAAGACGGCGACGGCACCATCGAGGACGCGCAGAGAGCGCTCCACCTCGGCCGTAAAGTCCACGTGGCCGGGGGTATCGATGATGTTGATCTGGAAAGTGTCCTTGGTGTCGTGCGACTGACGGTTCCAGAAGGCCGTGATGGCGGCGGAGGTGATCGTGATGCCACGTTCCTTCTCCTGGTCCATCCAGTCCATGGTGGAGGCACCGTCGTGGGTCTCACCGATCTTGTAGTTGACGCCGGTGTAGTAGAGGATACGCTCCGTCGTCGTTGTCTTGCCGGCATCGATGTGGGCCATGATGCCGATGTTGCGGACCTTGGTCAGGTCCGTGAGCACGTCTTGTGCCATAATCCTGTGTTCTCGCTCTCTTCTGATTACCAGCGATAGTGGGCGAAGGCCTTGTTGGCCTCGGCCATCTTGTGGGTATCCTCGCGACGCTTGACCGCTGCGCCCAGACCGTTGGAAGCATCGAGAATCTCGTTGGCAAGACGCTCGGACATGGTCTTCTCACGACGGGCCCGGCTGTAATCGGTCAGCCAGCGCAGGGAGAGCGTGTTCGCACGGTTGGGCTTGACCTCAACGGGGACCTGGTAGGTGGCGCCACCGACACGACGGCTGCGAACCTCCAGGCTGGGACGGATGTTGTCCAGGGCGCGCTTGAGCACCGCCACAGGCTCCTGGTCGGTCTTTTCCTTGACCTGCTCCAGGGCCGTGTAGACGATGTCCTCGGCGATGGACTTCTTGCCGTCAAGCAGAATCTTGTTGATCAGCTGGGCCACCACGGTCGAACCGTAGATGGGATCGGGCAGGAGCTGATGCTTTTTGGCTGGTCCTTTACGTGACATGGTTTACTTGGCCTTCTTTGCTCCGTACAGGGAACGTCCCTGCTTGCGATCCTTGACTCCCTGGGTATCCAGCGCACCGCGCACGATGTGGTAACGCACGCCGGGCAGATCCTTCACACGACCGCCGCGCACCAGCACGATGGAGTGCTCCTGGAGGTTGTGACCCTCACCAGGAATGTAGGCGCTGACCTCAACGCCGGAGCTCAGGCGGACACGGGCCACCTTGCGCAGTGCCGAATTCGGCTTCTTGGGTGTGGTGGTGTACACACGGGTGCAGACGCCACGACGCAGCGGGCTGCCCTTCAGTGCCAAGGTCTTCGACTTGCGAGGCTTGGCCTTCCGTCCTTTGCGGACGAGCTGTTCAATTGTTGGCAACTGATTCTCTCCGATTCAGTAGGTGTCACTCTTGTTCGTTCCTCTGTGAGGCCGCCACACTGCAGCCACAGTCACCCGAACAGACGGGAGAAATCAGCCACTGTCCACCGGCCCGATGGCCCCTTGCCCTCCTGCAGGACATTACTGTCTGCAATCCACGGACTTGGGGATATCCCGGCCACACACCTGTGACATAAGGCATGCTGCCGGCACACACAAGTTATCAGTATACCATCACGTGGGACAATCCCGCTCCCCTTGTCCCCGGCCGGTTTACGCGGCTGTCTCTTGAATCGGCATGGTATCGGTCAAACATACAGGACGACCTGGGTAACCCTTTGTCCTATAAAATCCCGGTGAGATAGTCACGCAGAACCAAAGCATGGTTGACCAGAGGGTCTTTGGCGGCATAAATCAGTGAAGTACGGTCATTCCCTCTGACAATGGCCAGAAGGTCGGCAACTGCCGGATTCCCATCCAACTCGGAACGGTATCGGTCGGCGAACTCCCGGAATCGCTTCGGATCATGCTTCCACCATGTACGCAGGGCAGGGCTCGGTGCCACATCCTTGAGCCAGCCGTCCAGGGCCGCGGCTTCTTTGCTGACCCCTCGCGGCCAGAGACGGTCCACCAGGATCCTGACCCCATCCTCCTTGTCCGACTCTTCGTAGACCCGCTTGATTCTTACCTCGCCCATTGCTGTGCACCTCCCGAATCGACTGGTTGATGACGATTCCAGACTAGGTGGCAGTCGGTTCGTAAGGAAGCGTTTAGCGAGGCTTTTCCTTGTTCGGAATCCCGCGAAGGCATATGGTGGAGACCATGAACCAGGGACCGGAAAAAGACACTGCAAGCGACAACAGTAGTCATGCGAGTGCCGTTGGAGGGACTACGATTGCCAAGCCCCCACAGTCCGACCGGAAACCAAGCGGCACCCGTTCGAATACGCTCCGCCGGTGGATTCCGAACCAGCCTGGTGCCTGGGCCATGGCTCTTATGCCGCCACTGGCAGGAACACTCATGGGAGGCGTCTCCTGGCGTAACCTCCTCCTGCTTCTTGCATGGGTCCTCTGCTATTGCACGGAATTCACCACCGCACGGTGGCTGACCTCCCGTATGTCCAAGCGCTTCCTGCCTCCCGTTGCCGCCTATGCAGCCGTGACCGCCGTTTTCGGCCTTGCCCTGCTGGTTACCACACCCGGTCTTTTGCGATGGGTTCCTTTATATATGGTCCTGGCGGCCCTGACCTTCCTGGCCGCCTGGAGACGTGTGGAGCGGTCATGGTGGAACAACCTGGTATCCATCATCGCCGCCTGCACACTATGCCTGATTGCCTACTCGCTCGGGTCCGGCCCCCAGTCACAGGCGACCCACTCCCCTGACGTATACTTCGGCTGCCCACCGAATCCAGCCGTCAACTGCTTCAGCGAAGGACTCTTCCCAGCACAGGCATTTCCCCCGGTTGGTCTGGTGGCTACGCTTATCTTCGCCTATACCGAGTTCGGATCGGTGCTTTATGTGAAGTCCCTGGTTCGCGAGCGCAAGCACCTATGGTGCACGGTGGCCTCCGTGGTATGGAATCTGATGCTGACAATCGGTGCCGCGCTAGTCCTGCCGGAAGTCGGATTCTGGCCCCTATTCGCGGCGCTCATCCTGGTGATTCGCGCCGCGGCACTGCCTGCAATCGCCAGGAGGCACCGTATCCCCATCAAGCAGGTAGGCATGGTCGAGAGCATCGCCAGTCTCGTGGTCTTCCTGGTGACCATCGGAACTGCCGGGCCAATCACATCCACCCTTCAAGGAGTGGGGCTGTTCCTTTAATACCAGGGTGGCATCCCATCCCACCGTGGTGCCACTTTTCCTTGACGCGCCCCCCTACCCCGGCGAAATACTCATGCGAGGGTAGAACTGTTGTATGGCTCCTTCACGGCAAACACACCGCAAACAGGGTTCATCATCGACCGCCCATCATGAGGCGGCATCAATGCAACATGTGACCCATGGTTTCGGCCCGGTGTGGGATTCACGATCTCAGGTGCTGATTCTCGGTTCCATGCCCAGCCTCATGTCCCGCAAGGCCGGCTTTTACTACATGTTCCCACGCAACCGTTTCTGGCCGGTACTGGCCGCCCTCTTCGACAGCCCTGTACCTGAACCGGACCCCGACGTACGCCGGCGGTTTGCGCTCGAGCATCATATAGCCCTCTGGGACGTCATCCAGGAATGTGACATCCATGGAGCCAGCGACGCCAGCATCACCAACGTGGTCCCCACCGATATCAGCAGCATCCTGACTGCGGCCCCCATCCGTACTGTATTCACCACAGGACGGAAGGCGGGGCAGCTCTACACCCGCCACTGCAAGCCGGCTCTCGATGCCATCGGGCCCGATATACCCATGGTGAATCTTCCCTCGACCAGCCCAGCCAACGCGGCCAAAAGCCTGGACGACCTCATTGCGGATTACGTCCCGATAAAAGCTGCCTTAGAGGCTTGAGATTGATCCGAATCACTATGATTACGGCGGCAATTCATAGCGTCGACCGTTTCCCCCTCTGGATGCCTGGACTTAGATCGGAATCCCGGCGTGCCAAATCCGGATATCGTGTATAGTTATCGTTTGTTGTACGGACTCGTGTGACGTGTTCGTTCCATGGTGGCTATAGCTCAGTCGGTAGAGCACCTGATTGTGGTTCAGGAGGTCGCGCGTTCGAGCCGCGTTAGCCACCCCACCTCAAACCCCTACTCCCAACAGGGAAGCAGGGGTTTTACCATATGTAGCGGGGCACCATCCATACCGTTCTTGTGTGCCAATCGTGCGCCATAGGCGGCAGGAAAACTAGCGACCAATTTTGTACTTGCACTCCAAAGCACTTGCTTCGCTCTCCTGGCCCGTACCTGATGGAGGCGATATCCGCCTTCACCTGCCGGTGCAGCTCGGCCAGGCTTTCGCAATCCAATCCGGTCAGGCCCGGCTGGTGTTCCTGGTCGGTGATCCGATCGAGGCACCTATGCAGGAGGACCGTGAGGTTTTCTCACCTGCCGGGAGGGGCGGGGATGTAATCGGGGCGGCTGCCGGGTATCTGCGAAACGTCATCAGGGGAGTACACCATATCTGGGGTGATACGGCGCCAGCCCTCTGAGCCTCCGTCAACGACGCAAAAGACATCCCAGGCCCCCGCGATAGCCTTGAGTTCCCGAGCAGAGGGTATGCTCTCCATGCAGGACGCACGGTTGAAACGGCAACGACGCCATTGAAGATGAAGGAGTCAGTAGTGGGCAAGCAAGATCAGTTACTGGTTCTCGGCAACGGGTTCGACCTTCAATGCGGCCTGAAGTCAGCTTTCGCCGATTTCATGAAACCGAGGGAAACCCTGATGCTGGAAGCAGATAGGGAGTGGCAGTCGAAACGCGGGCAGCCGTACCAGGGACCGGAAGGACCAAACGGCAAGCTGCCGGATGGTAATCACCACGCGTACCTGTTCTGGAACAAGGGTCTGACCGCGTGGGATTACATCCTAAGCGAAGATGAGCAGGAGCGAACATGGTACGACGTCGAGGAGTGCCTTAGAGCGTGGGTGGACTACGGAGCAACGACCGAGGATTCCCCCTGCGCAAATCACATGCAGCAGATACGTCCCATAGGAAAATCGAATTTGCCAGGCCGTAAACGAACTCAAGCTGAGAGAGCAGTGTACTTCTTTGCACGAGCGGTGTACCAGCTCAAACCTTCGAAATGGAATCCAGCCTCGGTTCTGTCCATCCTTCGGGAGGAGTTGCATCGTTTTGAGCGGGCGTTTGCCATATATCTCGTGGAACAAAAGAGAGAATGTGCCGATTACCATGATGTGGCTGAAAGGCTACTACTGGCCCTAGCAATCGACCAGCTGCAGACCAGTGTGCAAGCATCTACAACGGACTATACAATCAGTGCACTCCTCGAATCAACTAGCGTGCTCAACTTTAACTACACATGTCCAGTACTACCATCCGGATATGGCGAACCTTCCATGCTGAACGTCCATGGGCTGGCAAAAACAGGTAACATCATCTTCGGCATGGACGGTAAGGACCTGGACCCGACCCAACCCTACTACGCCAGCACGGTCAAATTCACCAAGACCTACCGTCTTATGGGGCTGAGTAGCAAATCGCACCAATTACTGGTCCGCCCCTACGTCGCCGGGTCCCCAGACAGCGCAACAAGGATGGTCAAGTTCTTCGGGCATTCGCTGGGCGATGCCGACTATTCGTATTTCCAGGCCATCTTCGATGCGGTAAACCTCTACGAGAGCGATACACACCTAATCTTCTACTACAACCAGGACCGCAGGAATGAAATGGTCCAAGCAGGTTCCGTGCAGGAGGAGATGTTCGAGAAGGTCAATCGTCTCATCACCACCTACGGTGCCACCCTCGACAATAAAGACCACGGCAGGAACCTGCTGCACAAACTGCTCTTGGAAGGCCGGCTGACCATCAAACAGGCCCCCATTGAACGCTGATTACCCTCTTTCAGCGCTTCCTAAACGCAGAAAACACCCTCGCTCCGGTCTCCCGGAGCGAGGGTGCACGTACAGCTACCCGACCCCCATCGTGTAACAGAACGCCGGGAGAGTCAGGCTACTTGAGTTTGGAATTGACGCTGTTTCGAATCTCCCGCAGCGCATACAGCGGGGTCTCCTCAAGGACACCGTTGCCGGGCCCGAACCAGATCTTATCGCTGATGTTCTGGGCATTGCCCAAGGCATCCAGTTTGTGCTTGATGTCCTGCAGAGCGTACTCCACGGTCGTGTTCATGCCGTCCCAGTTGATCGGATCAGTCTTCACTGGCATATCAATTTCTCCTTGTAAATCGTTGTTCCCCGTCCACCGCAGGTAGCAGTTCCACGGGAAGTTATAGTAATTGTTCACATTGGTTTCACCACCGGTCTGGTCGCCGGGGGCACCGGCGATACCGCCGGTCTCGCTGACGGAAGCCTGGGCGATTAGGCCCCCGCCGATGTACACGGCCACATGGTTGGCATCGTTGAGCAGGATGTCACCCGGATAGGGATTCCCGTCGTTTGACACCCTCGCCCAGCCGCGAGCGGTGAGGTTCGCACTCAAATTCCTGGTCGTATTGGCTGAACCGGTGTCGAAACCGGCCTCACGCAGACAGTGAATGACCAGGCTAGAGCAGTCACAGTTACCGGCGGCGGGATCGAAATGCCACCGGTCGGACTGCGAATAGCCCATGTTGGCCTGCACGCACCAATATCTCATGCGCTCAATGAACTTTGAGACACTCGCCACCAGGATCACCTCCATTCATTGATTTCATTTATCCTCCTATTGTTTCCGCCCCCGGCCGGACGACCGAGGGCACAATCTATCTGCCGGCCATCTGCCGGACACTGGCACCGGAATCCACCTCGGGTAGGCCGGCGATGCTGGTCAAAAGACTCATCATCGCGGACAGGGCAGCGGTGCCGGCCACCAGGGACCAGTCCACCGTGCCGATGGTCGCGGCGCTGGCGGGTACAGCCGCCAAGGCCGCCTGGGCTGCGGTCTTGACCGCGCGTACGGCGGCGGCCTTGGCCCAGTTGGCGAGGCCTGACTGCGACCGGGGCGGGCAAGGAGTGGCGTGCCGGGGCATGGTCTCAGGGTCGGTCATGAGTATCTCCTCTCAGTCAGAAGGGGTTGCCGTCACTGATGGCGATCTGGAGGCGGTCCAGAGGTTCGCCGAACATGCCCGCGAAGGCATCCCCGCCATAGCTGGTGCCGTCGTCGCACACAGTGGGCAGCCATCCCTGACGGGCGGCGGTCTGACTGCGGTACCAGGCCTGGGCGAGGGTGCGCCCTGCCGGTGTCGTGTAGTGCAGCTGCACTGCGTCAATCACCTGTCCCGACACCCCCGCGCACCCGTTCACGGTGTCGTTGATGTCGGAGCGGTCCACCCAGTCGAGCCAGTCGCCGCCCAGCATGTGGACCCGGTAGCGCAGGTTGCCCTCATCCACGCGCACGGTCAGCAGGTCGTGGGCAGAGCAGGGCAGGCCAGCGAACCCCTCGTCGCCCGGCCCGTAGTCGGTCACCTCGTCGAGCCAGTCGCCGCCCTGCCGGCGCAGCCGGTAATGGACATGGGCGGCGAGGCCGGGCCGGACCTTGGCAGTACCCGCAGGGGCGGTGGCTGGCGGCGCATGTCCGGTGTCGGGCAGGCCCCGGGCAATCCGGTCGATTCTGGACAGGTCATAGGTGCCGGGGCACCGGGTATTGAACCAGCGACTGTGCGGGTACAGGGGCAGGTCCCCGTACACGGCGCGCAGGTCCCGCACCAGTTCGGCGACCGTCCGGTAATCCCCGTCGCTCTGGCGGGGGTTGCACTCTATCGAGATGCTCGTGTCGTTGCCGCCCGACCCGACGCCCACGCCGTCCCCGCACGCCCAGGCGCGGTCACCCGGGGCAACGAGACAGGCCACACGCCCGTCCTCGACCACATAGTGGGCGGACGTGCCGCGCGCACCGGACGTGAACGTACGGATGACGCCATCGAAAGTGGGGCCGTCGCTCGGGTCGCCCCACCAGTGGATCGTGATGGATGTGATGCCATACGGCCTGCCGGGCGTGAAACAGGCGGCATTGTACTGGGTAATGTCCTGGTAGGACATGGATACCTCCTCGCAGGAAAACGCCACCCAGGCGGGCGGCACGAACAAAAACGGAACCGCGTGAACGCGGTCAGGCGGTAAGCAACATGAGCGCCAGGCAGAACGCCAGGAGCCGTCCCACACACCACGACAACGTCAGCCTGACCGCCGCCACCACCACCGCACCGACCGCGACCACGGCCAGCAAGGTCAGGCAGAACAGAGCGACGGTCTTCAATCTCGGCAGCCGCATACGACCTCCTCTCAAAGGGATAAAAGAAAAGCCACCCGGACGGAGTGGCATGCATGGAGGAAGGGACTGGTCAGCCCACGGTTGACAGGACCTTAATCTCCTCATAGATCTTCGTGCCCGTCCCATTGCCGCCCAGGCTGTGGTACGCCTGGTAGATGCGCTCCACCTCCTCCATGGCCACCAGCGGGATACTGCCCAAGGGAACGTACCTGGCATGGATCTCCAGCAGTTCGGCACGTAGGAGTGTGCGTAGCCCGGCCTCCACGGCACGGTCCCGCTCCTCCTCCTTGCGGTGCCCGTTCAGCAGCCAGCCGCAGACACCGGTCAGGACGGGTATCAGCATGGGAGACACCAGGTTCTCCACCAGATCGATCAGCACTTCATTCATCGTGCCTCCGCCCAGAACATCTGGCCACTGAAGAAGTTGGCGGTCGTATTCGCGGTACCGATGCTGATGGTGCCTTGCGGCTGGCTCTCCCCTGGTCCGAACACATGGAAGCGGCCCATGGCGTACGAGGTGCCGTAGGCCAGCACGTCCAGGCTGTGGTCGGGCATGATCGACGGGTCCAGGCGCACCACGGGGATGGTCTTCTGTGAGGGAACGACCCCTGTCCTCACCTTGATGTTCAGTTCCAGGAAGTACACCCCGGCCCTTTTGTACAGGCGGGTAGCGCCGTTATAGTCCTCGTAGTCCGCAGACCAGCCCAGGTAGGAGGAAGGGTTGTAGTCCTTGAACCCGGCAGGCAGTTCATTCACCGTCACTCTGGACGTATACATGTTGATGCTGCCCCCGGCGAGGTCCACTCTGCCCGCCACCATCGAGGCTGAGTCGCCTTCGCGGCTCGCTACAGCCGTGAACTGGGGCTGCTGCGGGCTGGTGCCCATCGACAGACGGTCGAACTCGTCCGAATGGGTCCCCCATATCAGCCAGTACGGGTGCGTCTTGTCGTCGCCGATGCCTTGCAGCCCGCCCGTCTTGGTGCCTTGGATCAGTGTCTGGCTCAGCTGTACACGGTCCCCGCTCGAAGCAGTCTGCAACCCACCGACCGCATGCACGCCATCCCCGGTCGCCTTGAACAGAGTGTTACCGTCCTCGTCTTTGGCCCAGAAGCCCGACTTGTCGAAGCCCACCAGCCCATCAGCCGTGGTGAACGAGCCCGACCGGATGATACCCGCGCACAGCAGGCCGATGACCGCCGCATCCACCTGCACATCGCGTGCGGACAGTTGGTCCAAGTACATGGCGACCGGAATCGGCTCCCACTCGGACCCGTCCCACCACCACTCGGCCACAAGGGCCGGCTTATCCCCCGTCCCGTACTGCATCCACAGATCACCGCGGTTCTTGCCCTCGCCTTGAGGCGGCGTCTCGCTCCTGGTGCGTTCGATGCCCAGACGCTCCGGGTCGATGTCGGCACCCGACACGACGACTTGTACGGGCGCGGTGGGTTCGCTGCCGTTGGGGGCGGGACTACCGTCCTCACCGTGCGCGTCATCCCATGCCACAGCGGAAACCGAATGCGAAGACCCGACCTCGTATGGGCCCAGGGCCAGCGTGCCACGGGCCGTCATTCTGCCCGCCTCCACGTTATCCACCAGGACCTGCACATGGTCGAAATCGGCGGGAACGCCGCCCTCAAGGGTGCCGTCCCAGGACACCAGCACCATGCCCGCCGCCGATTCCACATCGATACCGGACGGAACCCCCGGGGCGGTCGTGTCCCCCACCCACTGCACGATGCCCTCGCTCCCCGCTGCGGGGCCTACCAAGGTCCGCGAACCATCAACGTTATGCCAGGCGGTGCTCGCCGAGAGGCTCGTCTGCTGATGGGACGAGGAGGTGAGCGCGTCGGTGGTAGCGGCCAGCACCTGTTCCATTGGGCTGAGTGTGAGGTTTGGGTGGTATACCATTCCTGTTCCTTACTGGATCGGGTTGTCCATGACATCGAAGGTGATTCGTGCCTTTGTGGTCTGATTGCCCGAGATCTTCATGATCGTTCCGGGGTAGTCGCCGTCCAGCAGACTCGGGAAGCCACCAATGTGGAGTGTGGTCGGCATTCCCGGGCGCAGAGTTGCGGGCGAGCAACGGATCCCGCCTGCGGCGGTGTCAGAGAAGTCGATGTCCGCCGATATCTGGATGAGTTTGCGCTTGTTCGCCGCAAGGCGTGACCGCACATGGTCCTTGAGCACGTCCACGTTCTCCGTGTCGGTGTCCGAGTATGCGCTTTCACGCAGTATCTGTGGGTCCATGCGGCTTACGACCTCGGCCATGTCCTCCGCATATGCGGTTATCGTCGCCTCATCGGTTCCCGCACCGCTGGCGTACCACCTCTGAATCGGGGCGGCGTGGGACACCTGGAGGTCATTAAGATGGCCCGTGCCTGGATAGTAGGTCAGTTCGACGGGGGTTGCTCCGGCATAAAGTCCGAGGTCGGCGTCCGAGCCTGCCACGAACCTGACCCGGATGTGCTGCTGGTCCGATAGATAGGGTTCGAAGGCGAAATCGGGACCGTTGACGAGATTGGCTATGTCAGTCAGGAGCTTGTCTGCTTTGTTGTTCTGGACGTTCCATGCGTGGAGCGAGCTTTTCTCCCTGGTTCCCTTCTCGTTCGCGTACGGCCAGTCGATGGGGAGTTCACCGCCCTGTTTGCGGCTCGTAGCCAGCAGCCCGATGTCACTCATGATGGCCCGGTACGAGAGCCTGTTGTAACTTACCGTGTCGGTGCTGTATCCGTCCTTGAACGTCCCCTCGCGTACCGCGATGCGCTCGGACAGCATGTCCAAAGGTGACTCAAGAGGGAAGCTGGTATCGGACTGTCTGTCCTGGCGGGCCCCGATGACTCCCCATAGGACGGGATCGCCTATCCGGTCATCCGTGTCGTCATCCTTCCAGCACACGCACAGGGCCCGCCTGGTCGAGTCCAGCATCCGGTTCCGCCCGATGGGGTCGTCAGCCGGGACCGCCGTCCAGGGGACGGTGAGGTTACTGGCCGACCGGTCACCCATCTCCCTGGTCGACGTGTTGAAGCTCTGCTGCCGCCCACTGGACTCCCACTGGAAGCTGGGGATGTCGATGGGGCATACGATCCGTCCATCGCGGGCGTCGCAGATGTAGTGTCTCCAGCTCACCTGGATACCCCCACATCGGTCACTTCGAGCGACCGGAACCCCCTCCACCACCAGCGCGGCCTGCTGACAGCAGGCTTGATGGCGACATGCACCTTGTGCGTGTCCCCGCCCGCCAACGCCACCCGCCAGCGGCACGACTGGCGCGCCCAGGGTTCAAACACCGCGCATTCGTCCTTGCCGTCACTGACCGGCTGATCGTCGACGTACAGGTTCGCAACGAACGAACCTATCCCGCCCGACGTGGACGCCCTGTAGGCCCACACCACGTCCACCAGGCGATCCGTGGAAAGCCGGCTTGTCGTCAGGGACAACTGGTGTTGCTCCATGCTGGCCCACTGCAGGCCGTCCGTGTCCGTCCGCTGTGCGTAGCCCAGCCTGCCCAGCGACCCTCCGTAGGGGATGGCGTACTCCATGCTCTGCGCATATGTGGCCGACATCGTGGAGGCCGCACCCGCTGGCATGACGAAGGACCGTAGCGGCAACGCACCTGACGGCAGGTCAGGCATCGGGGTTGATGCGGACGGTGTCCCTTCGGCCACGTGCAGGCTCACCTGGCCGCCAGCCTTGGTGTCCGCTAAAAGGTAGACGGTATCGATGCGTGGGTAGGCGCTGTCTCCCGCCGACACAGCCTCCTCAGTCGGCCCGCCAGGCCAGTACGCCTCCACAAACCCGTCCGCCAGGCCGTCGGAACATACAGCCACCCCGGAAGCCGCCTTGTACCGGAGTCCGGAGTCGCCGGACACCTCCAGCCCTTCGACCACGCCCGTATTTTCGTAGTGCGCCGCCAGGATGCGGCGGTGCGTCAACGCATCAAGTCCGTTGCCATCCACGTCCTGGGCAACACCCAAAGCCGTCACCATAAGAACCTCCTCTATATGTATTTCGCTTGCCTGTCAGATGTAGGTGTCGCACGTAAGCACGTCCACCCAGCCGCCGCCTGCACTCAGCAGACGAAGCATGATGTCACCGCCCGGCTCGATTTGGGGGAAACCGCGCCGCACCAGTCCCCTGCTGACATCCACACCGCCCATCATGGCGGTCTGCGAACGGCAGTCCAGAACCAGAGGCACACCTGGGCTCACGCGCCCCCTCCACTCAAGGCCGCCGCCCTTGCCCCACATGAACAGGAGACCATCGGGCCAGTCACCGTTGGCCGTCAGCACCGGGTAGGCGCAGGTGGTGCCCGCGTTGCGCAACAGAAGCCTGCTCTGGTCGGCAGACTGCACCCCGTAATCCAGCGGGTACGCAAGTCCACGCCCCCCATCGCCGTACGACAGCCCGCCAGGGGTGGCCTCAGGGGCGACGATCTGTCCAGTTTGCGCCTCCCAAGCCAGACGTTCAGGTCTCGGACACACAAAGGTGAGCGTGCCTGAAAGCAGCTGACGGCTCCAGTCCGACCCGTACTCCGAGCGCAGATAGCACTCGACATACGTGTCCTCGCCCTCGTCAGCCACTCGCAGTCGTAGCATTCGACCGCTCATGGAGTTCACCTGCCGCGCCAGGGCCTGCAGCTCGGAACGGAGGGTGCCTACAAGGTCGATGTGGATGGTAACGGTGCGCGCGGAATACGAGATACCGTCCGCGGGGACATCGTGTGCGCCGTTGCCCCATGCTCGTTCCACCAGCTCGGTCTTGATCGGAGGAGTGGACAGCCACCCCTCGATGCCTTCCTTGGCGATCATCACGCCGCGCCCATCCGGGGGCCGGGACCGGCCCCCATGGAATCGCACCGTACGGTCACCGTCGTAGAGATACGCGTCAGCCATCATTGACTCCTTACCGTCTGCATCGCCGCAGCCGCCAGCTGGCGACCGAGGATGGTGCCTTCGACGAAGGGGTTGCTCACCCCATAGTTGGTGATGTTGACCTCCTGCGCGAAAGCAGGAGACCCCTTGCCTGGGTGTCCGCCCTGGGAGGACGGACCATCCGCCGAGACGCTGGCACCAATCCGCATGGCGGCGACCGTAGACCTGGCCTTACGTGCGGCCATGTCAGCCATCTGGGTCACCGAGTCATAGAGCGCAGGAGCGCCATCTTCGACACCCTTTGCGATGCCTGCGGGGATGAAGGGACCCACCTGCTTCGCCATCACCCGGGAGGGCGAGTGGATACCTAGACGGTCCTTGATCCATTTGGGTATCCAATCGGCCACGGACGCAATCCTGTCCTTGAGCCACTGCTTGGCATTCTCCATGCCCCGCCACAGACCCTCGATGGCATTCCTGCCGATGTCGCTCAGCCAGGAACCCGCACCGCTGAACGCGCCCAGGATCCAGTCCTTGACATTGCCGAACATCTGACCGCACCACTCGCCGAGGGCGAGCGCGGCATCAACCAGGCCGTTGATGATCTTCCTGCCCACCTCGCCCCAGTCCGCGTTGACAATGCCGTTCCATATGGCCTCGACTATCTTGACAACCGCATCGAGGATGTAAGCGATGGCTTTGATAAGTCCAACAGCGAGCGCCCAGATTATTTTGAGTCCAGCTTCTGTTATCTCTGGCATGTTGTTGATAAGTCCCGTTACCAGATTTTCGAGTATCTGACAGGCGGCTTCGATGATCTTGTCGAGATTGTCGACAATTCCTCTCACCAAGGCTTCCACGAATTGCACGGCGACTTCGAGGATCAGGGGAAGGTTGTCGATCAGCCCCTGGGCCACGGCGGCGATGATGTCCAAGGCCGCGTCCACCAGCTGCGGCAGTGCCTGGTCGATTCCCTCGATCAGGCCTTGTATGAGCTTGAGCGCTGACTCAATCAGAGAGGGCAGGTTGTCCACAATTCCCCGGGCCAGGCTCTTGACGATGGTCAGGGCCGCCTCTATAAGCTGCGGGAGACTTGTGGTGAATCCATCGACCAGGCCCTTGATGAGTGTAGTCGCCGCAGTGATGATGGCGGGCATATTGTCCGCAATGGCCTTGGCGAGGGTCTTGACGATGGTCATGGCCGCCGTGGTGATGGCGGGCAGCGCGTCCACCAGTCCCTGCGCGAGCATACTTATCAGGTCAGTGGCGGCGGTGACCATGTCGGGGAGGCTCTGTGTCAGTCCCGACACGAGGCTGTCGAGAATCTCGCCGAACGACTGCGCCAGTGTTGGCCAAGACCTCATGACCCCTGAAATCAGACCGTTGACGAGACTGGTTCCGGCATCCAAGAGCGCCGGTAGTGCCGTGCCCAGTGCGCGCACGATGGCGGGCACCATCCCAGCGAACGACTCCGCCGCCTTGGGTATTCCCGAAGCGATGCCGTCCGCCATCCTGGATACCTGTCCACTAAACGCCGTCATGTCACCGCCTGTCGCGGCCAGTCCGATGACGGCTGCGGTCAGTACGCCGACCGGCCCGCTGAGAATCTTCAACGGTCCATTGAGGCCGCCGAGCATGCCGCCGACTACCGGCACCCGCGTGAGCAGGCCTGCGAGCCCTTCGGAGCCGAGGGCCACGAATGCCGCCGTGAGCGGCCCCAGGATCGGCTTGAGTGATGCAAGCTTGCCGGTGAGTGCGTCGGAGTTCTCGCCGAATCCGCGGAACCTGTCGGTCAGCCAGTCCACTACCGGGCCGATCTTGTCTCCCAAAGCGGCCCCTATGGCCGAGGCTTTCTCCTCGATTGGTGCGAGGGCCTGGGTAATGGCATTGAGCAACGGTGCAAGTCTGGGGAGCAGGCCCGATTGCAGGTTCTGGCCTATACGGCTCCATGCCGCCTGGAGATCATCGATGCCTTTCATATGACTGAAGCCATCGCTAATGAGCGCGCCTATGCTGTCGGCCCCTGCGGCCACAGCTCCGGTGGCGAAGCTTTTGACGGTCTGTCCCACACTGCTGACGGCGGACGCGATGCCCCTACCTATGCCCGACAAGGCAGAGGTAACCATGCTTGCCAGAGAACCGAGTATCTTGCCAATACCCGAGAAGGCGACGGCGAACGCCTTGCCAAGGCCTTCGGCGACCACCTTCCCGACCTCCATGACGAGCGAAAACGCCGCCTTGGCCGTTGGGGGGATCTCGGAAAATCCACCCTTGATCTTGCCGACGGCGGCTCCGAGCGCGCCGCCGAGGGACGATGCCAGCTGTGTGACAGCTGGCATCATGGGGGACAGAGCCGATTTGAACCTGGTCCCCAGACCCTGGAACGGGGTGCTGATGGCGGAACCCATATTGAGGAACATCGTTCCCGCGGAGGACGCAAAGTTGGATACGTGCCCCTCGACAGCCGTCATGTCCCGTCCTGCCGCGCTGACAGCCGGGGACAGAAACTCTCCCGCCTTCTGCCCGACCACCGACAAGGGTGCCATGATGGATGCCGCCGCGGCTGAGGTCTGCGAGGAGAGAGTTGAGAATGCAGAGGAGACAGCGGAAGCCGCCCGTGAGGCGATGGCGGACACCTGGGAAGAGACGGATTCTGCGATGGACACGGTTGACAGGAGCGCCCGCCCCACACCGTCCGCAACAGTGGAGGACATTGATGAAATCTTCTGCCCCGTGGATTGGAACAGGGCAAGGACCTGGTACGAGACGTTCCCGAAGGCCGAGATCACAGGTCCTGCGAACGTGGAGAGAACCGCGCCAATACTGCCGACTGCGGAGGACACCGACGAGACCACCGGTTGAAAGAACCCTGCGACAGAGTAGGCCAGCGCCGACAGACCGGCCCCGACCGTCGAAACCAGGTTCGTGGCCCACGACCCGACGAGGGTCCCTACACGGGTGAGTTCGGCCCACACCCCCTGCCCGACTTCTGCTACGCTCTTCGTCAGCTCCAGGGAAAGGTCCTGTAGGGCCTTGGCGATGGCCCCGGTTAGGAGTGACAGGCTGGAGGAGATGGATGAAATGAAAGGTGTTGCGCTAATCCCGGAGGATGCGAGGGAGTAGCTGGTCTTCAAAGCACTGCCCAGGCTACCGGTCTTGCCGATCAACGAGTCGATCTGGGCCGTGAGCTGTCCCAGGACGCCGGTCTGATGCTCAGTCGTTTCTGTTGCGGTCCTCGTGGCAGCGGATAGGGAGGACTGGGCTGCTTCCAGCTGCTTGACGCCCGCCGCCGTATCCGCGCGAAGCTTGTCAATACCAGTGCTGGACAGGTCCCGGGTCAGCCTGTCCATGCTGGACTGGAGCTCCTTACCGAGGGTGCGCCCTATGCCTGTGCCGCAGCCCTTGAACGCGTCGGCCAGGGCCTTGGCACCGGCCTCGCCGGCAAACTTCACGCCTTTGGAGACGGATGCTTTGAAACCGGTCATCACCGGGAAGATGTGTATGGCCCCCTGGCCGACGATGGCTGTCATGGCGTCTCCTTGGCGTGTGCCGCTAGCTAGTGAACTTGATTTCCGCGTCGAGTTCGCGGAGGGCCTGCTCCCGTTCCTCCGGGCTGACCTCGTATCGGGCCTTCTCCTCGATGTCCGCCTGGACCGCCCACGGGGTCGCCTTCTCAAAGGTCTTCCGATCCTTGATGGACGCCGCAAGCAGGAACAGGTCGTTCATGCCGACCGGGTAGGCCCACCCGGCCACTTCCGCACCCAGAGGCGTGGACGTGTCGGCCATGGCATGCCGGGTGAGACGCACCGCCTCACCCAGCAGACCCGGCTCTTTCTGCCCGGTTCCAATCCCGTAGCAGCCCCTCAGTGTCGCCGTCAGAGTGTCCGGGTGTTCGTGGTACACCCTGGCGACGAAAGCTATTCCGGGAGTGAGGCCCCGGACATCTTCTCAACGACACGGAAGTACTTCGTCGCGAAGTCCTGCACCTCGGCGAACGAATGCTCCAGAACCAACTGAGCCGTCTTCTCGTCCTCACACATGGCATCCAGCAGTTCACGCAGCTGCGCGACCGCCCCCTGCTCCTCCAGGGAGCTGAGCTTTTCGACCTCCTGCACCGAGAAGAGCAGGGGCACTTCGACCACCTTCCCGTCATGGAACTTGGCGACGAAGGCCTTGCCCTTCTCCAGGATGATGTACTTGACGCTCAGCTCATCTCGCAGAGCGTCGATGATCTTGTCCTCGTCGAAATTGTCGAAGTCATAATCAGCCTGTGTCTGCTCGTCGATGGGGTTCATTTGCATTGTTCTCCTTTGCTTTCTTTCTGACTACTTGGATGAGCCGGTCTGCCTGGCTTCAGGGGCCGACGATTCGATGGGCGGCTGGGGGCCGAACTGCTTATAGGGCTTGTCCTTGAACAAGGGGTCGGGCCGCCATTCGAGGGTCACACTCTTGCCGCGCGGCTCTCCGGTGGTCTCCTGGTCCATCTCCATGGCCGTGACCTGGGCTACACCATGGAGTCGTTCCTCATCGCCGTTGCGGAACTTGGTGACGGCCAGAAGGATGACCTTTGCCGCAGGAAGGCCGGAATCCACGTAGACGATGCCGTTCTGGTCAGGTTCCTTGCCTTCGGTCAGCTTCATCACGGCGGTGTTGTTCTCCGCGAGGCTGGCCTGGATGCTGCGTTTGCCGTCACCGGGGATGCTGTAACCCTCCTGCCAGAGGTCGGTCGCCTCGCCCGCTTCGAGCCCCTTCTGCGGTGCACCGTCCGCCTTGATGAGACCAAGCTTGCGGTACCCTTCAGGTAGCTCCAGCGGGACCTTGCCAAGCTTGTCATCGGCTATGACGTTCTCCGATGCGTACGGGGCGAACGCGATATACCCGCCGATGGGTACACCGACGCGTATGAGGTCGTTGCCCTGACTGTCGGGGCCGGTCTGGTTCTGTGCCATGTTGATCCTCCTTGGGAATCACAAAAGGGGCCTCCACGGCGGAGACCCCCACATTTGGGTTGGTTTGGCGTGCGGGCTATACAGGCTCGCCCACAACGGAGTATTCGACGATCATCATCCGGGCCAACACGTCCAGGTCGTCGACCACCAGGTATCAGCCGAAGCAGGAGTCATCCACGACGGCGGCGATGGGCGACCGGGTTTCATCGACGACATCCTGACTGGTTGCGTTCCTGGTGGTCTGTTCACGCAGCTCATCCAAGAGGGCCCGCGCGGTTGAAGTTGCCCGGCTCACGTCCGAGTATTGGAATTGTGGCACGGCCGGGCAAGAATGATGCCCACAGGGGAAAGGTAGGAAAGCCTGCGGGCAAGTTTTATGAGGCTGGCTGGCATTCGGCGTCGCTCAGCCGCCAGCCGTTATTCAGGAGTTCGAACAGCGTGGGGACCCAGGGGATGTACCCATAGCGGAATGATGTGGTCAGGTGGTCATGCGTAGGCTGTCCTGCCGCCCCGGTCTCTGGGTCGTCATGGGCTTTGCACAGCTTGATGCTCGCGTCTTGCTTCCAGTGGGGCAAACGGGCGGCGACAACCTCGCGATGTTCCTTGGGGCACTCGAGCGATTGGTTGACTCCAGCAGTAATAGCCCTTTGTAACCGGTTTGAAGAGGTGCTGCTCATGATAAAGGGAGCGGTGAGGCACGTTACTTCATCACGAAGATAGCCCGCTCGGATACCGGAATCCCAGGCGCAAGGAAACAAAAAGTAAAGGCCGGACACAATCGCCCGACCCTTACAGTTAAATCAACTATATTTAACTATCGCACTCAAACGACAGTTTGTCAAGTCGCCAGGCGCATTCCCTCGGCGCACTCCAGCAGCTCGGGTTTTGCCCACTGCCAAACGCCCCTGGTTTCGGTCTCCACAGGATGAAGCAGTCCCCTACTCCGCCAATTGCTCACGTCGCCCCTTTTGATCTCCAACCCTGTCTCCCGGCAGACCCACTGCGCGGCCACCTTGGGTTGCCCGATGATGTACTGTCCCTCCATACGCTCACGGCGTACCCGTCTGACTTCGGCCACCACCCACGCATTTCCGCACTTGCTGCAGGTGGACATGGTGTCGTCGGGCAGTCCGGACAGCTCGGCCCCACAGGTAGGGCTGAGGCAGTGTCCGTGGATGATGCGCTCCTCCGGCGGTGTTATATGCAGTTGGACCTTCCGGTTGGTGCGAGTGAGGTCGCGGTAGTCACGTCCGCTGTTAGGCGCGTTCGCCAGCCTGCCCATCCTGCCGGCCAGCTTGGTGAGGAGCTGCAGGGCCTCGCCGGCCCATAGGCCGATGTCGCCTGCCACGTCCTGGATGATTTCCTCCGCATAGTCGTACAGGCTGGCGGCGGTCATGTCTATGAGGGTTGGCGAGAACACGGACCTGACGGCTCTCTCACCGTGCGGCTTATGGCGCACCTCGCGACGTTCCATACGCTTCAGCTCGTACATGCCGAGCCTGAGCTCATGGATTGTCTTGGCAAGTTCCTGCCGGTGGGCTTTGCACAGGGGTCCGCGCGGCAGTCCCTCGCATATCGGACATTGGTTTCTGGTCAAAACTTGGGTCCTTCCTTCTTGATGTTCGACTCCCAGGAGATGGTGACGTGCATGGCATTGATGACGGCTTGCCTGTACCTGTACCTGCGGGTGATGTCATGGTCGGAGGCCGTTTCGTGGATACCGGCCAGGGATTTGGTTTGATGGGATGCGTAGCTCAAACTTCCTCCCGGATAGTCCCCGTACGTGCTTTTACATCCCTTACTCGTCCGTTCCTCATCCCACCCGCACCCGGGTTTTGCCGGACACTCAGAGGGTTCTTTTTTGCGGTTCGTATGGTTGCTCACTTTGTGCCTCCTATCATGCTGCTGAGGTCTTCGGCACCAAGCCGCTCAACCCCACCGCCGATAAAGTGGCCCGTTAGGCGGGGTTTTGGTTCTGGCTTGGGCGGTTCAATGACCAGCTGGGCGGCTTTCATGGCCTTGACGCGAGCCTCCTCGATTGGGGCCCCCTGGCGAGTCTGGGCTATAAGGGTCCGCCTGTATGGGATTGACCGGGGACTGCTGATGCCGATGCCGTCCTGCTCCATGAACTCATGGGATTCGTACCGCGTCGGGTATTCGAGGGCCTTGGATGCGGCGGATGCCTGCGTTGACGTCCCCGCTGAGCATCCACCGGCCCGTCTCGTTGTTCGCGTAGAAACGTCTGACGGATTCCATCGCATCGGCCAGGTTCGCGTCGGCCCGAAGCTCCTCATGAAAGGTGCGCGCCTCCAGGTCGGTGATGGGTGCGTTGCCGTGGTGCGCCCGGATCTTGGCAAGCACGAGGGTGCTTTCAGCGAGGGTTAGCATGCGGGTATCTCCTTTCTCGGGATCTGCGGAATTTCCTCTTGCACATACCGGGCTATGAGGGCGGCGTTCGCATCCTGGTTCTGCTGAGCCCTGCTCGCCTGCCGGTCCGGCTGCCTGGCCCGCGGTTTGGGCTTGTTCTTCCAGCCGCCATCGTGGAGCCATTTGGATGCGGCGGGAATGTACCGGGGGTCCCGTTGTTCGTCCCGGAGCATCTGGGCTCCCTGAAGCAGGGCGACGAGGTTCACGCGTTCCGTCCCGGTCCGGCGCAGGACGCGTTTGAACTCGCGGACGGCGGCATCAGGGTAGTCGTGGTTCGGGTAGAGCGACCAGAACTGTCGGAACTGGGCCGCCTCATCCGACGACGGCTCCCTGACGGGCTGCCGGTCGGCGTCGGCCCCCGTTGGGGGGTTGGGGGATTTATTGTCGGGTAAATGTTCTTGTGTTCTGGTGTTTTTGTGTTTAGTCCGGTTCAACTCGGATTCATCACGATGAGTCGCTGTTGAATCTCTGTTGAATCTGCGCTTTCGATAGTTTTCTGCGTTCCTTTCCCTGCTTTTCTCCACCTGGTCACGCCTGCTGTTGTGCTCCGTGTAGTCATGGATCACGTACCCACTGTTGCCGTCCGGCTCCAACAACTCGACCTTGCACAGCGCGTTGATCTCCTCATCGGTGACCCCGAGCACATAACGAAGGTCACGATCGGGGATGCGACCGTCTGTCAGATTGTCCGAGCAGTAGGCGATGGCGAACACGAACGCCCCCACCGCAGATGGGCAGACGACACGTAGCTCCTTGACCTTCCCGTTCAGGTAGAAGTCGTTCTTCAGCTTCGCGTAACCGCGTCTACCGGCCATGACAGCCCTCCTTTCTTTCTTCCTTCCTCATTGGCATCCGCATAACTTGGACTGTCCGCCCGTCAGGTTCCGCCCGGCCTTGGTGCCGATCTGCCCTCAATCGCACCGGCATACTCGCATGATGTCGGCCCCGCGCCGTCCCGCATAGCCGAGCATGGTCAGCATCCCGAGCCGCCAGTCCCTGGGAACCTCGATACGGCGCACGTACCCGGGGAACAGGACCCCGTCCCCTGGAAAGTCGCATGCAGTTCTGCTCGTCCTCGGCAGGCTGGCACCCCCGTGCCTGAGGGCGGACCTCGACCTCATAGCCCTTGCTCCGCGCCAGGCGGTGCGCCATAGCCTCCTCGCCTTCCGGAAAGGCGGAAGACCACCATTCTGTGGTCGGCCAGTGAGAACCGGTCGGCATTCCTGTTGTAGGGTCTTCCGGCGGATCATGCCCTCGGGGTCGCTTATACGGTCACGCAGGTACCGCAAGACGGCGGTCTCGAACCTCGTACCCTTGTCCTTTCTTCCGTCTGCTTATGCGTACGCCTCCCAGGACGGCCACCCGCAGCCCAAGCAGCGGCCCACCATGCCGACCGCGCCACCGCACTCGGGGCACACGCGGTCAGGCTCGGGCGGCGTCTCAACCCCGGCGAACGGATCAAAACTCAGGTTCGTCATTGCCGCCCCCTACCCACGGGTCCTGTTCCGGCGCACCTGTTTGTCCACCTGCCGGTCCCGGTGCGCACGAGGCCGATGACGCGGGAATCGGGGACGCTCCCCCACCCCACGAGAACTGCTCGCCGAACCCAGCACCGCCGCCCGAATTGCCGCCACTATTATTGTTCCGAGTCACCTGGGCGGTGCTCCGAGTCAGGGCCGGGCCAATCTCGTCCAGGCACAGCTCCACGAACATACGGTTGTTGCCATTGCGGTCCTGGTAGGAGCGCTGCACCAGACGGCCCTGGGCAATCACCCTCATGCCCTTGGTCAGGCTCGCCTGCATGTTCGAGGCCAGGGGCTGGTGCTGCGTATCCCATGCCGAGCAACGCATGAACAGAGCATCCCCGTCCTCCCACTGACCCGACGTCCTGTTGAACTGCCTGGGCGTGGAGACGATGGTGACATTCGCCACTCTGCCCCCGTTCGACGTCGACCGAATCTTAGGGGCCGCCGTCAGGTTGCCGATGATGGTAATGATGGCGTCTCCGGCCACGTCAGGCCTCCTTCTTGAAGTCGTCGATTACAATCGGGTTGTCCTCGCTCCGGTAACGGCGAGTGACAGGATGTGAACGCTCGGCTTCCCAGTTGCATGTATAGCCATGCCAGATGGTCTTGGCACACGACGGAGACCAGCACTTGCAGCACTCGCCCTGGGTGAGCCGGGAACAAGTCGAACAAGGACAGCCGGCCCTGGTTGATAGCGTCATGAGTCGGCATCCTCTCGATGCTCCGGGCAGCAGTAGAGCCGGTCCAACACATCTCCCCTCTGCCAGCCGTACTTGACGATTCCCAGGTCGAAAGCGGTTTCCGCGTCGTCGACTCCGCACACCAGCTGGTGCAATTCGGAGCGAAAACGGGTGCCGTCGATTACGTGCCCGTCCCTGTAGATGGAGATAAATCTGATGCAGTTGGGCACATCGCAGTCGAACCGCCACCCGTCCTCGGGGACGTGCACCGTATAGCCATGCACCTTGAGCTTGCTCATGAGCGCTCACCCCTTTCCATGCACCAGCCGAACCCTGCCAGGGCGGCCAGGTCAAGCAGACCAAGCTGAGGGTGTGCGAGCGTCCAGCAGGAAGCGAACACGCACACCGCGCCGCAGAAACCGGCGGCGCACAGCCAGAGGAAATCAACGAGAGGCATCATCGGAATCACCCACCTTGCCGAGTTCATCAAGTATCCTGTCCGCCTCGGCGGGCGTCAGATTCGCGGAGCCCAGGTTGCCCGTGATCTGCCTGCCGATCAGGCGGCTCACCGTCTCCTTCTGCTCGGCTGGCACGTTCACCCCCGCCGCCACCAAGGCCGCGCGGATACGCGTCAGGGACGACTCCGGGGCCGAAGCGAACCGCTGCCTGCTCACGAACCCCCGCTGCTGGCGCTCCTCCTCCCGGGCCGCCGCCTGCTCCGAGCCGCCCTCGTCACCCGAAGCCAGGTTGAAGGCACTCGTGATCGCGTACCGCTTGCAGCTGGTCCAAGTGCCCGCGTCCTTCTTCACATCCTTCCCCGTCAACACGCAGGGGTAGTCGAGCAGATCCTCGGCCTGGCCCGTCTTCACGTCCACGACCCGGACGCGCACCGCGTTATTCGCCAGGTGCGTGGACAGCCACAGGTCCTGCTTCGCCAGGGCGTCGGTGACAGCCTTGTACAGGTCGTCGATCGTCGAGTACCTGATCCGGTTGCCGCTGATGGTCAGCTGGCCGGACTGTTCCGGTTTCATCTCCATGCGCGCCTTCTGCAGGCGCTCCCACACCGTCAGCTCCTGCTCAGCCTGCTCCTGCTTTGTCTTGTTTTCCTGACCGCTCATACTTCCATCTCCTCGTACTCTCTGTCGATCCGCCAGCCGGGGAACCCCACCGTGCGGGGAGTCTTGTCCAGCCCGTACTCCCCCATGCGCTGCTTCCAGTCGTCCGGACTGTCACGCCTGAACCCGGCCAGCTCATCCAACGCCTGCGCGATACGCTCACCGGCCAGCACGGTCTCCGGGCCATCCTCGTCCATCCGCCACACCATGTAGTCGTAAGGACGCTTCTTCTCCTGCACCACGAACTCGAACCCGAGCAGGCCCTGGAAACCGGTCAGCCGGTACAGCATCATGTAGAAGGCCGCCTGGATGTGGTAGCCGAAACGGGCCGCCTCGCCGGGGAACTCCCTCGGGTCCGCGCTCGTAGTCTTGTAATCACGGATACGCAGCACCCCGTCCTCGTCCGGACCGTCAGGCAGCCAGTCGAACTTGCCCTTCAACCGCAGCCCACTCCCCGGGTCGTCCGCGACCACCACCATCTCCGGCCTGCCGGGAAGCGACCTGAAATACGGGGCCGAAACAGCCCCCATCTTCCGCAGACGCTCCCTGTCACCGGAGGAGACAACCACCGCGTCCGAAGCGCGCAGCTCCTCCATCAGGGCCTTGCCCGCCTTCGTACGCAGATTCGGCCTGTCGACGACCTCCGCACCAGTGCCCAGCACCCGCGCATGCGCCGCCTTGCCGAAATCCAGAGCATCACCGGACACATCCAGACCATGATCGAGATAATCCACATACGACAACGGCGACACCATGAATCGCTTCAACGCAGACTGATCCAACGCCGGGTCAGCGAAGTACTCCCGATCCGCCATCTCCTTAATCTCAAACCCCATCAGTTGTCCCCTTCAATTCGGCCTTCAATCACGGTGTCGCTGTCAAACCTGGCGCGGACATGCATGCCCGTTATTTCCCCCGGGTCCAAGCGGTCAAATAGAACACTCATTTCCTGTTTCCTTCACGATTGTTTTGTTTGATTCCCTTGACTTGCGCCTGCTCCTCAACGTGCGGTGACGATGACGACGACCGGCATTCACAGCATTGACAGCATTCACGCGAATTCGCGACCAACACCCACCGCGACAACCGCTCCACCTTGTCCGCCGCATCATCAAGCACCCTGTCCGCCTCGTCAAGATCGGACGGTCTGCAATAGTTCCGTTTCCCCAGACGAATCACATGGTCACCGCAGAGCGTTTTGAACGTACGCTCCGGTATCCCGCCCACATACTCACGGGCCTCCTCCTCACACAGCAATGCCCTGCTCATACCGCCATCCCCACATCCGAGAGACGGTACCGGGAGCAGGCGTGCCCGCTGGGACTGATGCCCTCACGGTCCGCGCACAAGACCAGGCCCTTACGCACGAGCTCTGGAAGACGACTACGAACCGTGCTGTCCGCCAGCCTGCGCCCCAACTGCTGCTCCACCTCAGCCTCAACCTCCCACTGCGTGAAAGGCCCCGGTCTTTCAGAACACAGGCGAGACAAAGCCTGCAGGGTAAGAGCCTGCATATGACCAGTCCTCACCTCAGCCGCAGCCGCAAACGACGTCTCAGGATTACCCCTTCGCGTCGGAGCGGTTGATACACTGAAATCCGACATTGATTGCTTACCTACTTTCTTTGTCATCGCCGCAGTGGCAGCTGCGGCATTCTTCTTACTTGGGCAAGAATCAGAGGCGATGACGATAGGACTCGAAGCATGATCATCTCTTCCATCGGGGTTGCGACAGGTCCCTCCGGGTGAGACGAAACGACAAGTTCGAGCAGTCCTTCACCTAGCCTTAGCCAATCCACCTCACGCCACCAGACTGCTGTCAGACAAATCTTGCTTACGCATGGCAGCATCGAACTCAGCTGATTTGATCAAGTCGTTAAAGGTGATACCCAGCCATTCAGCCACCTGATTCAGATCCTCGGTCGAAAATGGCTTTTGAAACCTGAACCGCTCGTATACGTATTTCGGGTCCCTGCCCAGTGCCTTTGCCACGTCCTTACCGCTATATCCGCAACGGGCCGCTTCCGCCCTCACTGCCCGGATCACCCGAGTGGAGGATTGCTTGAGTCTCATTTTTGGCACATCCTGATAGTGCCATATTTGGGACTATCTGTCAACCAAGAACGGTACTTATTGCAAAAAGTGCCAAAATTGACTACTATGAGGAACATGAAAGAGATAGACGCATTCACTGACCAGGCGATCAAAACGATTGAGTCCACCAGGCAGGAAGTGGGCATGACGACTCAGGAACTCATCCAACGTTCCGGAATCAGACGATCCACGTTCTTCAGAAAGATGCGCGGGGATACCAGCTTCACCACCGAGGACATCGATGCGCTGGCCAGAGCCATGGGAGTCGACCCATTCCTTATCCTCAGCGACGCGGCCGAAAGAGCCGATGCAACCAAAAGAACCGACATGGATCTCTCCTGGCTCCCCGAGGAGGAGAAGGTGGCCTACGTGCTCGGCAAGGTCAAGGCAGACGACCAGGCGTTGGCGGCCATGAACGACCCGAACAAGGAGAAGGAAGCAGAAGGCGGCGATGGCAGATAAGGGCCCGAGGCTCCTGGACGGCCTGACGTCGACGATGACATACGGGCAGATGCGCTGCTACACCGACACCCTGGACGTCACCATCAGCAGCGCACTCCTGCCGGAAGGCATGACCGGCTTCTACGATGAAGCCACCAGAACCATCCTCATCGACCGTAGGCTTACTTACTGCCAGAAGCGCTGCACACTCGTCCATGAACTCATCCATTGGCAGCATGCCGACACCACCCGCTCAGGCGTGTACGGGTCGCGCATAGAGAACCGAGCACGTCGAGAGACCGCACTCAAGCTCGTGGATCCAATCGAGTACCAGACCGCCGAAACCATCTACGAGGGGGACTCTTACCAAATTGCCTGCGAACTTGACGTGACCCTCCAGATTATTCAGGACTACCAACGGATACTCGACACAAACCACTCGCGCTACAACGCAACACGTTAATCGAATCAGCCATACTCGCCATACAAAACGACTGATGGCCTGCTTACAGTCACAGAGGACAAGAAGCCATCATGAACCCACTGTCGCAGCCGCATTAGCGCCCGTACTGACGTTGTCAGTCTGCGGCACTGCCGAGACCACGACCAATATGAAGGACAAACCGGCAGCGATCCCGCAGATTCGCCAAGTTAAACAGTAAGTGAAACATCGTCAAGCAGGTGGACGACGAGACCGGCATCACCGGTGAAGACGGCAAGGACGTGGCCATCTGGACGGTGGCCAAAATCATCCCCGACCCGACCTGCTCAGACCACGAACCTCGACAGCCGGAGCACGACCATTTCGTCGAATTTGACATAACCGCCACAAGAACCGAGAAATACAATCCCGCCAAATACGGCCCATTGGATGTCGGCACCACATACCGGCGGCAGCTCATCCAGAAAGACGGCATACAGTGGAACGGGATGCTTGGACCCATGGCCGCATAATCCCCCATGACGCAAACAGACAAACTGCCAGACTCGTTGAACCCGTCAGCAAAAGCACAGGGCAAAGTCATATTCGACATACCCTCATTGGATGGAACCCTGCACTACCCGCAAATGGGCAAAGCGGATGGACGGAGGTACCCGCTCCAATGAAATACGACATGCCCCCAGCCCCCGGCGCTCGTTAAAGGCCCACACCACATGCAAACGGAAAAGCGGGCGAAGAAAGCCCTCATACCCGGATACGGGAAGAAGGACATGGGCTGGGTCAAGAACAGAGAAAGACCACGTTCAGCCTCTGGGACCTGCTCAAGTAGAAGGCGTTTATCTGCCCCACTTCGGCAGGGTCTTCTCGCTAGCACACAATTGCGTTTTGCGAATATCGGCTTCTACCCCTAACTTTTCCGAACTTCATGCTGACACATTCCGAGCAGGAGAAGATTCTTTATACCACAAGCGCAAAGTCTTCCGTCTCTTTTTAACGTTTTCCTTTGCTATCATGCTATTCTATAAGGATGCCGGAAGAAAAAAGCAAGTTCCTTAAAGAAATGGTGCAGTTATCTCGTCTGGGACTGGAGAACAAACAAGACGATTTACGAATGTACCTTACTAGATTGATCAAGCGATATCGTCATACTCAACCAGAGTTCTCAAATCAACTTTCACAACTCCTGCATACTAGTTCTCCTACTCAAAGAGTTATACCTCCACGCGAGTTTCCAAATTATTCGTCCATGGCTATACAAGACGCATCCTCAAATGAAAAGCCACATCTAAATAGCGTGATTGAATCGCAATTAAACGAAATCATAGTAGAACGAAAACAAGCAAAGGAATTGTTGAAAGTAGGATTGTCGCCTGTCTCTTCTGCAATTTTTACTGGTGCCCCCGGAGTAGGAAAAACAATGGCCGCCAAGTGGCTTGCGCATGAGTTGAATTTTCCTTTATACAGACTTGACCTTGTTGCGTCCGTATCGAGCAAATTAGGAGAGACCGGCATAAATTTGCAGACAGTTTTCCGCCAAGCATCCGCTGAACCTTCAATATTGTTCCTAGACGAAATAGATGCGGTGGCCAAAACTAGATCGGACGTTCACGATATAGGAGAGATGAAACGGTTAGTTACAGTGCTGCTCCAGTTGCTTGATATGTGGAATCCTCAGGGAATAGTTTTAGCGGCAACAAATAATCCGGAGCTGATCGACCCGGCTGTATGGAGGAGATTCGAACTCAAAGTCGACTTTCCGATGCCGACTCAAAAAGACTTATACGAAACACTTAAAGCAGATACTGCCTTATGGAAAAATAGTATGAACGATACATACTTGGAAATGCTGTGTATAGTTCTGTCTGGAAAATCCTACAGCGAAGCAAGATTATCACTGTCATCTATTAGGAAACAGTCAATTATCACAGGAAAGTCTATGGAAATGGCAATTGTTGATTATGTCTCGGCACATGTAGCATCGATGTCTCATCGCAATCGTATACAGTTGGCAACAAAACTAGCTGTTGGAACGGATCTTTCGCAGCGCGCCATTGCAGCAGCCACGGGGGTTAGCAAAGAGACCATACGGAAGTACAGAAATCAAAGTAAATCTGAGGAGGAAGGCAGATAATGGTACGGCATTATCTAATAGGCAGAGGCGAACGTCTCACAGAGATCGTAAAAATCCCACAAGGTGGAGGAGAATCTAAACCGGTATATTCTTACGAGGACTCACGTGAACGGCTACTCCCTGAACTCCAAGGATTAATTAACTCCTTTAGCACCAATCAGCTATATGCTCCAGATGAAATACACGTGGCACAATTCATCCTTCATCCAAAGTACATCGCGAAATCCTATCAGCCCACAGATCTTTTTGACTCATTTAGTATGCGACTTCTTGGTAGCCGACCTTGTCGTATTGTTACGCAGGACCGCCCTGATGAATCACACATTTCTACATCTCTCCTCATTGCAGGGAAACGCCATTCTTTTGTCGATCTCCTTACAGATTTGCAAAAAAAGGCCACCGTGGACAAAAGCGAAGCTCTGGCTAGCGTTATACGTATTGAAGAGATTCGCTCCTTTGATGCAGTCGATAAGATTCACACGGCAGTAGGCAATGATGATTGGTATGAACTCGTGCTTCACAAGTTCGATCGCACCTATGCGCCTAATAATACTCAAGGATTGCATACTCTTGCAGGAGAACTTGAAGTTGAGATTAAAGATAAGTTAATCTTCGAAGCGAATAACTTGGTGTTCTACCCCGTACATGGAGCAAAAAAAGGAGTAGAACAGCTAGCCAAGTACTCCACTATCCGTGCAATAAGACCGATGCCGAAGTTACGGATGGAGCCAATGGGGGATACACTGCGTTCTTTCCCTACTTCCGTACAACTGCCACTATTCCAAAAAAGCAACAATAGAGGGCCTGCAATCATTGTTCTCGACGGTGGACTTCCCGACGACTGCCCAATTAATGATTGGGTTGAGCGGTACAGTCTATCCAATCCCGATGCGGATAATGTAGATGATTTTGCTTCCCATGGATTAGCGGTATGTTCTGCGTTGCTCTTCGGAAACATAAGAGGAGTTCCCGAACCACTTCACACACAGATATCAGTGGCCAGGGTTATAGATAGTTCTTGTAAAGAGGATGACCCTCTAAGTCTATATAAAGCACTCGCAAATATAAAATCAGAGTTAGAGACAGGGGCCTATGATTTCGCGAATCTCAGTTTAGGGCCTGAACTCCCAATTGAAGACGACGACGTCAGCGCTTGGACTGCCGTACTTGATTCGCTGCTCGTAACGGGAGAGTGTCTTGTCACTGTTGCAGTAGGTAACAATGGTGAAAGGGATCAAAATTCAGGCAATGCTCGTATTATGATTCCAAGCGATTGCGTCAATGCTATGAGTGTTGGGGCGGCAACTTCTGAAGAAGATGAGTGGGATCGTGCCCCTTATTCTGCAATCGGTCCTGGGAGAAGCCCGGGAATAGTGAAACCAGACGTAGTGGCTTTTGGTGGCGTAAAGGGGCATGAATTCCATGTGCTGACTCCAGGCAGATCTCCTCACGTTGGCAGCATAATGGGAACAAGTTTTGCTGCACCTCTTGCTCTTCGTAAGGCCGTGCAAGTTTATGAGGCCGGGGAAGGTTCGCTCTTGCCACTGACAACCAAGGCGTTACTAATCCATACAGCGGAACCCCATGAGACAAAAGACAAAGACGAGACGGGATGGGGACGCATATCTTCTAATGTTGAGAACATTGTGACGACAAATAATGGTGAAGCCACGATTGTGTACCAGGGTCATTTAAACCCTGGAAAATACCTACGGGCACGGATACCAATACCTCAACAGGTGTCTCAAATATCCGAGAAGGTCGAAATATCGGCAACGTTCGCTTTTAGTTGTCCGGTTGATCCACAATCGCCGGATGTGTATACGCGGGCAGGCCTTACCCCTACCTTTAGGCCAAAAACATCACTTACTGGGACGGGCACTCATCCCTCTTCCCAAGCATTTTTTACATCAAGAGATACATCGACTCTATACCCAACCGAGGAGCAACAGCGCAAGGATCAAGGCAAATGGGAGACGGTACGTCATTCGAGCATCCGAAAACTTGGAACAAGTTTGAGCAATCCTGTGTTTGACGTTCATTATATTTCTCGGAAGAGTGGCGGAGTAGCCAAAAATGCGGAACCGATACCATACTCCTTAATAATCACGCTAAAAGCACCTAAGATATCAAACTTATCTGAGTTGATACTCAATGAGTATCAACAGCTCATTGAGCTGAAGCCCACAATCGATGTCAGCGATATCGAAAATTGATGATAGAAGGTGCTAGAAAGCCGCGTTCTCATAAGCTAATCGCACGCCACATAAAAGGAGTCGTTAACTTATGAGAACGTGTTTACCTATTAAACCGCCATAAATTGCCCCTATGAGCTGGCATCACAGCATATTTATTTCCTTTTTGACCTTCGTCATGTCTGCGACGGAAACGTCTACAACCTACAACGTGTGTCTAATCTCAAAGGTCCTAAGAAACCCTCTTTCCCATAATTTTATCTACACCAAGCATCGGATGACCGACCCTCGCAAAGATTGACTCAAATAAATGAGTATGGCAGCGCGGAAAATAAGACCAGATATCCTCTCTCCATGCGAGACACTAAAATAGTGCTTCGTCATTGCGTTCAAGTACTGGCTTCTTCGATATCGAGCTCACTATCGAGTTTAAACATAGCTTGTTTGCGTTCGTCGAGTCCTGCGGTACGGTAGTGCATGGTCATGCCTGGGACGAGCGGCCCATATCTGCCTTCTTCGGTATGGGCCGCCGCCGTGTCGGTGGAATATGAACCCGCGGAGATTGTCCATGTCTTTAGTGACCAGCTCATACCGTTGTATGGCTTCCATCAGCAGGAGCACGACGAATGCAATCCTGCCGATCCTGGACTTAGGGCGGGGCAAAGCGTCAGCATTGTACAGAGGACGCATGTCGTAATCGTCGGGGGTCACCTATGTGGCGCCAGAGCACAGAGCGAATTGGCGCCTGCCGCACGGACACGACCCGCCGGAAGGCTCGCCGCACCTGTGGGCCTTGTAGCAGTCTGCAGCTTCCAATCAACCGTGTACATGCTGCTGCACATATTCAGGCTGTCCCAGGTCACGCTGAGTATCCCCTCCCCTGCGGTATAACCTCTACAACCAGATGTGGCCTCCTCCATGGGCATGTAAGAGGCCACATCGAGCATGGGGCGAAACTCGGCTACGCTGAACTCACTGCACTTCCTTGCCCTTCCGGCTCTCGTTGTCTTGACCGCCTCGCTGGTCTTCACCGTGAGAGTCCTGCATATACGTTGACCCGAGGAGTCGTGCCCGGGTCGAACAGGACCTTCTAACACTGGACGGGCTTCTCCCTTGTGCCGCTGCCCGCATCCTTGACCGTGTACGTGGCCCAGTACTTGTACAACTTGGCCACTCCCGTCGCCTTAATTTGTGGCGTCCCGGCCTCCTGCCAAGGCTCTTGTATGCCCTTTTGTATGCCAGGCCTTTACGTGGCTAAGGTTGTGCTACAGACATGCAGCAGACCTATTTTTGCTTTGTTTCGCCTTTTCCTCTTCAACTATCATAGTCGAAACTCGTTTCTCATAATTGTAGTTCAGTAGGTCACACGTTCGAGCAGAAGCCGCCACCCCATCAGCAAATCTTCTATTTCTAATCAGAAATGCGATATTCCTTCAAGATATCGCAATCCGATATCTGTCACCCGCCATCCACCTGCAATAATCGATACCGGATCTGCATTCGCGTTGAAACCTCCTGTCATAATTCCTGTCGAGGTATCCAATGCAGGTATAACAAGCCCGCAATCGGGTCTGGTCAGCGACTACGAGACACCTACCCGGTTCCTGCTCGTTATCCTGCACTATTGCTGCGCGCAGAACAGGGACCTCTTCACCCCACACAAAAGCTTTTGTTAGGCTTGCTTCGTCAGTGTAGGCAAAAGAAAGGGATATCATGACCAACCCCGAACAGGACCAGAGGCCCTCGAAGGCGCCGAATCCGCTTCCTGAGCCCAAGAAGGAAGAGAAGAAACCGGATAAAAAGGCAAAGTGGCCCAGTATCCTCATAGCAGCGCTTGCCGCTATGGTAGCCGCCAATGTGGGCAGCGGACTTTCTCACCGCACCAAGGCGGAAGCCCCCGTTTCCGTGGTTTCCCAGCAGGTGCAGACAGCATCAGACACGCTGCAGCACGGCCTGGGTATGTGATATCTCCCTGCCGACTGCATAAACCTGGCCTCGCTCCGTCGGGGCCTCCTCTTTTTCGCATGGATCCTGTCAAGACAACCGCAACGACGAGGTTCGATACGATCGGCATGCCGGTACAGTGACAAACAGCCGACTCGACTCGGTGTTGCAACTCCCATGATATTTGCAATTCTCCGATAATTAGCTGGCACAATTACCCATCAGGAATACAGGAGTCGACTCTGTGCGCTTATGATTCCTGATTTTCGTAAACTGAGAGCTCAACGAGGTTCCTGTCCGGGTCCCTGACATAGATGGAGCTGATCTCGCCGCACGCTCCCGTATGACTGACCGGCCCAAGATAATCGTGCGACTGAGTATATAGGACTCGCCCATAAGTTCTCAATCACCTCGATATGAACATCAGTACATGTCGCCCTAGTCGTTGGTGCCGTCGTAAAGTCACCCCCCCCCCTACTGCCGACCGCTGATTCACGGTTTCGACAGAGCGCAATCAAGCCTGACTCAGGCCTTGAAAAACCGGCCGACCACGGCACAACAAACACTCGGTTGCATTCTTCACTTCAATACCCGCTTTGCCATTCGCAGCTGCATACACTGACAGAAAAGGCAGTCATATAGCCCTCGAGATTCGGGCGGACTTCTTCTTCCCCGGACCTTCTGGGCGCTTACAGGTGGGAGTTGAAATGAACAGTAAGCAGAACAGAAGAAACGGTCGGCATCAGGATCGGTACAGGATTCACAGTGACGATACAGGGCAACCGAGGCCCACGGACGCGGGCAAGATGGACGAAGCCACATCTACAGCGCCAGATGAGCCGCTGTTGCCGGAACCGGGCGAGGACCAACAGCAAAACCCGGAAAATGCAGAAGATGTTAGCCACGCCTCCAGCCGGTCCGATGCCCACAAGGCCGGAAGGAAAAAGACCGAAACAACCAGGACCGACGAAGACCACTCCTCCTCAAGCGAATCAGGCACGGTGAGCACAGATGAACCCGGAGCCACAGAATCCGCACCCGATGAAGATGAGCAAGAAAGGACATCAGCAGCGGAAACCGATTCCGGTGAGGATAAACCTGACACGGAAGGACCCGATCGGAAACCGGAAGCCAAAGACGGAGCAGGCAGCGAAGGTCCCGCTGTTCCCGGTCGCGAGAGACCCAAGCCCGATATGAGTCGAGCAGATGCAGCCGAGGTCGACAAGGCACGTCGCGTCAAGGATGATTCGCCACGAACAAACCGACCAGATGATCCGCACAGCGACAAGAAGCAGGCAGGTACCGGGACCACCGGCAAGCGCGGCAGGACCAAGAATCTCGGTTCCTTCTACCTCGGCCTAGCAGCCGCTTTCCTGGTAGCCGCCTTGGGACTCAGCCTGAGCACCCTACCCATCTTCTTCTCCATCCCCTTGGCTGCGGTCCTCTTCGGAATCGGCATCTGGTTGCTTTCTTACGCCAGCCTCCAATCCCCCGACCAGGCACCGGAACCAGGATCCGGAGCCGACCGGCACACTGCGACGGTTGTGATAACGGCGGTCCTCCTGGTCCTCCAGACATTCATCATGGACGTTTTCATCTTTACCAGGATGGGGTCGGTCCAGAAGTACCAGAACCCGGTCATCATCACCTGGATTCTTGCCACCGTGGTCGAAACCATCGCCGCCTTCGCCTTGATCTACCGCCACAACCCTTCTTCCAAGGCCCCGAAACCTCAGCCCAAGGAGGATGCTGATCAACAGGAGATGTTGCCTCCGAAACAATGACCGACGGGGAATGAGACCGGCTGTGCATCCCCAAAAGCCATCCCGACAGCATAGGGCGTGAATGCAAAAGGTGCATCATCTGCGCCATCTGCATCTTTTGCATCCTCGCCCGCACCAGATGCTGAGATAAATGGGTGGGGCATTGATTCTCATGCCCCACCCATTCGCCACATCCGCACCCGTCCAGCCACATCTCCCACCTGCACCACATGGGAGCCCTAAGCCATATGCTGATAGAGATTGGCACACGTGTCACCGGCAAAACCCGGAATGAAGACCGGACAGAAAGGACAGCCATGCTCTCATTCGTCAACGACTATTCCGAAGGCGCCCATCCCGCAGTCCTTCAGCGGCTGATCGACACCAACATGGAGCAGCTCCCCGGATACGGCAGGGACCGGTATTGCAGCTCGGCAGCACGCAAAATAGCCGAAGACTGCTCCTGCCCCCAGGCCCAGGTCTTCTTCATGGCGGGTGGCACACAGACCAATCAGACCATCGTCTCCTGCATCCTCAAGCCTTGGCAGGGCCTTGTCGCCGCGGATACCGGACACGTGAACGTCCACGAAGCGGGGGCCATCGAGGCAGTCGACCACAAGGTCCTTACGGTCGAGGGAGACCGGGGGAAGATTCGCCCTGACACCCTGGATTCATACCTTGAAGGGTTCTACGCCGACGGCAACCACGAGCAGATGGTCTTCCCCGGCATGGTGTACATATCCCACCCCACCGAATACGGCACGCTCTACACCCGGCAGGAACTTGAGCAGCTCTCTGATATCTGCCACCGGTATGAGATCCCCCTCTATCTGGATGGCGCCCGGTTGGGATACGGCCTGGTGGCACCGGGGACGGATGTGGACCTGGACGACATCGCCGCTCTCTGCGACATCTTCTATATCGGTGGAACCAAGGTGGGCGCCCTCTGCGGTGAGGCCGTGGTCTTCCCCAAGGGTGACGCCCCTGAGCACATGAGCACGATGATCAAGCGGCGTGGGGCCCTCCTGGCCAAGGGAAGGCTGCTCGGCATACAGTTTGATGCCCTCTTCACCGATGACCTGTACAAGCGGATAAGCCGCAATGCCATCGACACCGCCACGATGATCAAGGATGCCTTGAGGGAGAAGGGCTATCAAATCTATATGGACTCCCCCACCAATCAGACCTTCGTACGCCTGGACAACAGGAAGATGGAGGAGCTGGCCGAGCATGTGGCCTTTGACTTCTGGGAGCGCAGCGATGCCGACCACACAATCATCAGGTTCGCCACATCCTGGGCCACATCAATCGAGGACACCAAGGCCCTGATTGACCTGCTCTGATTGAACCTGGTCAGGCTTGGAACATACGACGACACGACCCCGACTTCGTCCCACCCATCGGTATACTGGTACAGCACCGCCCGGGATTGCCGGGCTGTCGATGTCGTCGTTCCAGCGGAACCGTCATCAGTGCGGGCATAGCTTAGTTGGTAAAGCGCGACCTTGCCAAGGTCGAGACCGCGGGTCCGAGTCCCGTTGCCCGCTCCACTCCCCACTCCTTCCTTTTTGACATATTCTCCCTGGCGCAGTTGGACCCGGAAGTCCCCTGTACCGGCTCCGGGCCCATCGCCACCTATCAGTATGAGAAGGCAGGGACGGCGGCCCCCTTGTAATACCGGTTGATGGCGTCGGCCACATACTTGCTGTGATAGGCGGAAACCAGGGTCTTCAAGTCCGGACGTTCCTTGTCGGCGGCCCTGGCCACGATGATGTTGACATAGGGGTGGTTGGCAGGTGATTTGAGACCGCCCGGCACCTGGTAGATGGCATCGTCAACCTTCATGCCGGCATCGATGATGAAGTTGGTGTTGGTGATTCCAGCGGCATAGTCGGGCAGCAGGTTCACGATGCCGGTCGGATCCACCTGGTCCAGGACCAGACCCCGCGGATTGCCCACAACATCTTCCGGTACCGGTGTGGTGGCCTTGGGGTCACGCAACGTAATCAGCCCGGCACTGTCCAGGACCTTCAAGGCCCGCCCCAGGTCTATCGGATCATTGGGGATGGCCAGACGCTCACCCGGTTTGATCTGGTCGACGCTGGCGTAACGCTTGGAATAGAGGTTGAGCGGGGAGATGTAAGTGTCGCCTACAGCAGCGAAGTGGTACCCGTTCTTCCTGGACTCCTGCTCCATGAAGGCATAGTGCTGGAAGGCGTTGAGATCCGTCTCCTTATTCGCCAAGGCCTGGTTGGCGTATCGCCCGTACTGGAAGGACTTCAGCCTCACCCGGATTCCGGTGTTGCGGGCATCAAGCTCATGCTGGACTGCCTTCCATATCTCCTCGTCTGCATTGCCCACGACACCGATGCTGATTTCCCGCTCCCCCTGGGTCGGCCGGTTGATACGGACGTATGCAACGCCCATCAGGATGGCCACAACTACCATGAGCACGGACACGACAGCCAGTTCCCTCTTGGCCCTGGTTCTTCTGTTTGCCATCTTCTTCCCCTCTTCCCGGACTGCGCGCCGCCCCGTTCCCGCCTGTCAAACCTTGAAGGCCGGCACACAGGCCCCCTTGTACACCCTGGTGATTGTGTCGGCCACCAGCTTGGAGTGGTAGGCCTTGACCACCTTGGCATAGGTCGGATTGTCCTTCTGATCACTGGTTGTAACGATGATGTTGATATAAGGCTTATTGGCCGGATTCTGCAGGTCGTATGGGACCTCGTGGATGGCATCGTGCACACTCATGCCCGCATCAACGACGAAATTGGCATTGGTCACCCCACCGGCATAATCGGGCAGGAGGTTGAGGATCCCCGCCGGATCCACCTGCTCCAACCGGAGATGCTTGGGGTTCTCAACCACATCCTCAGGCAGGGGGTTGGTGGCCTTGGGGTCGCGCAGACCAATCAGTTTGGCATCTGCCAGGACCTTCAATGCGCGACCCATGTTGGTGGCGTTGTTGGGGATGGCCACCTTGTCGCCATCCTGGAATTGGGAGGGCTTGGAGTACCTCCGTGAGTAGAGGTTCATCGGAGAAATGTAGGTGTCCCCGATGACCGAGAGCTTGTAGTGGTTCGTTCTGGCGTCATCCTCCAGATAGGCATAGTGCTGGGCTGCATTGAGGTCCACCTCCCGGTTGGCCGTGGCCTGGTTGACGTAGATGGCATCCTGGAAGGGCTTCAGCCTAATCCTGATATGTTCGTTCCGGCGGTCCAGCTCCTGCTGGACCGCCTTCCATATCTGATCATCGGAACTGCCGATGACCCCTATGGTGACCGTCTGGGCCCCGGCACCGGCGCGATCCAGGTGGAGGTCGACCCCCACGACTGCCGCCAGGAGAAGTATCATGACCAGGCTCAGGACCGCCAGCTCCTTCTTTGCCCGGCTTTTCCGACCCGCATGTTTGGTTTGTACCACTCTGCTCGACCCTCCACCCGGCGCTCAGTGCTCGATGACCTCGGCCAGGAGCCGGCCGAAGAGTTCAATCAGGGCGATGAAAATGACCAGAACGATGATTGTGGCCATGGTCACGTCATACATGTACCGCTGGTAGCCCAGCCGGATGGCGAAGTCCCCCAGCCCGCCTCCGCCCACGATACCCACGGTGGCCGTCTCCCCCACCAGACTGACGATGGTGATTGTGGTCACCCGGATGATGGCCGGGATGCTTTCACGAAGATACACGTGCCAGATAATCTGCCAGGTGGACATGCCCATGGATTCCGCGGCCTCGATGTATCCCGGATCCAGACCCGCCAGGGCGGACTCTATCTGTCTGGAAAAGAAGGGGGTGATTCCCACAACCAGGGGGAAGATGGCACCCTTGGGCCCGATGGCCGTCCCCATCAACAGCCTGGTCAACGGCACCAGGGCGGCCGCCAGGATGATGAAGGGGATGGATCTGAACAAATCGATCAGTTTGTCGAGGACATTGAAGACCAGACCGTTGCGTCTGATGCCGTTGCGGCGGGTCACAATCAGGCCCACACCGATAATCAGGGACAGGACGAAGGAGATGACTCCGGATACCCCGACCATGACCAGGGTCTGGACCAGGCTGTCGAAGAACTCGGGAAGCCGGCTCATCACATTGGGGAACCAGTCGGTAAGCAACGATGTCATGACTTGAGAACCTCGATTCCGATATTGCGACCCTTCAGGTACGCCAGGGCGTCCTCGATGTGCCCCTCCGTCCCGGCGACCTTGACCACCAGGCCCCCTAGTGGAGAGCCCTCGACCACATCGATATCACCGAAGATGATGTTGACATCCAGGTCGAAGGCGCGGGAGATATGCGAAACCAAGGCCTCTGATATCTCCTTGGAGACATAGGACATGCGCAGGATGACCTGCCCCGGATCCAGGGCCACCAAGGGCGAATCCTGGGCCAGGAGGTCGGTGATCTTGTCAAGATTGGAGGTGGTGTCCACGAATGACCTGGTCAGCTGGGCCTGGGGGTCGGCGAAGACATCGAAGACCCTCCCCTGCTCCACGATCGTGCCGTGGTCAATGACTGCGATCTTGTTGCATATCTGCCTGATGACGGACATTTCGTGGGTAATCAGGACCACCGTGATGCCCAGGCTGTCATGGAGGTCACGCAGAAGCTGGAGGATGGACTTGGTGGTGTTGGGGTCCAAGGCGCTGGTGGCCTCATCGCTGAGCAGGATGTCCGGCTCGTTGGCCAGTGCCCTGGCGATGGCCACACGCTGCTGCTGACCACCCGAGAGCTCTGCGGGGTAGTGGTCTGCCAGGTCCGACAATCCGACCAGGTCCAGAAGTTCGGCCACCCTGGATGCCCGCTCAGGTTTCCGCATACCGCCCCCAAGAAGGGGAAGCTCCACATTGCCTGCCACGGTGCGGGAGGGCATCAGATTGAAGTGCTGGAAGATCATCCCGGTGCGCTGCCGAAGGGAGCGCAGATCGGCCGGATTCAGGTCGCGCACCTCCCGTCCCCGCACCCTGACACTGCCCGAGTCGTACCCCTCCAGGCCATTGATGCACCGAACAAGAGTGGACTTTCCGGCTCCGCTCAGGCCGATGATGCCGAAGATGTCCCCCTCCTCGATACTCAAGGAGACATCAGCCAGGGCCGTCTTGTCCTCTTCATCGTCACTGCGATATGTCTTGGTGAGATCACGAATCTCCACCGCCGGTGTCTGATCGTTCACCTTCCCGCCTTCCATGTCGACTGAGTGTCATGGTAACGACCGCCAAGGCAAGGAACCAAGCCATTCCTTATAGGTCTTATTTATGAGCGCTTATTGCTGGGCGGAAGGGCGGGGCGGGAGGCGGTCCACCCGTGTGACATCCGGGCCAAGTGAACCCTCCTGCGGGCACCCGGTGGCAGAATGAGACCATGACCAATTCCGTCATGTCCGCCGGACCGCCATCCGCCACCGACCGCCCCCTGGGTAACCCACTGGGCAGTCAACCCACCAGGGTTCTCCTGCTCGGATCAGGTGAACTGGGGAGGGAAATCTGCATCAGCCTGATTCGGCTGGGGGCGTGGGTCTGCGCCGTCGATTCCTACCAGGGCGCACCGGCGGCCCAGGTGGCCCAGTCTTCCAAGGTTCTGCCCATGACCGACCCTGAGGCCCTGCGTGCCCTGATTACTGAAATCCGACCGGACCTGATTGTGCCCGAGGTAGAGGCCATCGCCACCGACCAACTGGAATGGGCCGCCAAGCAGGGCATCCAGGTTGTTCCGTCTTCCGGACTGGCCGCCATGTGCATGGACAGGGAGGCCCTTCGAACCTTCGCCCATGACACCGTAGGCCTGGATACGACCCCCTATCGATTCGCCCAGAATCCCGACCAGCTCCGCCTGGGAGCCGAGCAGGTGGGGCTGCCCTGCATTGTCAAACCCGTCATGAGTTCATCCGGGCACGGGCAGACCATGGTGCGCACCTGGCAGGACCTGGATGAGGCCTGGCGGGTGGCCCAGACTGATGCCCGGGCGGGTGTCCATGAGGGCCGACCCTGCAGGGTGATTGTCGAAGCCCTGGCCCCCCTGGCCCACGAGCTGACCGTCCTGACCGTCTCCTCCAGTGCCGGAATCGCCACCTGCGAGCCCATCGGACAGTGTCAGGAGGACGGGGATTACCGACAGTCCTGGCAGCCCGCAGGTCTGGACCAGGCCATATTGGAGGGGGCAACCTCCATAGCACGAAGGCTGGTCCTGGCCATGACCAACCTGGCCCGGGAACAGGGAGAAACCGGCTGGGGGGTGTACGGGGTGGAGATCTTTGTCCTCAAAGACGGCCGTGTCCTCTTCAACGAGGTGTCACCAAGACCGCATGATACGGGCATGGTCACGATGATCTCCCAGCGGCTTTCGGAGTTCGACCTCCATGCCCGGGCCATCCTGGGCATCCCGGTCCGTCAAGGGGATCTGGGACTCGTCCTGCCTCCGGGATGGAGCGCCGCCAGTCAGGCCGTGCTCACCCGGGGCGAGGGAGAGGTCACCTTCACTGGAGTCCCCCGGGTCCTGTCCGAGCCCGGCACCGATTTGCGCATCTTCTCCAAGCCCGAAGTCCATGGTCAACGACGGATGGCCGTTGCCCTGGCCCTGGGACCCGATCAGGATGAGGCCAGACGGAAGACCGACCAGATGGTCCAAGGACTTCATGCCCGGGTGGGTAAAGGCTGAGCACAAATCCGGGGGCCGGAGCGAACGGCAAAACAGGATTTAAGACTCCTCGTACCGCCACGCCGCTCCTGACGAGTCCCGGGATTTGTAACTCGGCCTTGGTATTCTGGCCTCGTCCGCAGTCCGGTTATTTCCAATTCGCGAGCACGGCTCAGGAAGGCGAACCATGGAAAAGTTGGGAATGCTCTACCAAGGCAAAGCTAAGAAGCTCTACGAGACGGATAATCCAGATGTGCTCTGGGTCGAATACACAGACCAGGCGACGGCAGGTAACGGGGCCAAGAAAGAGAACATCGCAGGCAAGGCCCATCTCAACAACCAAATCACTTCGGTGGTCTTCAATCTCCTTGCCCGGAGGGGGATTCCCAGCCATTTCATCCGTCGGATTTCCGACACCGAACAACTCAACCGACACATGACCATGTTCCCCCTGGAGATTGTCATGCGGAACAAGGCCGCAGGTTCCTTCGCGGAACGGTACGGGGTCGAAGAGGGGACCGTCCTCAAGCAGCCGGTCCTTGAGTTCTTCTACAAGTCCGATGCCTTGAACGACCCCTTCATCAACCGGGAGGACATTCTGGCCCTGGACCTGGCCTCCGCGCAGGACCTGGACATCATCGCCGCCAAGACCCGTGAAATCAACCAGGCCCTGACCGCCATCTTCAAGGCCATCGAGGTTGAATTGGTGGACTTCAAAATCGAAATGGGCCGCTCCTCCCAGGGGGTCATCCTCCTGGCCGACGAAATCACCCCCGACACCTGCCGCCTGTGGTCGACCCGGAACCGGGATGAGGGCATCACCCACCTGGACAAGGACATCTTCCGCAGGGACCTGGGAAGCATCATTCCTGCCTATCAGACCATTCTGGACGGTCTGACCCGCCTGGATCAGGCCGAAGAGACCAGGCAGGACTGAGGCCGGTCTGTGCCGAACCTGGACCACCTTCTCCTCCATCATCCCTTCTGATTCCAAACGCCAGCACTCAGAAAGGCACCTTCCTTGGTCTTCCGTGTCTATACAGAAAAACAGCCCGGCTTCGATGTGGCAGCCCGCCAGCTGACCGAACAGATCCATACCGTCCTGGGCATCCACCAACTGCAATCCGTCCGCCTGATCAACAGGTACGACCTGGAGGGTATCGATACCGAACTCTTCAAGGAAAGCCTGCCTACGGTATTCAGCCAGCCTCAGACCGACCGGGTCTCCCGAACCCTGGACCAGGCACTGGCGGCAAAAGACCCTGGAAGGGACGCCCACGGCGATCCTTCCAGGGTCTTTGCCGTTGCAGCCCTGCCGGGCCAGTTCGACCAACGCGCCGATTCGGCGGCCCAGTGCGTCCAGCTGATTGGACAGGGGCAGCGGCCCACCGTGGCTACCGCAACCGTCTATGTGCTTATGGGCGAACTCAGCGATGACCAGGTGTCGACCATCCAGGATTACGTCATCAACCCTGTCGAATCCCGATTGACCGGCCTGGAGAAGCCCGAAACCCTACAGATGAATCCGGGCAGCCCGAAAGAGGTGCCCGTCCTGACCGGTTTCCGAGACCTTGACGAGCAGGCCCTGCACGATCTGATGACCAGTCAGGACCTGGCGATGGATCTGGACGATATCCGCTTCTGTCAGGACCACTACCGGCAAGAGGACAGGGACCCGACCCTGACCGAGCTGAAAGTAATCGACACATATTGGTCCGATCACTGCCGCCACACCACGTTCGGCACCGACCTGACCAATATCGAAATCGACGACAAGGTAGTCCGCCAGGCCTTCGACAGGTATCTGTCCCTCAGAAAGGACCTGGACCGCCAAGACCGCCGTCTCTGCCTGATGGATATGGGCACCATCGGTGCCCGATATCTGAAGAAGGAGGGGATTCTGCGGGGACTGGACGAGTCCGAAGAGGTCAACGCCTGCACCGTTCGCACCACCGTCGACGTGGACGGGGAGGACCAGGATTGGCTGTTCCTCTTCAAGAACGAGACCCACAACCATCCCACGGAAATCGAGCCCTTCGGAGGGGCGGCAACCTGCATCGGTGGCGCCATCCGTGACCCCCTGTCGGGACGCAGCTACGTCTACCAGGCCATGCGGGTGACGGGAGCGGCCGATCCCAGAACACCCTTGGAGCAGACCCTGGCCGGCAAGCTGCCCCAGCGCCGCATCGTCCAATCAGCGGCCGACGGGTATTCGTCCTACGGAAACCAGATCGGTCTGGCCACCGGGCAGGTCCACGAGCTCTATCATCCCGGATACCAGGCCAAGCGCATGGAGGTCGGCGCAGTCGTGGCGGCCACCCCTGCCGACCATGTCATCCGTGAGGAACCAGCCCCCGGCGACCTGATCATTCTGGTCGGCGGTCGGACCGGGCGCGACGGGATAGGTGGAGCAACAGGCGCTTCGAAGTCGCAGAACACCGAGAGCCTCGACGAGTGCGGAACCGAGGTGCAGAAGGGCAACGCCCCTGAGGAGCGCAAGCTGCAACGTCTCTTCCGCCGTAAGGACGCCTGCCGCCTCATCAAGCGCTGCAACGATTTCGGAGCGGGCGGCGTGGCAGTGGCCGTGGGAGAGCTCGCGGACGGCCTCAAGATAAACCTGGACCGGGTTCCGCTGAAGTACCAGGGGCTTGATGGCACGGAAATCGCCATCTCCGAAAGTCAGGAACGGATGGCTGTGGCCGTGTCGGCCCGGGATGCCCAGACCTTCATCGGGTATGCCGAAGAGGAGAACCTTGAAGCCACCGTCATCGCCGAGGTGACCGAGGAACCCAGCCTGCATATGACCTGGCGGTCCAAGACCATCGTCGACATCCCCAGGGAGTTCCTGGGATCCAACGGTGCCCCGCATCAGGCGAGCGCCCATGTCCCCGCCGGGTGCGACTACCGCACCCCCTGGGACCACCCGGGGTCGCTGGAGTCCCGCTACCAGGAGCTCCTGGCCGATATCAACGTATGCTCCAACAAGGGGCTGGCCGAGCGTTTCGATTCCACCATCGGCGCCTCCACGGTCCTCATGCCCTTCGGCGGCGCCCGGCAGCTGACCCCGGCGCAGGCCATGGTCTCCAAGCTGCCGGTGGACGGATCCACATCGACCGCCTCCGCCATGGCCTGGGGGTTCAACCCCTATATCAGCCAGTGCAACCCCTACGCAGGCGCCTACCTGGCCGTCGCGGAGAGCCTGTCCAAACTGGTGGCATCCGGATTCAGCCGTTCAAGGGCCTATCTGAGTCTTCAGGAGTACTACCCCAAGCCGGGTCAGGACCCCGACCGCTGGGGTCTGCCGGTGGCCGGGGTCCTGGGGGCACTCCAGGCCCAGCTTGACCTGGGTGTCGGAGCCATAGGGGGCAAGGACTCCATGTCCGGCAGTTTTGAGGACCTGGACGTTCCACCAACCCTGATCAGCTTTGCGGTCAGCCTGGGAAAGGCCCAATCAGTCGTCTCACCTGAGTTCAAGCAGACCGGCAACCCGGTCTACCTCCTGACCCCCGACGCATCCGACCAGGAACTCCTTCCCTCGGCCAACGGTCTCAAGGCCGCGATGGACCTGATGGAAGACCTGTCCGGCAGTGGACTGGTCCGGGCTGCGTCCACGCCCGGATACGGGTGCCTGGCCCAGTCCATCTTCGAAATGTGCCTGGGCAACCGGCTGGGACTGACCCTTGACCCCTCCGTGGAGGCAGACCGTCTCTTCCGCCCGGCATATGGCAGCTTCATCTTCGAGCTCGACCGGAACACCCCGATGCCCGACTGCCCTGCCGGCACATCCCTGACCAGGATGGGAACGGTCGAGGAGGAGTATCACCTGGTTCTGGGGCATGATGATCTTGACCTGGATGGACTGGAAGAGATCTGGGCGGAAGGCCTGGAGGACGTCTTCCCCTATCGAGGCAGGGGCGAAAAGGTGGAGGTCATAGGCCAGACTGGACCTTATAGAGCCTCCCACGAGGCCGCTGTGGCGCAACCGGCAGTTGGCAAAGACCAGGACATCACCACCGGGCCCGCCTTGGGCAGCCGGGCAAAACCCCGGGTCGTCATCCCGGTCTTCCCCGGCACCAACTGTGAGTACGATTCCCGCAAGGCCTTCATCGAGGCCGGTGCCGAGGTGGAGACTCTGGTCATCAGGAACCTGACCCCCGAAGACGTTTCCACCAGCAGCCGGGCCCTGGCCGATGCCATCGGATCCAGCCAGATCGTCATGCTTCCCGGCGGATTCTCCGGCGGCGACGAGCCGGACGGGTCGGCCAAGTTCATTGCCTCCTTCTTCCGCTCCGACCGGGTGGCCGATGCAGTCCGTGACCTTCTGAAGAACCGGGACGGCCTTATGCTGGGCATCTGCAACGGCTTCCAGGCCCTGATCAAGCTGGGACTGGTCCCCTACGGCGATATCGTCGCCGCAGAATCAACGGCCCCCACCCTGACCTACAACACCATCGGACGCCACCAGAGCAAGCTGGTCAACACGCGAATCAGTTCCAATCGCTCCCCCTGGCTCTCGGCCTGCAGGGTGGGAGACATCCATACCATGGCCATCAGCCATGGCGAAGGAAGGTTCGTGTCCGACCAGTCGACCCTGCACAACCTGATAAAGCAGGACCAGGTGGCGGCCCAGTACGTGGATGCCGACGGACACCCCTCCATGGATCTGGACATCAACCCCAACGGGTCGTGCCTCTCCATCGAGGGCATCACCAGTCCGGACGGCAGAGTCCTCGGAAAGATGGGCCACACGGAGCGCAGCGGCCCCGACCTGTACAGGAACATCCCGGACAGGTGCTTCCAACCACTCTTCCGCTCGGGGGTGACCTACTTTGCCGACTAGGCCACACACATCAATCCCGGCACATATGGCCGATTCAGGAAGGAAGACAGCCCATGTCCTTGGAACTTGAAAACGTCCACGAGGAGTGCGGGATCTTCGGGGTCTGGAACCACCCGGATGCAGCCAGGTTGACCTACTTCGGCCTGCATGCACTCCAGCACCGCGGACAGGAGGGAGCAGGCATCGTCTCAAACGACCAGGGTCACCTGATAGGGCGTCGTGGCCTGGGTCTCCTGACCCAGGTCTTCCCCGACGAGGCCAGCATCTCCGAACTGACCGGGAACAGGGCAATCGGACATGTGCGCTACGCCACCGCCGGGTCCGCATCCATAGACAACATCCAACCCTTCGTCTTCCGGTTCCGCGATGGGGACCTGGCCCTGGCCCACAACGGGAACCTGACCAACTGCCAGAGCCTCAAGAGGCAGCTGGAGGACGAGGGGGCCATCTTCCGTTCCAACTCCGACACCGAGGTGCTCATGCACCTGATTCGTCGCTCACACCACTCCGACTTCATGGCCGCCCTGAAAGAGGCCCTGGCCCAGGTGCATGGTGGCTTCGCCTACCTCCTCATGACCGGGGACTGCATGATTGGGGCCCTGGATCCCAACGGATTCCGCCCCCTCTCCCTGGGGCAGCTGAGTAACGGGGCCTATGTCCTGGCTTCCGAAACCTGCGCCCTCGACGTGGTCGGTGCCAGACTCATCCGGGACATCCGACCCGGCGAAATCGTCCGCGTTGATGATTCGGGCTACCGTATCGAGTCGTACACCGACCACACGCAACTGGCCATCTGCTCCATGGAGTTCATCTACTTTGCCCGACCGGACTCCAACATATACGGGGTCAACGTCCACTCGGCCAGGAAGAGGATGGGGGCCAGACTGGCCCTGGAATCCCCGGTTGACGCCGACATGGTCATCGGGGTGCCCAACTCGTCCCTCTCTGCAGCCTCAGGGTACGCCGAGGCCTCGGGATTGCCGAATGAGATGGGGTTGATCAAGAACCAGTACGTGGCCCGGACCTTCATCCAGCCCAGCCAGGAACTGCGGGAGCAGGGTGTACGCATGAAGCTGGCAGCCGTCCGCGGCGTCGTGGCCGGCAAACGGGTGGTCGTCATCGATGATTCCATCGTCCGGGGAACCACCTCACACCGAATCGTCCAGCTCCTGCGCGAGGCCGGGGCCAGTGAAGTCCACATGCGTATCGCCTCCCCTCCCCTGAGATACCCCTGCTATTACGGCATCGACATACAACGCACTTCCGAGCTGATCGCCGCCAAGAAGTCGATTGACGAAATCAGGGACTTCATCGGTGCGGACTCTCTGGCCTACCTGAGCCTGGACGGGCTGGTGGAGTCCATAGGCCTGCATGAGGAGGGTCCATATCAGGGACTCTGCGTGGCCTACTTCAACGGGGACTACCCGACCGACCTGGACGACTACGAGGATTCCTTCCTCTCCTCCCTTACCGCCCAGGACAGGGAGGGGCTGTCAGGAACCAAGGGGTCCTATGGGCTGACCATGCCAGTGGACAGAAACCGCCGGCCCATACGTCAGACGTCCATGACCACCAATCCTTCCGGAAAGACAGGAGAGCAGAACCATGCCAGGAGCATATGAGCAGGCAGGCGTCAAGGTCGAAGCCGGGTATGAGCTGATTGAGCGAATTAAGGCCCATACCGCCCGCACGGCAAGGCCCGGTGCCGGCCAGATTGGCGGATTCGGCGGCCTCTTCGACCTCTCCTCCCTCGGATACCGGCAACCGGTCCTGGTCTCAGGCACCGATGGGGTCGGAACCAAACTCATGGTGGCCAAGGCGGCGGGGAAGCACGACACCATCGGAATCGATTGCGTGGCCATGTGCGTCAATGACATCATCGCCCAGGGTGCCGAACCGCTCTTCTTCCTGGACTACATCGCCTGCGGGCGCAACGACCCGGCCCTTCTGGAGCAGGTGGTCAAGGGCGTCGCCGATGGGTGCGTGCAGGCCGGAGCCGCCCTGGTAGGCGGCGAAACCGCCGAGATGCCCGACATGTATCAGCCCGACGAGTACGACCTGGCCGGGTTCACGGTGGGTGTGGTCGAGAAGGAACGAATCATTGACGGCAGCGCCATCCGGCCAGGAGATGTGCTGGTGGGACTGCCCTCCTCCGGCGCCCACTCGAACGGGTTCTCCCTGATTCGCAAGGCGCTCTTCGAGCAGGGTGGTCTGAATCCGGGCGATCGACCCGAGGAACTGGGCGGTCCGACCCTGGCGGAGGAGCTCCTCACACCCACCAGAATCTATGTATCGGCACTGAAACCTCTTTTCGAGCAGGGCCTCCTTCATGGCGTCGCCCACATCACCGGCGGCGGATTCGTGGAGAAGGTCCCCCGGATTCTGCCCGCAGGTATGGCGGCCGAGTTCAGGGTCGATTCCTGGACGGTGCCGCCCATCTTCGACATGATCGAACGCTACGGCCAGGTGGACCATATGGAGATGTACAACATCTTCAACATGGGTATCGGCATGGTCCTGGTGGTCGATCCGGACAAGCTTGATGCCCTGCAGACGGCCCTGAATCAGGAACACGAGGACTTTTACCTGATTGGCCAAGTGGTCGAGGACCGGGGCGAGCGGGTCGTTCTGACCCGAGGCGACTGAATCGTCGGAATCGGAAAAGGAGACGGAGAATGTCGGATAGGATTCTGGTCATCGGTTCGGGAGCCAGGGAACATGCCATAGCGGTCACACTCCTGGCCGGGCGGGCCGTGAACGAGGTCTTCTGCGCCCCGGGCAATCCAGGTATGGCCCTGGATGGCATCCATCTGGCCGACCTGGACACGACGGACTCGGCGGCAGTAGTGGATTATATCCATCAGCACTCCATCGATTGGGTCTTCGTTGGCCCCGAACAGCCCCTGATCGAAGGCCTGGTCGACCACCTGACCGAGGCCGGTATACGCGCTTTCGGCCCCACCCGGGCTGCCGCGCAGATTGAAGGATCCAAGGACTTCGCCAAGGCCCTGATGAGGCGCCATGGGATTCCCACCGCCGCCTATGCCACTTTCGATAGCCTGGAACCGGCACAACAGTACGTACGGGAGCATGGCGCACCGATTGTGGTCAAGGCCGACGGACTGGCTGCCGGCAAGGGGGTGACCGTGGCCATGACCCTGGATCAGGCCCTGGATGCCCTGGAGCAGGTGTTCGTCGACAGGCGTTTCGGTCAGGCCGGGGCCAGGGTGGTCATCGAGGATTACATGAGCGGCCAGGAATGCTCCCTGATGTGCTTCGTCCGGGGCGAGCAGGTCTGGCCCATGCCCCTCGCTCAGGACCATAAGCCTGCCTATGACAATGACAAGGGGCCCAACACGGGAGGAATGGGTGCATACAGCCCCCTTCCCCAGTTCGGTGACGACCTGGCCGACATGGCCTTGGAGACCATCGTCAAGCCCACGGTCAAGGCGATGGTCGAAGAGGGCGCACCCTTCACCGGCATCCTCTATACGGGACTGATGGTCACGGACCAGGGCCCCAAGGTGGTCGAGTTCAACGCCAGGATGGGGGACCCCGAGACCGAGGTCGTGCTCCCCCTCCTCACCAGCGACCTGGCCCTCGGCATCAGGACACTGATGGACGGAGGGGAACCGACCTTCACCTGGCGCCGGGATGTGAGTGAAATCTGCGTGGTCCTGGCAGCCGACGGGTATCCCGGACATCCCGACAAGGGTGCCCCGGTACCCTTGGTTGAGCCGCAGGAAGACCTTCAGGCCTATTACGCCGGGGTTGATGGGTCCATCCAGGGCGGGCTGACCGCCGCCTCCGGCAGAACCGCCGTAATCCGGGCAAGCGGCCCTGACCTCCGTCAGGCTCAGGAGAGAATCTACGGTCTCCTGGATGGCCTGGACACATCCGGCCTCTTCTACCGTCATGATATAGGGCATAGGGGATTGGAAGCGCTCTGAGGTCCTGTACCCGAGGAACAACAAGGACCCGCCTCCCCGTGAGGGTTGGCGGGTCCTGCTGTATTCCCGGAGCCTGATTCTACTGTCCGGAAGAGGTGTCCTTCCCCTCCTGGTCTTCATCCACCTGCTGCCCGGCCTTGGTGGCCTTGGTCTTCTTCGCGGCCTGGGCCTGGGCCTTTTTCCGCGCGGCCTTGGCATCCGATGCCCTGGTGGGCGTGGACATGAAGTCCGTTTCCTTCAGGTACTGCTCCCCGGCCATTATGTCGTACTGAATCAGCCGCGGTAATCCTCCATCAACTGCTTGGTTCTCTTATCGAACTCCCTGGCATCCATGGGATTGCCCTGGTCATCCAGGTAGTTGGTCTGCCCCTCGGGAATCCTGTCCCATCCCTGAATCTGGTTGGCCACCGGCGGTTCCAGGGCCGAGATCCGCTGATGCAGGCAGGTCAGGAAGGCCGTATAGGGCGATACCTTGGTGTCCATGTGCTCGGCCGTCTGGGCCTGGAAGAAGTTCGGCGACGAGTACTGGCTGTTCGGTATCTGTCGCCCAGAGGAGGCCGAGGCCTTGTTGGACCAGATGAAGTAGTCCGTCAGGTGGAGGGCCAGGGAGTTGTTCTTGTCCCAGCTTGCCGTGCCGTAGATTCCGGGGAGATGGTCACCGTAGAAGACCACGGTTACGGGTTTTTCCTGCCTGTCCAGAGCATCCAGGAAGTCCTTGGTGGCCTGGTCGGACAGACTGACCCCCTTGGCGTAGGTTCTGATCGAATTCATCTCGTCATCACCCAAAGGCCTTGACGGGTCATCCGTGGAGACCGAGAACTGGTTGTCGTCGTACCAGTCGCTATAGGGCATGTGATTCTGCATCGTGATGATCTCGATGAACTGATTGCCCTGATCATCGCCCATTTTCTCCAAGGCGCTGTCATAGGAGGCCTTGTCCGAGGCGTACTGGCTGCGGCCGATTCTCTCCTGGTGGGCGATGTAGTCAGGGCCGGTCAGGGAGTAGAAATGCGAGAATCCGAACTTCTTGTAGTTATCCGCCCTTGAGTACATGGAGGACTCATAGGGGTGGAAGGCCTGGGACTGCGAAGGCTTGGCCCAGGCACGGTTGACGGTCGGTATCCACTGCAGGTGGGGAATCACCTGCTGATAAGGCGAGGTCAGCGAGGGGTCGAAGTTGGCCATGCTCAGGCCGGTCATGGCCTGGAACTCCAGGTTGGCCGTACCGCCGCCGTAGCCGGAGGAGAGCATGAGGCCGCTGGTCGTCTCCCGCTTGATCTGGCGGATGTTGGGCATGGGGTCCTCATTCAGAAGGACTCCGGGCACCCTGGTCGGGTCCGAATACGACTCGGAGAGGATGTAGACCAGGGTGGACTCATCGGTATAGGCCGACCTGTCCTGGTTGATCTTCTCGGCTTCCGACCTGTACCGCTTGGCCACGGACTCCATCGTGTCCTTGCTGTATCCGGCAGGCATTTCCATGACCTTGGGCTTGAGCTGCCGGGAGAAGGAGACGAAGACACCGTTGCGCTGGGCGTCATAGACCGAATCCCACATGGAGGGTTTGTCGCCCATCCACTGGGAGACATGATAAGCAGGGCTGCCGTAGGTGCCGACCGTTGACATGAAGATCGCAATCACCAGTGTCGGAACCAGAACACCGACAACGCGGACCGATGCCCCCAGAGGCTTGTTGCCGGTACGGACCCAACGACCGCGCCCGGCGTCCATGTGGGTAAGAAGCCAGCAGATCAGAACCAGCAGGGCCAACACCACCAGACCGGCCAGAATCTTGATCAGGGCACCGGAGGGTATGAAGGAGACCAGGTTACCGGCATCGGCATGGAGGAAATTCAGATCGGATGGAAGAATGACCTCGTACCTGGACTGGACCTTGAGTCGCTCGATGACGGCAATGACGGCAGCCACGGTCACGATGATGCCGGAGGAGACCCAGAACCGGTTGGTCAGGAAAATCAGAGCGGCATAGACCAGACCGATGGCAAGCATGTTGAGGATGAGCACGAAACGGCAATCGGTCCACATGGCCGAGATGAATCCCCAGAACCCGATCAGGGGATTGGAGAGCTCCACCCGGGAGCTGTCCAGGGAGACACCCCACTGCAGGATGCCCACCGTCATGAAGTCCATGCATATGAAAACCAAGGCATAGACCCATGCCTTGGGGGAGAAACGGTCCTTCAAGGCATCCAACCTTGATTGCGGGCGCTCCTGCCGGGTCTGAGAATCCTGGACGGACTCAGAGCTGGCATCTGTTTGACTCACGGGAAACTCCTGACCTCAATACAATTCACAATCTGCACAATGATGGAATCATCGGAAACACCATACCAGGCAATTCTTCACAGCCGATGAGACAATCCGCAGGCAAAAGAGGCTTCACCCGAACCCCTTTCCGGATCCGCGCCGGTTCGTCGCGCCTCCACCGGGGCCCCTCCACGCAGGCAGCGAGGCCAGGGTGGCATGTCGGGCACCACCGGACTCAATCGGCGGCGGTGGCAAACTCCTCAATCAGGGCGTCGATCCAATCCTCCAGGGTCTGATACTCGGACGGCATCTGCTCGCTGACCCGGACAACGGGAATCTTGGAGGCCATGGACGCCCCCATGATCTGGTCGGTGATGCTGTTGGACTCCTGGGAATTGAAGACCAGAAGGTCCACCTTGGACTCTCTGAGAAGTTCCTGGAACTGACGGATATCGTCCGGAGACGGCTCGCTCTCGTTGGCCGCCGCCCTCAGGTACCCTTGCGGGGTCAGATCCTCCATGCCCAGGTCCTCGGTCAGGTAGTTGGCCACGGATTCGGTGGCCGCGAACCGCTTCCCCCTGGTCTCCTCCCCCACCTTGGCGATACGCTCCTTGAGCTCGGTCTGTTTCCGGTTCCAGGCCTTATTGAGGCTGTCGAACTGCTTGGATTCCTGGGGCCGCAGCTTCTTGTAAGCCTGGGTGACGGCCTTGGCCGCATCGGACCGGGCCTGGGAGGAGAACCAGATATGCGGATTGTCGCCCGTCCGGTGCCCTGATCGGGCCGCCAGGTCAACGAGCTCCGTCCCATTGGTCTTGGCGGCCTTGGTGGCCCATCCATCCAGCCCGGCCCCGTTGACGATGACCAGGTCGGCCTTGTTGATCATGGCGATATCGGCCGTGGTGGGTTCATAGTCGTGGGCATCGGTGGAGGTGTTCTTCAGGATGGTCTTCACCTCGACCTGGTCCCCGCCCAGCTGTGTGACTAGGGAGGACCACTGGTTGATGCTGGTGACCACGGAAATCGGCCCGGAACCCTGCCCACCCTGCTCGGAGGCACCACAGGCTGCCGTGGAAACCAGAAGGGCCAGGCAGACCAGGGCAGCCACAATGGATGGGAGGGATGAGAGAAGACTGCGTTTGGGCATGGTTGCTCACGGGCTCCTTCTCCGGACCTGTTACATCCGGATAACTTTACTGAGATTGATTATCAATAAGAGTAGCATCCTCCACCCTGTGGACAGTCCCGGTGCCCCGGGCCGACACGCCGACGGCCCGGCCTGTATCACCACAGGATTCGGCCAGGTTCGGAGTAGCGCTACCCGTGAAGAGAACTGGATAGCATTGAAGTTTGCGCCAGGGGAACGTAATGCGGGGCAAATAGGAGTAAAACAGTCATCAGCAGAGACGGAATTCCACCCCGTTCAGGACGGTCCACACACCGAACGGGACGATGATTTGATTGGAAGGAACCCATGCTCAAGTGGTTGTCTCGGATTCGTCTGACATCAGGGGGACTGCCCACCACCCTGTTCACCCTGACCGCTTTGACGCTGGTGGCCCTGATTGTCATGGCGCTCCTGGACCGCCGCCCCAAGGACCTGCTCCGTCAAGTGGCCGTTGGTCTCATCAGCGGCGCTACTGGACTCCTCCTGGCCTGGCTTGTCTCCGATGTCTTCATGGTCTTCGGGGTATCCCTGGGCTGGATGGTCATCCTGACCGTTGGTCTGGGCTGCCTTGCGGCCGGATTCGCGACCATGGCCCTGATGCACAATCATGGATGGAAACGGGCCCTGGCCGCCCTGACCATCCTTTTCACGGTTCTGTCCGCAGCCTTGCGCATCGACATCATATACGGGGAATACACAACCATCGGATCCATCTTCAGCGTGCCCATCTACCAGGAACTGAAAGAGTCCTCCCCCAAACAGCCGGTTATGTCGGTTGCGGACTGGCAGGGCCTGGCCTCCAGGGGGGAGACACCACCGCATCCAGCCCGGGGGCAGGCATATACAGTCAGAATCGTCGGCAGAGAGTCCAGCTTCCACGCCCGCCCCGCCGATGTCTATCTGCCACCGGCTGCCTTGAGTCCCAAACCACCCGCACTGCCCGTCTTCGTCCTCCTGGCAGGTCAGCCCGGCAGCCCCGACCGTCTCTTCACCGCCGCGGGCATCCCATCGCTCATGGATTCTTACGCCGCCCGTCACAACGGACTGGCACCCATCGTCGTCTCCCCCGACCAGAACGGATCCTCCACCCACAACAGCCTCTGCGTGGACTCCCCCGTTTACGGAAATGCGGAAACCTACATGAGCCGAGACGTACCGAACTGGATCAGGGAACACCTGCCAGTCGCCAACCAGCCTTCCATGTGGACCATCGGCGGATTCTCCCAGGGCGGCACCTGCTCCACCCAGCTCGGACCACGCCACCCCGAAATCTACGGGAACATCCTTCCCGCCGACGGGGAGCTGGAACCCACCCAGGGCAAGCAGGAACAGATGATCCGGGACTACTTCGGCGGCGACCGTTCCAGGTTCCTGGCCCAGGTCCCGACCAAGGCCATCGCCGCCAAAGCGCCGTCCAAGCAGACCCTCTTCACGGCCGCCGGCTCCCAGGACCCCCACTCCCGGCAGAGCATGATGACCATCGCCAAGGCCGCCAAATCCGCTGGAATGACGGTTGAGGCGGTCGTGGCCCAAGGATCGGGCCACGACTGGCATACGGTCAGGACCGCCTGGAGCCCCGGTTTGGAATGGCTGGGAGAACGTATGGGGATGGGCCCCATGGACCGAGCCATCGAAGACCATCCCCAATATCACCAGACTGCAGTTGCAGTAATCACCACAGACCATCGGCAGGAACAGGAATCGAAGCGAACATGGAAACAATGCAGCAAGGCCCGAACATGATGGAGAAGTCCGCCCGGGCCGTTCTGGCCCAGGATGCAATCAGGTGGATGAAGCGACATGTTCTTGCCCTGACTTTCACCCTGGTCCTGGTGGCCGTCAATCTCTTTTCATGGCTGATCATATGGTTCCTGGGCATACCCCGTTCCACCCGTATGGGAACCCCCCTGGCCGACCTGATTGCCCGCCAGCACCTGGCGCCCCCGCCCGGGTCCCATGCGCCAGGGCTCCCCCTCCAATTCGCACGACTCCTCATCACCCTCTTCATCACCAGCAATCCCGGGCAGCTGATTGTCGATTCCCTCCTGGTTCTGGTCGTGCTCTGCATTGCGGAAACCCGCCTGGGCAGGCGCAGAACAATCATGGCCTCCTTGATCAGCGCCGTGGGCGGGGCTGTGGTTGGCCTACTGATATGCGCGGGCATCAATGCCCTGGAAGACCATTGGTCCTGGTTCCTCCGCATCCCCATGACCTTGAATCCGATAGCACTGGTCATCGGCGCCCTGATGGCCTCCATCCCCTTCAGCGATTTCCTCTGGCGCAGAAGAATCGGGCTGATCGGATACACGGCCCTTATCCTCCTGGTCCTCTACACCGGCAATCCAGGCGTTTACTGCACCCTGGCCGCGGCCCTGATCGGCCACATGGTCGGCCACATCTGGCACGGCCCCCTCAAGGATGCCGACCTGCCAGGCAAGAGCGGAGCCTATGAGACCAGACACCTCCTCGGAGCCATTTCCACGGTCCTCGCGCTCGGCCCCCTGGTAACCGTCTCATCCAAGGTCAGGGCGGGGTTCTTCACCCCCCTGGGCATGTTCCTGAGTCCGAACCATGCCACCAGCACCAGCCTGGCACGCTGCCTGTCCAGGGACAACCAGGCCAGCTGCTATGCCCAGTATGGATTCACGCCAAACCACACCATCGGTGGAGCCCTGCTGACCCTGCTTATGCCGACCCTGGTCATGCTGGCCATTTCCTGGGGCATCTACCACGGTCGGCGGGTGGCGGCCGCCGCAAGCCTGGCTTTGAATGGTCTGACCGTGGTGCTCGCCCTGCTCTACTATCTGGTCTTCCCCATGACCATCGGCGACGGATTGCCCCAGGCCATCAGGCACGGAGCCGTCCCGTCCCTCCTGGTCATCGCCCTTCCCCCACTGGTTTTCTGCCTCTTCATCATCCGCAACATGCATGTCTTCCTGGTGCGCACCATACCCTCCCGTATCCGCATCGGCTGGGTGGCGATCCTGGTGGGATTCGTGACCACGGCAGTCGGGTACATCGCCTTCGCCACGGCGAGCCCCTGGTCCTTCCGGCCCAGGGCAACCCTGAACACGGTCATGTCTGAACTGCCTGAGCTCTACCTCCCCAACGGCATTGCCGGACGGTTCCGCCCCTTCATGGTTCCCCGGACGCTGACCAGCCTGGTGGTCAGCGATGCGGTCGGATTCATCTTCTGGATGGTCTTCCTGGTGGTCCTCCTGGCCTGGATGCGTTCCTCCGTCATCCAGAATGAGAGCGAGCGCCTACGGGCCGGCGCCCTGGTCCAGACCGGCGGTGAAAGCATGTCGTTCATGACCACCTGGGAAGGCAACAACTACTGGTTCTCACCCACCGGCCGGTCGGCAATCGCCTACCGGGTCATGCACGGCATCGCCCTGACCACCACCGGCCCCTTCGGCGACCCGGACGAATTCATGACGGATCTGGATGACTTCTCCCGGTACTGCTCCGAGCACTCCTGGTCCCCGGTCTTCTACAGCGTCCACAAGCCCCAGCGGGACCAGCTGGCCCTCCGGGGCTGGTCCACCCTGAAAGTGGGCTCGGAGATGGTCGTCACCCCCAGCCAGTGGCAGACCCGAGGAAAGAAATGGCAGGATATCCGCACCGCCATCAACAAGGCCAAGCGGGACAATATCACCGACGTGCTGACCACCTTCAACGACGCACCCTGGGATGTCCAGTCCCAGATCGTGGATATATCCGAACAGTGGGCAGAGCTCAAGGCCTTGCCCGAGATGAAGTTCACCCTGGGCGGTCTGGACGAGCTCCGAGACCCCCGCATGGCCATCCTCTATGCGATCGACGCCGAGGGAACGGTCCTCGGGGTGACCAGCTGGATGCCCACCTACCGGCAGGGGCAGATCATCGGATGGACCTTGGATTTCATGCGGCACCGGACCGACAGCCCCAACGGAATCATGGAGTTCCTCATAGCCCGCATGGCCGAAAGGCTGCGCGACCAGGGCACCGTCGAATTCATGAGCCTCTCGGCTGCACCACTGGCCGGAATGGACCCCGACCAGGACGAGGCACCAGGCAACACCGAGTTCCTCCAGCACGTTCTGGGCATGGTGGCCGATTTGATGGAGCCTGCCTACGGGTTCCACTCACTCTTCTTCTTCAAGAAGAAGTTCCAACCGGCTGAGCATCCTGTCTACATCTGCTACCCCGATCCCGCCCAGCTGGCACAGATCGGGCTGTCGGTACTCCAGGCCTATCTGCCCGATCTCAAGGCATCCCAGGCACTGGATGCCTTGAAGTCCATCATGCCCAGCAGCTCCTCCAAAGAGAGGGCCGGAAGCAAGGAGCCGGATACCGGGCAACCCGGAGAAACCGACAGGGAAAACGACCAACCGGACCACCCGGCCGCCTGAGGCCAGACCACCGATTCACTGCTCGACCGGGGCCGCCTGACAATCGCCGCAGAGGCCATAGACCTCAAGGGTATGGGACGAGACCGTGAACCCGTATGCCTGCGCCACCGAGTCGAGCCACCCCCCATCTGGGGGAGTGATCTCGACGGTCCTTCCACATGATTCACAGACCAGATGATGGTGATGGCGGCGTTGCGCTGCACAGATCCGGTACAGACGCACTCCGCCGTGTTCTATACAGTCAAGGTTCCCCGAAAGGTGAAGGGCACTGAGTTGCCGATATACAGTGGCCAGACCGATATGGCTCCCTGAATCGTTCAGGACCGTATACAGGTCCTGGGCCGAAACGAAATCATCCTGCGCGCGCAGGGCCTGCCAGACGGCGTCCTTCTGCCTGGTCTTCCTGGAAGCACTGGTGGTCATCGTTCAGAGCCCTCCTTAAGCCATTCCACCCTACAGCACCCCGACTAAAGGGGTAAGTGGTTTCGGCTCAGCGCAGGTCATCCCAGCAGCCGGAGGCTTCCAGGTCCCGAGCCGTGGCCCGGGGATCATCGGTGAGGACGGTCAGATGCCCCATCTTCCGGTCGGTCCGCACCTCGGCCTTGCCATAGTCGTGCAGGTTCCACTCAGGATGATCTGTAAGCTGCCCCAGGACCGGCCTTACATGCTGCCCCAGGATATTGACCATAACGGCAGGACTGAGCAGACGTGGCTGAGCCAGGGGCCATCCGGCGATACCTCGGATGTGGGCATCGAACTGATCCAGGGAGCAGGCCTCGATGGTGTAGTGACCGGAATTGTGGGGACGGGGGGCCATCTCGTTGACCACCAGGCCTCCGTCCGGCATCACGAAGAGTTCTATGGCCAGAGTGCCGGCCAGCCTGAATCCTTCAGCCAGCCTCAGGGCCAGTCGTCCGGCCTCCTCCTCGATCTCCCGGCCGGCCCCGGCCGGTGCCAGGGTCATGTGCAGGATGTTGTGTCGGTGGTCATTGCGAACCATCGGGAAGGTCACATATTGGCTTCCGTTGCCGGTCACCAGGACCGAGGCCTCAAAGGAGAAATCGACGAACCCCTCCAAAATAGAGGGCGGGAACCCCACCCCCCTTGCTGTGTCCTGTCTGGTCCGCTCGGCCACCTGCCACAGGTCGTCCGCCGACCGCAGGACCATCTGCCCGTGGCCGTCATAGCCACCAGTGCGCGTCTTGAGCACGGTCGGGTAACCCAACTCATCCAAGGCCTTCTCCAGGTCGTCCATCCCATCGACCTGTCTCCAGGGCGCTGTTGCAAACCCGTGCCGGTTGACGAAGGTCTTTTCGTGGACCCTGTCCTGGGTGACCCGCAAAAGCTCGGTCCCCTGGGGAATGGCCACCTGGTCCCGGACCCCGTCCAGGGCCTCGGCGTCAACATTCTCGAACTCGTAGGTCAGGACATCACTACGCTCCGCCAGCCGACGGATTGCATCCCGATCGTCATAGTCGGCCGTGATCTGAAAATCAGCCACCTGCCCCACCGGACAGTCGGGCATAGGGTCCAGCACGCCGATGCGGAATCCGCGATACCTGGCGCTCAGAGCCATCATCCGCCCCAGTTGACCACCCCCGACGATGCCGATGACCGCGCCGGGTTCCAAATGATCGATACGCCCCGCCGTTTCCTCAGACAAGCTCGGCATTCGACTCCTCCACCTTCTTGGCGAGTCCTTCGCGATAATCCGCCAGGTCCGCCGCCAAACCCTGGTCCGTTGTGGACAGGATACTGACGGCCAGCAGGCCGGCATTGGTGGCTCCCGCCTTGCCGATGGCGGTGGTGGCCACAGGAATCCCGGAGGGCATCTGAACAATGGAGAGAAGGGAATCCACGCCACTCAGAGCACGTGACTGAACGGGTACCCCAATGACCGGCAGGGTGGTTTGGGCAGCCAACATACCAGGCAGGTGGGCGGCACCCCCCGCTCCGGCGATGACGACCCTGATGCCTTTGGACCGAGCCTCATGGGCGAAGTCGGCCATGAGTCCCGGCGTCCGGTGAGCCGAAATGACCTGCTTCATGTAGGGGACCTGGAACCTGTCCAGAACCGCGCAGGCCTCCCGCATCGTCTCCCAATCGCTGGATGACCCCATCACCACTGCAACCAGGGCCTTATCGTCGTCTGTATCAACCATTCGGATCTCCCTCGCTCGGCAGTTTCGATAGTACCCATCCCCGGAGAGATTCCCGTTGAAAAACAGGCCGAATCACCCAGTTCATCGACCAACCGGAACTCCTGCCATGCGAATCGTGTCAGTCTGATGGATGTTAGGGCCGGGCATCGTGAACATATGGGGTTCTGGAAGACATCGCATCACCCAGCCGATAGAATCGTTGCCGCATCGTGTTGGTCGTGGTCTACGGACCGGAAGGATGGGAAAGCTGACAGGCATGGGTACACTTCTCGATGGAATCGACTCCCCTCAGGACCTGAAAAACCTGACCGGGGATGAGCTGGACCGCCTGGCCCAGGAAATCCGTACCCTGTTGATCGATTACTGCAGACGATACGGGGGGCACCTCGGATCCAATCTGGCCGTCGTGGAGGCCACCATCGCCCTGCACAGGGTCTTTGACCTGCCCCATGATCATCTGGTCTTCGACGTCTCCCACCAGGCCTACACCCACAAGATCCTGACCGGTCGGAAGCAGGCCTTTACCAACCCTGAGCACTTTGGCAGCGTCTCCGGCTTCACATCCCCGGAGGAAAGCGAATACGACGACTTCGTTCTTGGACACACCGGAACCTCCATCTCCCTGGCCTGTGGCCTGGCCAAGACCCGAGACCTTGCGGGAGGCACGGGAAACGTCATCGCCCTCATAGGCGACGGCGCTCTGAGCAGCGGCCCGGCCTTTGAAGGCCTGAACTGGGCGGCCGAACAGGGCGGCAACCTGATCATCGTGGTTAACGACAACGAAATGTCCATCGCCGAGAACCACGGCGGACTCTACCGGTCACTGGCCGCCCTGCGGGCCACCGGCGGCCAATCCGAGCGAAATCCCTTCCGGGATCTCAACCTGGACTACCGATATGTGGAGGAAGGCAATTCCATAGGCCCCCTGGTGCAGGCCTTCTCGGAAGTCAAGGACATCGACCATCCGGTGGTGGTCCATATCCACACCCGCAAGGGGCTCGGACTCGGACAGGGCAGGAGCGAAGAACCCGGAGCCGGGGCGGATGAACCCACCCTGCCGGCACTGCCGGCCGAGGGACAGGTGGAGGCCAACCACTGGCAGAACGGCATCAAGGCCAACAGTAAGGCAGCCAATTCCCGTAAGGTCTACGGGAGGATGGCCATGCAAGCCCTCCAGCCCCGGTTCCAGAACGAACCCGGACTGGTGATCATCTCCCCCGCAACCCCCCTGTCCAATGGCATCGATCCCGAATTCCGCAGCGAGGCGGGGCGGCATTATCTGGATGTCGGTATCGCCGAATCACACGCCGTGGCCTTCGCGGCTGGACTGGCCAAGGCTGGCGGAACCCCCGTCGTAGCGACCTCATCCACCTTCTTCCAACGGGCCTACGACCAGATCGAGCAGGAGATGGCCATCAATGGGAGTGCCGTCACCCTGCTGAACTTCTCCGTCGGAATATCCGGGACCGATGCCACCCACTCTGGGGCCAGCGACATCGCCATGATGAACTCCATACCCGGACTGACCTGCCTGGCACCCGGGAGCGGCGCCGACTTCCTCCGGATGCTGGCCTGGGCCACCGGCCCCGCCCGTCGCCCGGTCGTCATTCGAGTGCCCGGAGAGCGCATCCTAGCCTCCGAACGCGCGGCCGGACTGCCCGATACCCTGGAGGGTCGGCTGTCCATGGAACCCGGGATGGCACCAGGTTCCAACCATCCCGGAACCGGCACCGACTCCCAGGACCCTTGGGATTCCTACGGAGTGCTGCGAAAGGGCGATACCGTGGCAATCCTGGGGCTGGGCGACATGCTTCCCCAAGCCTGCCAGGTTGCCGATTCCCTCCGGGAGCGGGCCGGCATCAATGCGACGGTCATGGACCCTCATCAGTATTCGCATCCCGACTTGATCACCCTGCAAGCACTGGACCGGAACCACCGTCTGGTGGTGACCATTGAAGATGGGCAGCTCCTGGGCGGATGGGGACAAGGAATCGCAGCCAGCCTCGAATCCAACACCATCCAAGCCCTCACCTTCGGCGCCGACAAGGAAATCAATGACCGGGTGCCATTGACCACCCTCAATCAGCGGTACAGGCTGAACACGGAGGATATGACCGATTCCATCATCTCGGCGCTTCACGGCAAAGACTAGTTCATGCCATCAGGCCCGACACCGGCCCTCGCGCACCGACCGTCTGCCGGTAACTCGCCGGGCTGGCCCTGTGGGTACAATGGTAACGTTTGGCCCCGTAGCTCAGCTGGATAGAGCAACTGACTTCTAATCTGTAGGTCGCCGGTTCGAATCCGGCCGGGGTCACCGGCCTAACCCCTACTCCCAATAGAAAAAGTAGGGGTTCTGCTTATCAGCTCAACCAGCCAATCACCCACAGTTTGAGTGCCATATGTGTGCCAAACCCATAAAAAAACGAACTATCCTTCATTTGTGCTCCAGATTCCTGGCCTCGTTCTCCCCGATCCCTCCTGCAAAATCCGACAGTAGACACACCCGGCATAATCCGCCGGCACCACCAGGGGGGGGGGTAGGCAAGTTCAGATATCTACTGAAATGGCGACACCCACAAGAGCAGAGCATCGAAATTACCACCTATGGCAGGCACTTCAGTCGGCAATATTGCCGACCGCCTCTTTTAGCTTCGCCTGCAAAGCCGGGTCGACCGCGAAAAGATACAGCCCATGAACCCCACGCTTTAACAGCACATTGAGTTCATTCCTGAGATTGGTTTCAGAAAAATCATGGCTATTCTTACCTTCATGCCGCCTATTCGTCGCCAAGTAATTCGCACTGGCATCTCTGTCGAATTTGATTTTCCCATCACGATATTTGACCGACGGCCCGATAATCAGCCCGGCAAAATTCAAGTCGAACCCTTGTATGGTGAAGGTCGACCCTATCTCATCAATCGTGTGCCTCTTTTCCGCCCAAGCTTTATTGCCATCAACCCGTTGATTCCTCGGCACGATCTCCCGGATTTGATTGTTCCAAGGCTTGCAAAAGAACTCATCACTCAGCACGCCCACTTGTTTATCCCGTTTGGCTCGATCCGTCTTTTTGCACAGCCTTGCTCTCACCTCGGCCATTTCGGCATCACCAGCTTGCAGAGGGATCCAACGATCGCCATCCCGATAGAGGCTGACGTTCCAATACCCTAAAGGATCATCTGTATTCGGTGATCCTTCCGTATACTTCCAGTCGTATGTAGCCAAAATACGTGATAGTCCTCTGCCCCTCCAACCATCAGTACCCTCGCAATCCTTTTCTTTGATGGCCTTAAACAAATCTACCGGAGAGTCGAAAACTCTGATTTCATAAGGCTCCCGTATGCACGTTCCATCTTTGTCCACCTCGCCCGGATCACTAGGAAGAGTCCCTATAACACCTTCAGATATGATATTGTCCAACCATTCAACGATTCCGTCGCTGGCAGCTATGCGGAACTGCTGCTTTAAACGAATATGAGCCACTTCGACAGTTTCCTTGGGCAGTCCGAGTTCAGGACCAAATTCAGCCCTCCTGAAATCGCTCATATGTCCAGCAGGAACTGTTTGAATCTGACCATCTCCCTCTATTGGCCCCAGGACCTTTTTAAGTAGATCAGAGTTCAATTGTTGTCGAGCTTGCAGAATCTGAAATGGGTCAAAAACCGCTATCACAACTCGTGCCCGTCGGATGATGTCATAGAGCTGACTGCGGCCACTATATGCCTGATAACCCTGAGTCATCAATAAGTGGGCTTCATCAATGAGTACCACGTCGGCTTTCCCTGTAACCGTTCCCAAATTAGGACGACCGTTGCCCAGTTTTCCACTATGCCTGGCTATAAAAGCATTTGGCTTCAGGACAATTTCCTTAGACTCCCTTTGCAAGCCCAGCTTAAGAGCAATCTGGTCATAAACAGCTACTTGTTCAGACTGGTTGACAACAAGGTAAGCCGACATGCTCCCCTGCTGGGCATCCGAGGATTCTCCTGAATGGTCTAGCACCTCTTCGCCGAGCACCTCGAGAACAGGGGCAGAACTCGATACCTCTGTCATAATCCTGTAGAACAAATGGCTGAGCAACACGGTTTTACCCGTTCCGGCCAAACCATGAACGAAGATTAATTTAGGGATACTTTTCCCTTGCGTCCCGTCATCTTGCTGCAATATCGGAGCTATTTCAGACAGGATATCCTCCTCCGCCTCTTTTTGCTCTTGACTGAGTTCATGGAAGGGCGAGGCTTTGAAAAGAGCCGAATCTCTAACAACCTGTTCCGTTGGGAAGAGGACCGGATTTTCCTCATGCAGGGTATGCCAGATTTGAGAGAAAATGCCCTCGAACTTATCCGATGTGTAATACCGTCCTTGGGGATTGGCACGTCTGTTCTGCAGTTGAACCACTGAATCCGTACTGAGCAGATAGCTCATTAAACGGTTCTCAACATCCAACGTGAGAGATTTGTTGAACAGTGGATGAGAAATGACATATTGCCAGAATGCCTCGGGGTTGTCGGCCACTGCTTGAGCTACCTCGAGCCAGTCAGCACGTGCCCCCAAACCAGTACCCAGGTGCTGTTGAGTACGGCGGATGATATCGTTGGTTTCTCCGACATACGCTCGGTACCGGTATTGTGATTGAGCCGGATTCTTCGATTCCTCGGCTGCGTAAACCACGTAGACGGTAGGGTAATTCAGCAGATACTGGGTATAATCCTCCAACAGAGACTGGCTCGAACGCATATCGGCACTGTCTAGTTGGTTTTGGACAGCCGATCGGAAGGAATCCGATTCACATCTGCCATATGGCAGGTTTACGATAATTGGCTCCGTAGTCTCAGCAGTCATATATTAATTATGCGCTTAGCAACGGAAAATGGGATTCCGCTGTAACTCTGGGACCTTCCCAACTGCAATCTCACGAACGGGTAATTTCACAACCCTCAAAACAAGATGACCAATCTGCCGCAAACACAAATTCTCTCGAATACAACATCAACCAAGAACCCACTATCGAGATGGAATCTCGGCTCCACCAAGCGGCATCATCGATACGCGATTACGCTGCCATCGCTCATGAGACCCGCAAGAGTCCGTGTGCGCCCTTTTCGGCCAGGCTCATTGTGTGATTGACCATGGGGTAGTCACCCGGCTGGTCAACCCTGAATTCCACGAAGCCGCCCTGGGCGGGCAAGAGGGGCAGGACCTGGGCCCCGGCAGAGGCCGATACTGATGGGTCTGCAGCAGCCGTTCCGCCAATCAGATAATGCCCCTCGGTCCAGACCGTATCGAACTGGGTACCGACCACATGAAAGGCCAGGGGCTGATTGGGACCGGCGTCCAGCACCCATATGCGGACCCGTTCGCCAGCCTTGAGCCCGAGCGGGTGGGCGTCATATTGGAATGCCCGACCATTGAAGGCCATGATGTCGGGGTTCATGGACGCCACCTTGACGGAATCGGCCGTTCCACCCTTGGCACCCAGATATGTTTCCGACTGTACCAGGACATACTCGGCATCAACGGCCGGCAGGGTGCCATCATCCACGACCACCGCCCCATACATACCGTTGGCTATGTGGTTGGACATGGGTTCACTGCTGCAGTGGTACATCCAAATACCCGCGTGCTCTGCTTTGAAGGTGTACCGAAGGTCCTTGCCAGGCTCGATGTTGCGCATCATGACCTGCGGCACAGCGGGGCCGGCATGGAAATCGATGGAGTGGCTCATACTGCCCTTGTTTCGAACGGTCACTTCGAAGGTGTCGCCCACATGCCCCCTGAGTACCGGTCCCTGGGCGCGGGGGCGCGAATCCGAATCACGTGGGTCATCGGCGTCATCGAAGCTCCACACAGTCCGTTCGAGCCCGGGAGCCACCTTTTCCTTGCGCTCCTTGATGCCCAATACATATTGCCGGACTCCCGCCCGGTTTCCGTCCTTCAGGGGCGTAAGGGCCGCTGATGCGGGATTGGACTTCTCAGCCTGGGCCTTGAGCTTGGCGGCTGTCGGAACGGAAGAGTCCGCAACATCACCAGACCCCATCGCCGCCATACCCTCCATGTGGTGGTCGCCGGCCGTGGATGCCGCCCCCTTGGCCCTGACCTTCAGCTCCATACCCATTTGACGGTGCCCCGCCAGGGAGCACCAGCCAAGGGTATCGGCCCCGATTACGCCAACATCGATACGCGCGGCCCCATCGACAGGAACCACACCTGTCTCCTTACCGTTCGCAAAAACCAGATCATGCCTTTGGTCGCCGGTGTTGCGGAAGTCTACGACCAGACGGTCGCCTGCCGGCACGGTGATTGCGTCAGGAACGAAAGCCATACCCTTCACCCCCACCGTCACCTGGGTGACATGTCCGGTGGGTTTGACGTTTTCCGCCGGCATCACGCCGTATTCCACCGCGTGGACAGAACTGTTCCCGATACCGGATGTGTCTCCTGCCGACTTGACCAGCCCGGGACGAATCACCATCAGAACCATTCCAGCGACCAGGAGCAGGACGGTAATGGCGGTAAGGACCAAATCGTTGCGCAGCACAATCGCCTCGGGCATTCCGTCTACCGAATCCTCACCCTGCCGGCGGTGCTGCCGCTTGGATGCCAGAATCCGTTTCCCGCAGGCGGCCAGGTAGACCACGGTCATCATCATGGCCAGCATCCCCACAACATTCAGGGCATTCCCCACCTTCCACATGGGCGTGAAGAGCCGAATGGTACCCAGGAGCCGAATGAGGAGTCCGGCCTGCATGAATCCCCAGGCCACCCAGAGCAATGGGTGGAAGGGCAGGGGCCTGCGGATGACCGAGGGGACGATCATACACACGTGGGCGATGACCATGGTCAGGATGAACCCTATGGCCAGGGCATGCAGAGCCATGTCTCCCCAATAGGTCTGCGAATCCAACGGGGCGACCATCCAGATCAGAGCCGCCAGCAGACCCCATCCGTAGGCGGACATCATGCAGGTTCCCATGAATCCAGGCAGTCCACCATGTCGGAAGGTGGTTTTGGCCACATCGTGACCAGCCATAACCAGAAGAAGCAGGGCCAGGGACAATCCCAGAAGCGGATACCCAACCTGGGGAGCCATACACTGGGCAGGCAACATCAGCACCAGCAGGAGGCTCAAACCGAGTATCCCCGATTCCAGACGAACACTCGAAAAAGCGGCCCTGGCCAGTTCAACCCGCTCCCCCACTATGGTCAGTACCAGGAAGAGCAACCAGGAGGGAGAAAGAACGGCGGAGTCCAATCCAGCCACCCAACCGGCGGCCCCGACCAGACCCAACAAGGACGCAAGCGTTTGTATCAGCACTTCAGCCGATGCCTGACGGCGCCATATGGCCGCATACACAGCCGTCAAGGCCAACATGGACAGGGTCCAGGGAATACCTGCCAAGAGCTCAATCCTGAGAACCCCGGACTGGGCACCCAGAGCGGAAGCCACCAGGACCATGATGCCCAGGAGCGATCCAAGCAGACCCATGGCCGGAGCCAGGAATCCCCAGCGCGGCTTGCCGGGACCGCCAGAGCGAAAGGCCACTGCCCGTTCCAGGCCTATGGCCGAGCCCAGAAACCCGTAGACCATCAAGCCTCCATGCAGGTCAGCCAGGGGGACCCTGCCGGAGGGATGAATCAGGTCGGCACGAATCAGCGCCGCAACCAGACCGAGAAGGGCCGCCAGTCCCGCACCGACCAGGAGAGCAATCCTTGCTTTGGGCAGGGCAGCCTTGTCTCCGGTCCTGCGCGTCGTCTTGTCATCCTGCATGGAATCGACCACCTTGCCGTGGTTTCATATTTAATTGGATAGTTATACAATTTAATCGATGAGTCAGGAAATTCAAACCCCTTCCAGCGGAAACGAGACCCCCGCCAAACGACGAAACGGGGAAGCTCTGCGTTCCGCAATCCTCGACCGCATTCAGAGGGAAACCCGCTCCGGCGCCCCGGGCCTCTCCGCATATCAAGTCGGGATGATCTTCGGCATCCATCCGACAACAGCCCGCTTCCATCTCGAACATCTGGTGAAGCAGGGCAGGTTGATTCGCCACCAAGCGGAGACCGCCGGAGCGAATTCTCCGAACAGCCACAAGAGCGGCCGCGGAAGGCCGAGTATCATCTACACTCCGGCAGACCAGGAGCAGGCAAGGGAGGACATGATTGCCTCGCTCTGCATAGCCCTGGAATCATCCATCGCCGACCCTCAGGCCAGAGTCGAGTCCGCCCTTGAAGCAGGGAGAACCTGGGGCCGGCACCTGTCCAATCGGGAACACCGATCAGCCGGCGGATCTTCACCGTCAAACCCTTCCGGACCGCCACTGAACGTCCTGGAGAACCTGGGGTTCAGGCCGGAACCCATCGGAGAAGATCAACGAAGCTGCTATCTGACGGCCTGCCCCTTCATGGATGACGCCCTAGCCCACCCCATCATCTGCACCATCCACCTGGGCATGATCCAGGGGATCATGGCAGGCAGGGGACTTCGGACAAGGACCCGATTGGAGCCCTTCGCCTCCCCGAAAGGATGCCTCCTGGAGGTGCAGACTTCCAACAAGGCCATCGACAAGGATTGAGACGTCGAACCGGACCCGTCCACGGTCATTCCGGGCACTCCGGTTTACTGCGTCCTTGAACCGACTCACCCTTTGATGAAGTGGGTCTCCATACGCCTCTGGAACCGCGTTGCCGCAAGGATGACCGCCGCCACCAGGGAAATCACGAGCATACCGGCGAAGCTGCCGGTCACCGGATTCAGATCCAAAAGTCCGGAAAGACCCTTGAAGGCCCAGGTAGACGTGGTGAATCCCAGACTGGTGGTGGCCGAGAAGATACCCATCACCAGCGGGTACCGCCTGGGAGAGGTCAGATTGGACAGAAGGAAGGGGCAGGTGGCCATGATGATGGCACTGCCCGACCCCACCAGGAAGGCGGACAGACAGACCAGGGGGAATGAGCGGGTGACCAGGAAGAGGATCGCACCCACGGACATCAGGGCAAAGGCGGCGGGAATCGTCCATTCGCGGAGCAGACGCCGGATCCCGTTGATGCTGAGACCTATCACGACGGACGACCCCGTATTGAACATCAATGCCAGACCTGCCGCACCGGTATCTCCCAGGCCGTAACGGGTTATGTAGACCGCCAGCTTGTTGTAAAGAACGGCCACCAAAAAGATGCTGAGGAATCCTATCAGTACGCAGGAGACGATACCCCACCAGTATTGCTGTCCAACTTCGGATGTGGGGGAATCCGAATGGTAGGTTTCCGTTTCGTCCTCCTCGACCGTGCCCACATTGGGAACCAGGAAGAAGACCATGATCAGGGCAGGCAGGGCAAGTAGATACAACCAGTAGTTATGGAGCCACCCGCCCTTGGCCAGGAAACCGCCCAGAGCAAGGATGAGCATGGATGAACCATCCTGGACAGCCAGAACCACCCCCATGAGTCCGGCCAGCCGATCCCCCCTGAAGAAGCGCGCCGAAAGGCTGGGAAGGATCGTCGTCGTGATGCCCACACCGAACCCAACCACCAGGGCGAAGACGAGAAGCTGGTTGACGTTGTCATGGATGAACAGGGGAAGCAACCCGCCTAGAGCGATGCAGAAACAGCTGATGCAACCGGCGGTCCTGAACCTCATCCAGGTCATGAGCTGACCAAAGAGGAGGGCGGAAACGATCGCGGCCGACGCCCCTACCGACACCACCGATTCCACCGTGGATGGGTCGGCGTGAGGGAAGGAGGCCTGGATGGCTGCGACCGAGGGCGAGATGACGGAATCGAACCGCGACATGACCGCCAAGGCCATGATTCCTGCAAGAATACCCAGATTCCGACGGGTAAACACCCTGCCCGACACGTCCCCCGACGTCCGTTTCCCCTCGCTCATCACCTTCTCCAATCTCAGCTTGCCCGAGACAGTCTACCCCAGGGCCAGAGCCGGTCCCAGGGCGATGCGGAAACAGTTGGTTGCAGAAGGTGATGGACCTGCAGATCCGTCCATCAGGCCTTGCTGTCACCCGGTCAGGGATGCAGCCCGGAACCCCTGCCTGCCACGAAGGCACCCAGATCGTTCGGGCCGAGGCCGACGTAGCTGTCAATGGAGGCGAATTGCGGGCCATCGACAAGTGGATTGGGGGTGACTCCGGTGAAGGCGATCGTTGTGACACCGGAAGCGACCGCCGAGCGAAGGCCCGTCGCCGAATCTTCGAAGGCGATGCAGGCGGACAGGCAATCGGCTTCTTTTATACCCACAAGTTTCGCCGCATGCAGATAAGGGGCCGGATCAGGTTTCTGGGCCAGCCCATCATCGCCACAGACGAAGTCCACAAATGCACCTCGGGGCGCCTGCTCAACCACCGCCCGGGCCATGCGCCGCGGTGATGTGGTGACCAGGACAGAGGGGACGCCGGATTGCGACAGGGCCTCCAAGAGGTCGAACACCCCACTGATCCAAGGCATGCGTTCCTGCTCCTTGCGGGCGACACCGTCGATGAGCATACCGGGGATATCCTCCTCGGGAACCTGTAGCCCATGCTCCCTGAGAAGGCGCGCAACCTGGGGAAGCGGTTTCCCTGACACCTGCCACCCCATCTCGTCGTTCCAGTACCCGCCATACTGCTGCGTCAGCTCTATCTCCACCTGGTGCCAGTAAGGCTCCGAATCAATGAGGGTACCGTCCATATCCCAGAAGACAGCCAGAGGGAGCCCATCCCCGTCCATCCTGCCAGAGCAGCGGGTACCGCCCCTTGGCGAATCGGAGATTTCACATGCTTCTACAGCCTCGCCGCCGGATATAGGCACTTCGCTCTGCCAGTCGTTTTCCATACTGACAGCTTATCGACAGGACTCACCACCACCCCGGACCCGGTCCGCTCCCTTTTTCAAGCAAGGATGCAAACCGGACCACTACCATTCCTCAGTCAGTTGACGTTGCCGAACACCTGGTTGCTGAGTTCCTTACGGAGGGTTTCATACTCGGTGATCTTGCCCAGAAGGTCGAACTTCTCCTGACCATCCGGAAGTCGGTTCATCTGGTGACGGGCGGCGGAAATCAACCGCATATAGGTGGCATCAAGAAGCCTGGCCAGAAGTTCCGAGGCGTATTGCCGCTCTTCTGCGGTGGCCTCTCTGAGCTGTATGGCCGCAGCGTTTGCGGCAGGCTCCGCTTCCTGACCGGCACCCGGACCACCGGCAGGACCGACGCGGCCCGATACCGGAGACTGCGCATCCTTGTCGGGAGCAGCCAAGGGCAGGGGCATGACCGCCAGCTCATTGATGGCGGACTCCAGCAAGGGCCCAGCCTCCTTGCTCAGATTGTGCATCCACAGACCCTGTGGGGTGTCTGCGGCTGGCAGCCCGCCTGCGGCTTCCACGGCCTGATAGAGGGTGCGGAAGATGGGAACCACGAAGCTGTCGACGCTCAGTTGGCTATACACATCACGATTGACGGCGCGAGGTATCTGAATCAACAGGCCCATGAACTGCTGCTCGCAGATAAAAACGGAATCGTCAATCCTGTAGTATCCCTGGTCGGCCGCATCCTTCTTCTCCAGCTCCCGGCGACGCGCAGACTCCTCATAGGGATTACGGTCGGACGGTTCCCTTCCGGCATTGCCGTACCGGGACTGCCTGATCGCATAGGCGCTCTGGTCGTGTATGCGCATACTCCGCCGAGCGGCACTGACCTCCTGTTGAAGCAGGTCCAGATCCACACCGATTCTGCGTGCAGCCTTCCGGGTATAGATGCCCACCAGCGACCGGTCCCTGATCTGGGCGATGATAGGCGCCACGGCCTTGACCGCCCCCATCTGCCCGGTCGTGTATTGGGTATCGAACATATCAACGGCCGAATCAATCACAAAATCATAGAGGGGCCTCGCCTCATCCACCAGGGACTTGACGGCCTGATCTCCATGCTGGATACGCAGATCACAGGGATCCAGGTTGTCCCGCGCCACAGCCACGAAGGTCTGGGTGAGGAAGCTGCCGTCAAGCCCGAAGGCGTGGAGGGCGGCCTTCTGCCCCGCTGCGTCCCCGTCAAAGGTGAAGACCACACGGGAGCCCCGGACGGGCCCCACCAGCTGAATCGCCCCCAGGGCATCGTCGGAAATGAGCCGGCGGACTATCTTGGCATGGTCCTCGCCAAAGGCCGTTCCGCAGGTGGCCACAGCAGTATCGACACCGGCAAGGTGGCAGGCCATGACATCGGTGTACCCCTCGACGATGACCACCTGGCGCTTCTTGACGATGGCATCCTTGGCCAGGTCGATACCGTAGAGAACCTGGTTCTTCCGGTAGAGCTGGGTATCGGGGGTGTTGATGTACTTGGCGCCGATGCTGTCGTCCTCGAAGAGCTTGCGGGCTCCGAACCCCAGAGTGCGGCCCGTCGAGTCACGAATGGGCCAGGTCACCCTGCCGCGGAAGTAGTCATAGATACCGCGCTGCCCCTGTCTGGCCAGTCCCGCATCCAGCATCTCCTGCTGAGTGAATCCCTTGGTGGAGAGGTGACGAACGAGGTTGTCCCAGCCGCGAGGAGCGTAGCCACACCCGAAATGGGTGCTGTCGGCCTGGGTGAAGGTTCGTCCTGCCAGGAGTTTGCGGGCGGCCAGGGCCTCCTTGGTCATGATCTGTGAGACGAAGAACCGCTGGGCCTCTTCGTTGGCCTCCAGCAGGCGGGCCCTCTTGGACCCCTTCCGTTGTTCCCTGCGGTCATTGTCGTAGTGAAGCTCGATGTGGTACTTGTCCGCCAGGATTTCAACCGCATCACCGAACTCTACGTTCTCTTCCCGCTCGACGTAGGTGAAGACATCCCCACCCAAGCCGCAACCGAAGCAATGCCAGACCCCCATGGAGGGTCGGACCGAAAAGGAGGGGGACTTCTCATCGTGGAAGGGGCACAGACCCACGTATGTTCCCGAACCCGAGGGCTTCAAGGTCACGCTCTCGGATACGATTTCATACAGGTCGGCCTTGGCCCGCACCTTCTCGATGTCGTCTTTCTTGATCAGTCCTGGCATATACTCCAGCCTAGCCGTGGCGCGGGAACTGATTCGATCAGACAGGGAAACAGTAGGGGTCCCTGGCCTGTCGAACCTATTGGCAGATGATGGAATGGAGCGACAGGGCCGAACCATCGGTCAGCGAGGCCACCTGATCGACAGCCACGCGGAGACGTTCATAGTCGGATCCAGCCTTCAACCCAGTCCTCCAGGAAGACCGTTTCCAGCGCATCCGAGGGGTTGGGAGAATCAGCCATCATCACCTCCACCAAGTCGGTGATGATTTTCAGTTGTTCTTCATGGAAGGGCTCGTGTTCCCTGGGTTCCATGGCGAAGTAGACGGCGATCCCCTTCAGCGCCACGATTTCGTAGGATGTTCCCTCAGGGATGACTACAGTGGCCGAATATCGCGTAAGAGGGCCTTGCCCATATTCCTGGCGGGTGGCGGCCTCAACGGACCCCGCAAACCGTCCTATCAGGGCACTGGTCATGTTCTTGAGCTGGGCCAGGGACCGACGCGAACCGTTGAAATGCAGGGGAAGCATGGATTTCATTCTCCCCAAGGCCTGCACAAGCAAATCCGCATCCCAGCGCTCACCGTACCAGGACCGAGCAGCAGCGACCACCCCATCCATGACCCTCGGGTCGGCCAGGGCAAGTGGATCGAATGAGCCCATGACGATGGCATCCTCCACATCATGCACGCTGTAGGCGATGTCGTCGGACAGATCCATGACCTGGCATTCCATCGGTGTCGTATTGACGGGCGCGTCCCGCTTGAGCCAGGCAAAGACCTCCTCATCATCGGGATAGACACAGTACTTGGCAGACCGCTCCCCCTTGGGATGCTTGGCCGCGTCGGCCAAGGTCCAGGGATACTTGACGGCGGCATCCAGGGCCGCCCTGGTCAGGTTGACACCGGCACTGCGGCCATCAGGATGAAAGACCTTGGGTTCCAGTCTGGTCAAGAGTCGCATGGTCTGGGCGTTTCCCTCGAATCCCCCGATGGAGGAGGCGATGGAGGAAAGCGCCCGCTCCCCGTTGTGCCCAAAGGGCGGGTGACCCAAATCGTGCGCCAGGCAGGCACAATCGACCACATCGGGGTCGCAACCCAGCATGGTGCCGATTTGGCGCCCTATCTGGGCGACCTCCAGAGTATGGGTCAGACGGGTCCTGACGAAATCATCGGTTCCCGCCACCAGAATCTGGGTTTTGGCTCCAAGGCGGCGCAGGGCGGAGGAATGGACCAGCCTGGCACGATCACGCTCGAAGGCTGTACGGGAGTTGGATTTTGGAGGCTCCGGAGCCCAGCGCTCCTCATCGAAGGCCGTGTAGCCCTCATCACTGAGGCGCTGCCTTCCACTGATTGCCATCTGGGTGGGCCTCCTTCCGAACCAAAACAACCGTCAATCTTTTGCGAGCCGGCAGAAACATCACCTGCCCAATCCCCTACCGATGTTCCAATTGTCCCCCATCCGGTACGGGAACCACAACTCCAGAACCAGATGGCGCTCCCTTGGCGAGGGCTACCTGCCGAAAGGCGGGGCCGCCGTCCATTACTGGGTACTTTGAAACTTGGGGGTCTTGATCAGTCCCAGAATTCAGTCCAGCGAATCAACGACCACCAGTTCAGTGGGAACATTGCCCGCTGTGGCCTTGGAATAGGGGCAGAGTTCCTGGGTCCTGTCAACCAGGCGCTGGGCCGTCTCCTTGTCAATGCCGGGCAGGGCCACCTCGATTCTGGCCTTGATGCCGAAGGATTCACCCTCGTCACCCAGGGAGATATGGACCCTGACCTTGCTCTGGGCCAGCTTGGTGGCCGCCACCCTCAGTTCCTTGCCGGCCAGTCCCATGGCGCCCTGGAAGCACGCACCCCACCCTATGGCAAATAGCTGCTCGGGGTTGGTTCCGTTTTCCTGGCCTCCCATGGCCTTGGGAGTGTCCAGGTCCAGGGTGAGATCAGGGTTGTGACTGACCGCATGCCCATTACGGCCTCCGGTGATGTCGGCAACCGCTGTGTACGAAATGCTGCTTGGTTCCTTACCTGCATATGTGCTCATGTCCTCATCTCATCACGCAGACGGGAGCTTGGCAAGGATATCAGGGAACGATTCTCCCGTCCGGGTAAGGAGTGTGGGACATCTCACCAAATCAGGATGGCTCAGCAACAATCGATCCGCCCCGGACACCACCGGCTGGTCATCTTTCCCAGGTGGGAGATTCGAGCCGGATCATCAGGCATGACGGTAAGCCTCAGAGGACGGTGTCCGGGTCCAAGAGGTGCATATCCTCAGGGCGGATGACTTCGGAGGCATGCAGATAGAGTCGGGGTATCCGGTTGCGCAGACAGGTGAAGATCTCATAACTGATGGTCCCCGCCGCCCTGGCCCAGTCGTCGGCAGTGGGCTCACAGAAGGGCTCACCCCTCCCGGGTCCGAACAGGACCACCGTGTCACCCTCCTCAACCCCCAGGGTCGAGGCTTTTCCCTCCAGGTCCAGCACGCACTGGTCCATGCAGACCCGACCCGAGACGCGCACAAGACGTGGCCCCTGCTTGGTCATCAGTCGAACCGGACCACCTTGGTGGGTGGTTCCGGTGGAACCCTCGACATCGAATCCTGATGCGGATCGGTGAATGCCATCCGCGTACCCCAGGGGCAGGATGGCCGTGGAGGTATCGGAGCTGGTCAAATAGGTGCGACCGTAGGAGACCCCGTGCCCGGCCTCCAGATCCTTGACCGTACTCAGCTGAGCCTGGAGGGTCATGGCGGGCTTGAGACCATAGTCAGCGGACCTGCCCATGGATGGGTCAGGCTCGTACCCATACATACCGATACCAGGGCGGGTCAGTTCGTAGTGGATATCGGGACGGCTCAGGGTTGCGGCGGTATTGGCCAGATGACGAATCATCGGCCTCATTCCAGCCGCGGTCAGGCGACGGACGAACTCCTCGAAGAAGGCGATCTGAGCATCGGTCGAGGCAACGAACTCAGGGACGTCCGGCATATCGGCCACTGCCAAGTGGCTGAAGAGCCCGACGACGTCGAGGACACCCTCGGCAGCCAGGGGGCCCAGCTCTTCCAGGGCCGAGTCGAAGGTTTGCGGCGTGAACCCATTACGGCCGAAGCCTGTATCGACTTTCACATGTATCCTGGCCGGCATGCCGACCCGCCTGGCCGCCTCCTCCACCCGATCGATGATGTGCAGGGAACCGACAGCCAGATCGATGTCGGCGCGAATGAGGTCATCCAGGGGGGCCTTGTCGACGTTGTACATCCAGGTCAGTATCCGGCACCTGTCCGGACCGATACCCGCCCTCCGAAGATGAAGGGCCTCACGGGGCTGGGCGGTTCCGAGCCATGTGGCACCTCCCGCGAGCGCGGCCAAGGCGGCCGGTATCAGACCGTGACCGTAAGCATCGGCCTTGACCACACCCATGACCTGCGCACCGGACCCGGACTCCCCGACCCTGCTGACCAGCTCCCCCATGTTGGCCTTGAGGGTTGCAAGGTCGACGATGACCTGGCCGGGATAAGCCTCCAGGGCCTTCTCGTAGTTATCTCGGCCGGCATCCGAAGAGAAGTCCCAGGACGGTGCTGCATTCAAACTCATGGGACCATTGTGCGACAGGCCTGAGTCAAAACGTGCCGGCATGGTCCATACCCTGACCATACCGGCACTTGCCGTCCCGTGGACCACAGACCCTCCGGGAGAGGAGGGGGGACCGTGATTCTCTTGCTTTACACCGTCCACGACTTCCGCTTATCGGGGCATGAACGGCACATCATCCTTGCTGCCTTCGTTTATACGGAAAGCAGTTGCCTGGCTGTGTCCTTCGGACCACAGGCGGTGCCGTCCGTAACGTCATGGCGCTGATACGCAAGCCTCACCTGGTCGATATCCTTGTTCTGCGGCATGACGATGTTTCCGCACTTGGTGAATCCGTGGGTCTCAAGGATGTGCTGCATGGCATAGTTCTTCATTCCGGTATCAGCACGAACGTTCTCGAAATGGCGCATACTCCAGCTCAGCAGGTCGTGGGCTGCATGACGTCCCAGACCGGAGGAGGCCACCCGGTGGATGGTGGTGTAGGGCTGGTCATCCAACCACTCCCCGTCGATGACCCTGTAGTCAGGATCCTCGTCATGGAAGATGGCGAAGACACCGATGATGCGCTCGTGCTCGCCGCGATGCTCGTCCAGCTCAGGTTCCGGGTAGTTCGGATCCTCGGGAGGGTCGGCCAGGGCCGCCGCGTCATCCACCAGGAGGAGGGTGTGCCCTCCCTCGATGTCCGCCTGGATACGTTCGGGCAACGGATACTTGTCGCCCCACTGGCGTGGGTTGCCTGTTTCGGCCATCTTTTTGCGGGCATAGGCATAGACCGACATGATGGCATCGAAGTCATCCATGGTGGCATGGCGAATCCAACGAGCCGTTTCCATTTCGTACCTGCGCACTCTTGGCACCTCTTTCCTAACCTGAGAGGCAGGGGTTTCCAGGCCCCTGCGCTTTGCCGATGTACGAGTGTAACCAATGGCACGTCGCGGGAAAACCACTACGCATTGAGCGAATCGGGGAATAGTCCGGCTCATTCCGTGTTCCAATGTCCTGCGGAAAGACCTGGAATGACCGGCATTCAGAACAAGCCCGCAACCGCATACTCCGGCTTAGCGCAGTGCGAAGAGGCATACCCCATATCTGTCATCAGCCATAAAAAAAACCGGGACCGTCGATGGTCCCGGAATCAAATCACTGTCGAAGTCAGACCAGCTTGCGATCGTAGGGGTCGGAGCTGATACCGGCGTCCACGATGTCACGGCTCCACTGCTTGGCGGAGAAGAGGGAATGGTCACGGTAGTTGCCGCAGGAGGTGATTTCCGTGCCGGGCACATCATCCCAGGTGGCTTTCTCCGCGATGAACTCCAGGGACTCCTTCAGCGCCTTGGCGACTTCCTCGGTGGAATGACGACCCCAGGCCAGGAGATGGAATCCAGTGCGGCAACCGAACGGTGAGCAGTCGATGTAGCCGGGAATCCGTTCACGCAACAGCACGGCGATGGTGTGCTCGATGGTGTGGAGGCCTCCGGTCGGTATGGCGTTCTCGTTGGGCTGGACCAGGCGCAGGTCATAGTTGGAGATAATGTCGCCCTTGGGGCCCTCCTCCTCGTCAATCAGACGGACATAGGGGGCCTTGACCTTGGTGTGGTCAAGTTCGAAGCTCTCGACTACAGGCTTGTCGTCCATATTCGTTTCCTTTCCTGCCAGCCGCCCCCAAATGGAAGGCGAGTCTGATGAAATCGTATACGTTTCATGGTAGGCCGACCGGTCTATCTGCCTCTTCGTCCATCTCTGCGTCTCTTAACCCTCAACCCCGCCTTCGGTGGAGAAATCGGCGATGGCCTTCATGAACCGGGTACCATACTGCTCCAGCTTGTGCTGCCCCACACCGTTGACCGCCAGGAAGGCCGCATCATCGGTGGGACGGAGCCGGCACATATCTCGCAAGGCCTTGTCGGAGAAGACGATGTAGGGAGGTTTCCCTATTTCCCTGGCTATGACGGTTCGCAGATCGCGCAACTTCTGGAAGAGTTCTTCATCAGCGGGGCTGACATCGCCGACCCCGGCCTGGTCGAGGCCGTCCTCCCCCATCATCGAGGAGGGGGCATCGCCCAAGGAGGAGCCGGCGCCGTGGACCCTGCCGGTATCCTGGTCGTCCACGGCAACAGCCACTCCCCTCCGCTCCGTCCGCTTGATTTCATAGTGGAAGTGGGGAGCGACCGTCTGCGCGGCCTTGGGGCCGAAGTGGACCATGGGCAACCGGCCTTCGGTGATATTCAGGTACCCGTCCGAGGCCATCTGGTTGAGCACATCGCGGATTCGCGCCTCCGGAACTGAGGAAAGGGCCCCGTAGCTGGGGCATCGATCAAGTCCACGCCGAAGGAGGTCCTGCGACCGCGACCCCCGCAGTATCTGGGTGATCTTCCCCGATCCGAACCCCTGGTTGACATCATGCACACACCTGCTGATGGCGCGGGCCACGTCGCTGACATCGATGGTCTCGAAGGTGCTCAGACAGTTGGAGCAATTACGGCAACCATCCTGGCCTGACCCTTCTTCACCCTCCTCGCTCCCCGCTCCGGAGCGTCCGACCTGGGCGGATTCCCCCTTGTCGGCGGCGGCAGGCGACGGACCGGCGGCGGCCTGTGCCATCTCCTCACCGAAGTACCGCAGCATGTACTGGTGCAGGCAGCCGGTGGTCCGGCAGTATCCGATCATGACATTGAGCAGACGCCGGTGCTCGGCCCGGACCGCTTCGGCCTGGTCACCGGTCAGGCGGTCATTCCCGCTGTCCATGTCGAGCAGCCGCCTGCGCGTGACTATGTCACTCTCATTCCAGAGCAGGGAGCATCTGGCGGGCTCCCCATCGCGTCCGGCCCTGCCCGCCTCCTGGTAGTAAGCCTCGATGCTCTCCGGCATATTGTGGTGTATCACATATCGCACATTGGACTTGTCAATGCCCATACCGAAGGCGTTGGTGGCTACAACCACCTGCACCTTGTCGTTGACGAAGTCCCGTTGCGCTCGCTCCCTGTCCTGGGCATCCATGCCTGCGTGGTAGCTGACGGCACTAATGCCGACCTTGGTCAGGTCATCGGCCAGGGCTTCGGTCTCCTTACGGGTGGCGCAGTAGACGATGCCCGATTCGTCCTGGTGCTTCCGGGCGTACCGGGCAACCCAACTGTTCTTGTGTTTGGTCTCCAGCTTGATCACATCAAAGAAGAGGTTGGGACGATCGAACCCCGTCACCGCCACATAAGGGTCGTTCAGGCCCAGCATGTATACGATGTCGCGACGCACCTTCTCGGTGGCCGTGGCGGTGAAGGCCGCAACCGTCGGCCTCTGCGGAAGGGACCTGATGAAGTCGCCGATACCCAGGTAGGAGGGACGGAAGTCCTGTCCCCACTGGGATACACAGTGGGCCTCGTCCACAGCCAGTAGGGATATCCTCACACGCTGGGCGAAGTCCCTGAACCTGGGGGCGTCCAACCGTTCGGGGGCCACATACAGGATCTTGCTCCGCCCCTGTGCCGCCCGGGCCAGAGCGAGGGCCTGCTCATCCATATCCTGGGTGGAGTTGACGAATGAAGCCTGAATGCCGGCATCCTCCAGCCCATCCACCTGATCCTTCATCAGGGAGACCAGGGGCGATATGACGATGGTCAAACCATCCAGCAGGGTGGCTGGAATCTGATAACAGATGGACTTGCCGGCCCCGGTCGGCATAACACCCAGGCAGTCCTGCCCACCCAGGATGGCCTTGACCAGGTCCCCCTGACCCGGCCTGAAGGACTCATACCCGAAATATCGCTTCAGCGCCCGTCCTGCATCCTCTATGTCCACCATGATTCTCCAGTCTATTGCCTCGCCGGGAGTGACGCAGTGGGCGAAATGACCATGTGGTCAACCTCCATCGGGACGGATCCCTGAGCGGCTGCCCGCCAGCGTCCCGCCAACTCACGTATGGACGGAATCTCGGGCGGAGACAATCACATGGTCGCCGCAGCAACGAGCTGCCGGGTATAGGACTCTCCGGGATGGGCAAGTATGGCCTCCACAGGCCCCTCCTCCACAACCACTCCCCGACTGAGCACCATGACCCTGTCCGCTATGTGCTGGACCACGCCCAGGTCGTGGGAGATGATAATCATCGCCATCGCGTCGGATGAACCGGACTGCTGCCTGGACTCGGCCATGACCGATTGGAGCGTGTGAAGAATCCCCACCCTGGCCGAAACATCAATGGCGCTCATCGGTTCATCGGCCAGAAGGATTCGCGGCTTCGCGATCAAGGCTCTAGCCACGGCAGCCCTCTGGGCCTGTCCACCGGAAAGGTCCGCCGGGTAGGCGGCCATGACCCGGGCCGGATCGAGCCGCACCCGGGACAGGACATCGGCAACCTCATCGACGACGTTCTCTTCGACACGACGGCGACCCCAGCCGGGCCCACCATCCCTCCTTTCCGCAGCCAGAAGGGGTTCCGCAACCGAGCGGCCGATGGTCCACCGGGGATCAAGGGAGGTGAAGGGGTTCTGGAAGACGAGGGCGGAGTCCCGGGCGAGGGACCTGGCGGACGACGACCCATCCTGGACGGGCACCCCCCGGTATGTCACCTGTCCCGCATCCGGCCTCAACTGGCCCAGAAGAAGGCGGGAGAGGGTGGTCTTGCCCGAACCTGACTCACCGATGACCGCCAGACACTCCCCGGGGGAGAGGGAGACATCGATTCCCGACACCGCGGCCTTCCCGACCTTCCCATGACCGACCGAGGGATATGTCTTGGTCAGCCCGCTCCCAACCAGAATCGGATCAGGAGTGGAGGAGACAGAGGGCGAAGACCTGACAACCTCGGAATCTGCCATACCTGACAAGCCCGCTCTTTCATGCCTGTCCACGGCTGTCTCCTTCCCCGACCGGGACCACAGCGATACCTGGCCCGGGTTCGGGCTTATCGCCGAGTCCGCTCTCACCCGTACCGAGAGTCAGCTCTTTGGCCGCCTGCACCAGGGCCATGCCCTGATGGCTGGAGGGGTTGCACAGGACACTTCGGGTTTCTCCCTCTTCGACCACACGACCGGCATCCAGGATGTAGCAGTAATCGGCAACCCTGGTCAGGACGGAGAAGTCATGGGTGATGAAGAGGAGGGAGGCCCCGCTCCTCTCGGCCAGGGAGACCAGGAGGTCCACAATCTGCCGCTGGGTGATGGCATCCAGGGCCGTGGTCGGCTCGTCAGCCAGAATCAGTCGCGGTCTGGTGACCAGGGCCGTGGCGATGGCCACACGCTGCTGCTGACCACCGGACAGCTCATGCGGATACGAGCCGGCCAACGATTCATCCAACCCGACCTCAGTCAGCACCTCCGCGACCCGCCTGCGTCGTTCCCCTGCATTCAGACGGTAGTGACGACGAAGGGGGAGCTCGATTTGAGTGCCGACCGGCCTGACCGGGTTCAGGGCCGTCGATGGGTTCTGGAAGACCATCCCCACTCGTGATCCACGCATGTCCGCTAGTGAGAGATCATCCGAACCCACAACCTGGAATCCGTCTACCAGGATGGAACCCGACAAGGATGCCGTCAGGGGCGCGGTCCCCAGGATGCTCCGGGCAATCATCGATTTCCCTGAACCCGAGGAGCCGATCAGTCCCACCCGCTGCCCGTCCGCCACCTTGAGATCCACCCCGTCAAGGATGGAATGCCCGTTGATGGACATGGTGAGACCTTCAATCTTCAGCGACATCACAGCCTCCTTGGGAGGAGTGGTCGGCACGCCCGTCATGGACGGCCGGCCTGGGGGTCGAGTCGGCATGGACGTAGCCTTCAGGGGCCTCCCAACTCCTGGACCGGTGGAGGGGCCGGTTGGCGGAGGCCACGGCAGCCCTGAGGCCGGGGTTGGTGACCGGATCGATGGCGTCACGCAGGGCATCACCGAAGAGATTCAGAGCCACCACGACCATGGTGACCACCAGCCCGGGCCAGACCACGGTCAGGGGGAAGATGTCGATGAACCTGACCGACGTAGACAGCGAGTGCCCCCAAGATGGCAGACCCGATGGAACGCCCACACCAAGATAGGTCAGACCCGACTCGGCCAGGACAGATGTCCCCGCCGACATGGAGAGCTGAACGCAGAGAACCGGGACAATATTGGGCACCAGATGGGTGAAGAATATCCTGACAGACCCCACCCCGCTGTGCCTGGCGGATTGCACATAATCCGATCCTGCCACCAGAAGGGCCTGCGGTCGCACGATTCGAGCCAGATTGAGTCCGTAGCCGATTCCGCAGGCCACAATGACGACAGCCATACTGGGCCCCAGGGGGACCGCCAGAATCAAGGCCAGGAGGACCGTGGGCAGGGAAATCAAGGCATCCACCAGGACCACGACCGCCTGGGAAAACCCCGAATGGCGTGAAACCATGGCCATGACCAGGCCAAGCCCCAGCACACCCGACAGGAGAACCGACAGGAGGCTGATGACCAGGTTGGTCGCCGACCCCGCCATCAACCAGGAGAGGATGTCGGCCCCGGTGCCATCCGTGCCAAGGAGATGGGCACTATTTGGGGTCTGCCAGATTCGGTAGCCGTCAGTGGCCCAGACAGGGACCGGTGTCCAGAATCGGGAAATCAAGGAAACAAGAGCCCAGATTACCAGGACAATCAGGGAATACCGCCCCGAGGCCTTCTTCCACATAGTGCCCAGAACAACCCGGGTCCGTCCGGAAAAGCCCAGATGACCGGGAAAGACGGAGGTCCTTCCACAGTGTCCCTTGCCTGCATATTCCGCCTTCATCAGGCATCCACCTCCTGCCTGACCGCGCCTCGCAGCCGCGGATCAATCAATCTATGGGCAACATCCACCAGCAATCCCAGAAACAGGAAAAAGACCGCCAGGAGGAAGAGCTCCGACTGGACGGCCGGAAGATCACGATTCCCGACATCGGTGACCAACATGGAACCCAGCCCCGGCAGGGCGAACAGGTTCTCGCTGACCATGACCCCGGTAATCATCTCGGCCATGGTCAGCCCCACAACGGAAACCAGCTGCGGCGAAGCCACCCGCAGACCGATACGGAGGGCGGCCTGGGTCCGTGTCATCCCACAGGCCATACCCATGTCCACATATCCGGAGGAGAGCATGTCACCCAGGAGGGAGCGCGTGTATCGCATAATGCCGGCACCCACGATGATGCCCGTTGACAGGGCAGGAAGGATGAGGGATTCCAGGGCCCGTCCCGGCTGGCCCCAACCCTGGATGGGGAAGCCCTGGGATGGAAGGAGACCGACCAGACCGCCCCCCTTGGAGAAGAGCATGGTGAGAAGCAGGCCGGACCAGAGGGCCGGAACGGCTCCCCCTACGATGGCGACCATATGGCTGATGGACCTCATCCTCGGACTCCGTGCCAAGGCCGAGGCACAACCCAGGGGAATACCCAGCGCAAGGGCGACGACCAGACCGCACAGGATGAGCGGAAAAGTGACCTGGGCCCGCTCCCCTACCTGGGCGGCGACCGGACGACCAGTCAGAAGGGACCGCCCAAGGTCCCCATGAATCAGCCCGTTCGCCCAATCCAGGTATTGCCTGGGATAGGAATAATCCAGCCCCATCTGTTGCCTCAGCATCTCCACCCGCTCGGGAGGGGCATTCAGCCCGGCCATCACGGATGCCACATCGCCCGGCAGGATACGTAGCGCGGCGAACACCAGGATGGAGATGAACACCAGCGCCAGGGCAAAAAGGGCCAGGCGCCTGACCAGGAATCGCATCATGATCAATCCCTCCGATAGGTCAGGTCCGAGAGGGGCAGGAGGGACTGGTTCAGATTGACCGGGAACCCCTTAAGACCCTGATGCCAGGCTGTGGTGATCCGGTAGTTGAAGAGCCAGTCGGCCGCAGCATCCTCGCTGACCTTGCGCGCAGCCTGGGTCAGAAGTTCTTGCGAACGTTCCTGCGAGACCGTATCCATGGCCTGGTCGTAGAGCCGGCGCACTTCGGGCGAATCGTAGTTGTAGTAATAGGTCGGCGTGGCCCATTGATAGAAATCGTGACTCTCACCGTGGTCGACCAGGGAGAGATCGTAGTTCTTGTTGGCATGGACATCCTGGAGCCAGACCGAGAACTCCACCACCCTGACGTCCAGCTCGATGCCGACGACCTTGAGCTGCGAGCGCAGCTGATCTCCCAGCTCGGTTCCGTAGGTATTGGCATACGTCAACCGCAATCGCAGAGGATGCCCCGGCCCGTAACCGGCCTCGCCCAGCAACTGGCGGGCCTTGTCGGGGTCATGGGGGAAAAGGCCTGTCAGATCCTCATATCCCGGGTCCAGGGAGGGGATCGGCCCTCCCATGGCCTTGTCGACACCGCCACGGGAGGCAATCAGCTGCTCATGGTCGATGGCATACCGGATGGCCTGACGGACCCTGATATCGGAGGTCGCCTCCCCCTTGCCGTTCATGGCCAGGACGAACTTGTCCGTGTCCTCCCCCGTCCGAACTTGGAAGGAAGGGTCTGACCGGAAGGAGCCGGCCAGATTGGCGGTGATGGGTGCCAGAGCCTGCACATCCCCGCTTCGCAGGGCGTTGACGGCGGCATTGTCATCGGTCAGATACCGTATCCGGATGGTCCTGGTCTTGGGTTTCCTGTCCCCCCAGTAGTGGGGGTCTGCCTTGAGAAGGACCGAGTCGTTGGGGCGGAAGGTCTCGATCAGATAGGGACCTGATCCCTGGGCTGCGGTCTTCATGTCATAGGTGGCCTGGCGGTCGAAGACCAATCCCGCCCGTCCGCTCAACTCCCAGAGCAGGTATTGGTATGGCCGGGTCAGCCGCAGTCTGACCGTTGTGGCATCGACCCGCTCGATGGACCTGTAGTTCTTGAGCATTTCGCTGCCCTGGTAGTGGTGGTTCATGAGCTCCTGCAGGGACCAGACCACGTCATCCGCATCAAGGGTGTGGCCATTTGAAAAGTGCATCCCCTTGTGCAGGTGGAAGACGTACTCCAGCCCGTCCTCGGAGATGTCCCAGTCCTTGGCCAGACCGGGAATCACCTTGTTGTTCGAGTCCCGGGCGACCAGGCCTTCATAGACGTTCCCAATCAGGAGCTGGTCCAGGGCGGTCCCCGATTGGTTGCGGATGTCCAGGTTGCCGGGCGCCAGCTTCAAACCGATGCTGATCGAATCGGCCAGGCCCCCCTTGGTCCGGTCCATGCGCCCCCCGCTATGACCGGTCCAGAGCGAGACCATCAGGGCCAGCGCCAGGACCAGGCTGAGCAGTTTCCAGGGCAGAGGATTGCCGTAGGACGACATGGGCCGGTACGCCTCGTTCAGGGTCGGATCGGTGCTTGGGCCCGGACGACTCTCGGCACCCGTCCCCCGACTTAGCGGGTCATGGTTTTTATCTGCTTCGGTCGCGCTGCCAGGAGCATGCACGCCGGGTTCATCTGGTCTCATACCTGTGTTCCTTGCGAATTCCGGTTGACCGCCATACTGGTCGATCACCACTGACCAGCATAGCCCCGAAACCCGGCGGGAACAGGATTGCGGCGACATGACCGCACCGTCCCCCTATGATGGAATCGGAACCAGGGGATGAAGCCGTCCAAGAGGTCGGCACCCGTTCAGGGAATCCAACCGAGTGGCAAGGGAGACGAGCATGCTGGTGGCCGTGGATATTGGCAACACGAACATCGAGGTCGGATTCATGGAGGGGGGCCAGGTCAGGGACTCCTACCGCCTGACCACCCATACGGATCATACGGCCGACGAGTTCGGACTCATGCTCACCCAGTACCTGGCCATGGCCGGATACCGGCCGGAGGATGTGGACGATGCCGTGATTTCCTCGGTCGCACCGGACGTCATGCACCCCCTCAAGGCCTGCCTGGTCAAGTTCTTCGGCATTGAGCCCCTGGTGGTCGGCCCCGGAGTCAGGACGGGCATGAACATCCGCCTGGACGACCCCCGCTCCCTGGGTGCGGACTGCCTGGCCGATTGCGTCGGTGCCTATCGGGTCTATGGCGGACCTGTCCTGGTGGTGGATTTCGGCACGGCCACCACCTTCAATTACGTCGACGCCAAGGGGACGATCAGATCAGGGCTGATTACCGTAGGGATACGTTCCGGGGCCAGGGCACTCTTCGAGAAGACCGCACAGCTGCCCCAGGTCGAGATAACCCGCCCGGATACCATCCTGGCAACAGGTACCAGGACGGCCATGCAGGCGGGTCTCTACTACAACTTCCTCGGCGGCCTGGAGCGTATCATCACCCAGTTCAAGACCGAAATCAGTCAGGATTTCCAAGTGGTCGCCACCGGAGGCATGGGTCGCAGCTTCTCACAGGACACTGACCTGATCGACGTCTACGACCCCGAACTCATTTTCAAGGGCATGGCCTATATCCACGACCTCAATGCCGACGGGTGACCACCTTTTCGACCAGGACGCCGTTCACATCCAGGGTGGCCGTCTTCGCGTCCGCATCCTCCCAGGCCAGGGATGCCGCTAGGACGCTCCCCTCCTGGTCGACCTGGACCTGGTGATGGGAGCGGTTGAAAAGGAAGACGAACCGGTTGCGTCCGTCCTCGCTGACCCGCTCCACCCGCAGGACATCACCGCGGGCCTCATCGGCCTCCTGCAGACCCTCCACCTTCAGGGCCTTCAGAAGTTCAGGCAGGGTCTTCTTCAGACCTTCACGCCCCAGCCTGCACCCAAGATAGGCCGCCTTCCCCTGCTTCCAATCATGCAGGGTTAGGGCCGGGATGCCATCCATACCCGTCCATGAATCCGCCTGGTACCGGGCCAGGACACGGGTGTCATCGGATATGGAGGCGATGACGTCGGCCCAGTCATGAGCCACCGTTCCGTTGGTCAGGTCAAGGTGGTCCATGCCGCCTTCGACGTGCTGATCCATGGGGGCGAACTCTTCGATTTTGATACCCAGCAGATCCCGGATGGACCCGGGGTATCCACCCAGCCATATGCGGTCATGGGCGTCGCTTATGCCGCTGAGATAGGTGACGATGACCTTTCCGCCCTTGGCTACGTAGTCATGCAGCCTCTCCGAGTTCTCCCTGCTGAGCAGGTAGAGGGAGGGCAGCACGACCAGCGGGTAGGTATCCCAGTCGGAACGAACCGGCACCACGTCCGCCCTGATGCCCAAGTCCAGAAGGGCGCGGTACCAATCCAGCGGCTCGGTGCCATGACTGACGTTCTTGCTGGGAACGGACGAGTGCTTGCTGGCCCACTCACTCTCATAGTCGAGGACCACGGCCACCGGGGACTTGTCGAGCACGGTTCCGGCAAGCCCGGCATCGGAGAAGCCGACCAGATCGCTGCCAAGCTCACAGACGTCGCGGAAGACCTGTGAGTCCTCGCCGGCGTGGGGCACCATGGCCGAGTGGAATTTCTCCGCCCCGGATTGGGACTGGCGCCACTGGAAGTAGCAGATGGCATCCGCCCCCAGGGAGAGGTGGGCGAGGGCATCCCTGACAAGCTGCCCCGGCTCCTTGCGGAAGTTGATAGGCCGCCAGTTGACCGCCGAGGTGGAGTGCTCCATGAGCCACCAGGGTTTGCGCCTGGCAATGGAGTCGACCAGACCGGAGGAGTAGGTCAGCTCGTCCAGGTGGGATTCACCCGGCATGAAGTAGTGGTCGTTGGAGACGAAGTCCACCTGGGGTCCCCAGTCGTCATAATCCATGATGAATCCCTCGGAGCTGACCATGAAGTTGGTGGTCAGGGGGATGTCCGGGGTGATCTTGGCCAGGGTGTCGCGCTCGGCCATGAAGAACTCCTTGAGGGCGTCTGAGCTGAACCGCTCGAAGTCCAGGAGCCGACCCGGGTTCTGGAAGTTCCCCTCACCGATGTACCGGGGCGGGAGTATCTGCGAAAAGTCGTTGAGCCGCTGTGCCCAGAAGGAGGTGCCCCAGGCCTCGTTGATCGCGTCGATGGTGCCGTAACGATGCTTGCACCAACGCTGGAAGGCGCGCATGGCATCATCCGAATAATCGAAACGATTGTGGCAACCATACTCATTGCCCACGTGCCAGGCCACCACATAGGGGTTGTCCTTGTAATGCTCGGCCATGGCCTTGCAGAGCTTCAGGGCATATGTGCGGAATACGGGCGACGTGGGCCGCCAGTGCTGACGTGCCCCGGGCCAGACCGTATCGCCGCGCTCGTCCTTCCAGAGAATCTCCGGGTGTGACTGGGTCAGCCAGGCGGGCGGGGAGGCCGTGGCGGATGCCAGGTTGACCCCGATACCGGCCTTCCCCAGCTTGGCGATGATCCTATCAAGCCAATCGAAGTCGAACACGCCCTCGGAGGGTTCTATCCGCGACCAGGAAAAGACCGCCAGAGCCACCACATTGACCCCGGCCTGGTTCATAAGGCGGATATCCTCATCCCAGACCTCCTCAGGCCATTGGTCCGGGTTGTAGTCACAGCCATACCACAGTTTGGATGCTTGCTTTTTGAGATGGCTGGGCCACCGGTAGGGACGACGTTCGGGTTTGCTCATGGAATGAAACCTCCTGGATGCTCTTCATCGCTGCACTGTCCGGGCTCCTGATAACCATCCCACGACCCCATCCTCAGGGTTTGGCATGGTCACGACCTTGTATCGGATGCCACCCGTTCATTATGACCTGAGTTTGAGACGAAGCCGAGCGGTACGCTGGAGAAGAACAAACGCTCATGACCTGAGTAAGGATCGACAAAAGCCAGGGAGCGCGCAACCAGCTGAAGAGGGTTGCTGAAGTCGTCGTAAGGGCGCTCCAGGACGCGGGGATACAGGTCGTCACCGACGATGGGAAGTCCCAGGGAGTTCATATGAACCCTCAGCTGGTGGGTCTTTCCCGTTCGCGGATGGAGGGTATAGGCACCCACCAGTCCGGATGATGACCGGAACACCGGCCCCTTGTCAGCGGCCGACTCGATACGGGTCTCGGCATTGACCCTGCCGGGCACCTCGAAGGCTTGGAGCCGACCACGATCCTTGACGATGTGCGACCGGCGCAGGAGGGGAAAGGGACGGGGCCGGTTCAGACCGGTCACGGTTCCGGTCACCGGCCGGCGGACCGGACGGACCGGGGCAAGGCACTCATAGGTCTTCCTGACGCGGTGCTCCTGGAACAGCATCTGATAGGCCCCTCGGGCCGCAGGGTCCCGGACGAAGACCAGGACCCCGGCCGTTGCCCGGTCCAGGCGGTGGGCCGGAGTGATACTGTTCTCGCCGCTCATCTCCCTGAGTCTGATGAGAGCCGTGCTCCTGTACCACATCCCCCGTGGGGTGGTGGCCAGGAAGTGCGGCTTGTCGACAGCGATGATTCTGGAATCCTCATAGAGGATAGGCATGTCGAAGGGAATATCCGGTTCGTCCAGAACCCACCGATGGGGCCGCTCGGGCACCGGATGACCTCCCTTACTCGACGGTGACGGACTTGGCCAGGTTCCTGGGCTTGTCCACGTCCAGACCCTTGAGTTGGGCCATGTCCAGTGCAAAGAGCTGGAGGGGGACCACATCGACCAAGGGGCTCATCAGGGTCGGGCACTGGGGCCTGCGGAAGACCACATCCGCATACCGTCCGGCATCCTCGTCACCCTCCTCGGCCACGGCGATGGTAAAGGCGCCACGCGCCTTGACCTCCTCGATGGCCGAAATGACCTTGCTGTGGAGGACATCCCGCCCGCGCGGACTGGGAACAATCACCACGACCGGCTCCCCCGGCTCGACAAGGGCGATGGGGCCATGCTTCAATTCCCCGGCCGCGAATCCCTCGGTGAAGGTGTAGGCGATCTCCTTGAGTTTCAGGGCACCCTCCATGGCCACCGGGTAGCCCACATGACGACCCAGGAAGAGGAAGGAACGGGCATCGATCATCCGCGCAGCCGTCTCCTGCACCTTCTCCGACTGGGTGTCGAGGACCCACTGGATCTTGGAGGGCATGGCCTTGAGGCTGTCGATGGTCTGATGGATCTCGTCGCGGTACATGGTCCCTTTGACCTGGGCCAGGTAGAGACCCAGGAGGTAGGCAGCGACGATCTGGGCCAGGAAGGCCTTGGTGGAGGCCACGGCCACCTCGGGCCCGGCATGGGTATAGAGCACGGCATCGGATTCCCGGGGAATCGTGGACCCCTGGGTGTTGCAGATGGCCAGGACCCTCGACCCTTGCTCCCGGGCGTGCCGCAGTGCCATCAGGGTGTCCATGGTCTCTCCGGACTGGGAGATGGCCACGACCAGGGTTCGTGACGTCAGAATCGGGTCCCGGTAGCGGAACTCATGGGCCAGCTCCACCTCCACCGGTATCCGAACCCAATGCTCGATGGCGTACTTGGCCACCAGTCCGGCATAGGAGGCCGTGCCGCAGGCCACCACGATGATCTTGTCTATCTGGCGGAAGACGTCGGCATCGATGTGAACCTCGTCCAGGTCCAGGTGCCCCTTGTCGTCATACCGTCCAAGGAGGGTGTCGGACACGGAGGCCGGATCCTCATGGATCTCCTTGTCCATGTACGACTCCCAGCCACCCTTATCGGCAGCCGAGGCATCCCAGTCGACCGTATAACGGCGAGGTTCGGGGACGGGCTCCCCCATGAAATCGGTGACGATGACCGAATCGGCGCTGATGCAGACCGCCTGGTCCTGGCCCAGCTCCAGGGCCTCCTTGGTGTAGGCGACAAAGGCGGCCACGTCGGAACCCAGGAAGTTCTCCCCGTCTCCCAGGCCCACAACCAGCGGAGAGTCGTGCCGGACCCCGACAACCAGGTCGGGTTGCCGACTGTCGACGACCAGGATGGTGAAGGCTCCCTTGAGCATCCGGGCCACACGACGGGTGGCCTTGAAGATGTCCGGAACCCCCTCGGTATCGATGATCTCCTGGGCGGCCTTGCCGATGAGCTTGGCGGCCACCTCGGTGTCGGTGGCGGAGACGAACGTGTACCCTTCGGTCTGCAGGTCCAGACGAAGCTGCGAGGCGTTTTCGATGATCCCGTTATGGATGATGGCGACCTTGCCGTCCCGGCTCTGGTGGGGGTGGGCATTCAGGTCGGTCGGTTCACCGTTGGTGGCCCAGCGGGTGTGACCGATACCCACGGTCGCGTCAGGCAAAGGGGATTTCTCGATATCCGCAAGGAGGTTCTTCAACCGCCCGGCCTTCTTGCGCACCTTGACCTTTTCCATACCGGGGGCCGCCAGGGCCACACCGGTGGAGTCGTATCCACGGTATTCAAGGCGCCCAAGGCCATTCAGACAGACTTCAAGCGGCCTTCCGCAGGCCGCATGAACCGATCCGGCATATCCAACGATTCCGCACATGGTCCACTAGTCTAGCCAGGTGCCTGGGCGGCCCCGCCGTCAAAGGGTCTTCTTGCCTGAATTTCTACAAGCCCCACCAGGTCAAAGGCATCGAAATAAGAACCAGCCCGGAACCGCGCATGGAACGACCAAACCGCTTAGCGGTCCCCTCTTCCTTACAGAACGGTATCGAGGAAGCTCCGGAAGCGATCCGTGGCAGGGTGGTCGATGATCTTCGGCCCGCCCTGCTCAACCACCACTCCCTCGTCCATGAACACGATCTGATCGGCCACCTCACGGGCGAAGCCCATTTCATGAGTGACCACAACCATGGTCATCCCCTCGCCGGCGACCTGGCGCATGACGCCCAGGACCTCCCCGACAAGCTCGGGATCCAGGGCACTGGTTGGTTCATCGAAGAGCATGATGTCAGGGTGCATGGCCAGGGCCCTTGCAATGGCCACCCTCTGCTGCTGACCGCCTGACAGTTGGGCGGGATAGTAGTCCATGCGGTCACCCAGACCGACCCGGTCCAGCTGGACCTCGGCCTCCTCACGCGCCTTGGCCTTGGAAACCCCTCCGACATGGACGGGAGCCTCCATGACGTTGCCCAGGGCTGTCATATGGGGGAAGAGGTTGAACCGTTGGAACACCATGCCAATCCTGGCCCGTTGGCGGGCGATGGCCTTATCGTCCAGAGTCTGCAGGACCGGGCCATGTGACGACTCCACCTGCCTGTATCCGGTGAGCTCCCCATTGACGTAGATTTCACCGGCGGTCCTGGTCTCCAGCTGATTGATCATCCTCAGAAGGGTGGACTTGCCCGACCCCGAAGGGCCCAGGATGGCGGTCACCGTGCCCGGCATGACCTCCAGGCTGATTCCCTTGAGCACGTGAAGGTCACCGAAGGCCTTGTGCACGTCCCTGATGATGATGGCCGGCTTTGAAGAGTCCGGCTGCTTCCGATCCTCGCTTTGATCCGTTTTCACGACCGGTCCTTCCGTTTCCTCTGGGTCTTTCCTCATACCCGGCTCCGCTCCCCTGCTCATGCGTTCAACCCCGCCATCAGGACCTGGTTGATCTTGTCAACATCCTGACCGTCTTCACTGCCGTCGGTCCCCTTGGGGGACTTGCTGGCCAGAGGCCGTGAATCGAATCCCTTGCCATAGTGCTTTTCAAGCTGGGCCTGGACGACCATAAGCACCGACGTGATGACCAGGTACCAGATGCTGGCCACAATCAGGAGGGGGATGGTCTTGTAGATGCGGTTGGCGATGGCATTGGTGGCGAACTGGAGCTCCAGGGTGAAGGGGACGGCCAGGGCCAGAGAGGTTGTTTTGAGCATGCCTATGGTCTCGTTCCCAGTGGGCGGCACGATGATGCGCATGGCCTGGGGAAGGACGATTCGACGCATGATCATCGAGGGGGGCATGCCCAGGGCTTTGGCAGCCTCGCTCTGCCCGGGGTCAACTGCCTCGATGCCGGCACGGACAATCTCGGAAAGGTAGGCGGCCTCGTTGAGTCCCAGACCCAGAATCGTGGCCACGGTTGCGTTCAACACAGTCTTGGTGTCTATGCTCCAGAATTCGGGTCCGAAAGGTATCCCGATGGCCAGCTTGGGAATCAGAACGGAAAGAAGGCCCCAGAAAACCAGCTGGGTGTATACGGGCGTGCCCCGGAAGAACCAAATGAAGAACCAGCTGACCCAGCGCAGGACCGGATTGGACGATTTGCGCATGACAGCCAGGATGATGGCCAGAACCGTGGCCAGAACCATGGCGTAGATGGTCAGAAGGAGGGTCCACTTGATACCGTCCAGAACGTGCTCATTGAAGAGGTACTTCCAGACCGTGGGCCAGTCGAACTTGGGGTTGGTCACCATGCCATGAATCAGCATGGCAACGAAGATGGCCACGATGACGGCAGCCACGATCGGTCCCGGCTTGCGCACAGGCCGGGCCTGTATCCGGTCGGGAATCCGAACCGATTCCGTCCTCTTCTTGGTTTGCATCGTGCGCTTCCTTCCGAACGGCTGGCATGATTAAGGTCCAGCCTACTGCTGTGGAGGGGGCGGGCATCGCCCGCTTCTCACCATTGAAGGTCCGGCAGCGGGGTGCGTGAACCCATTGCCGGACCATGTGTGTATACAGGGTCAGTTGTTGACGACCCCCGCGACCTTCTCAGTCGGAGACTGCGGGGTTGGTTTCAGCCTTCTCGACGGCACCGCTCTGGACCCCCCAGTTCTTGAGGATCTTGGCGTAGGTGCCGTCATCGATCAGCTTCTGCATGGCCGCCTGGGTGGCCTCGGCCATACCGCTGTCCTTCTTCAGGGCCGCACCCTGCAGGACGATATCGGTATCCTTGCCCAGCTTCTCCAGCTGTCCACCGGTCTGCTTGATGGCGTACCCCGTCACCTGGGAGTCTGCGTAGAACACGTCGATCTTGCCGTTGACCACCGCAGTGGCGGCATCGGTCTGCTGCTTGTACGACTGCACATCCACAGGCTTCTTGCCCTTGGCCTTGCAGTCGGCGGATATCGTGTCGGTGGCCTGCTGCTCTTCTATGGTGCCGGTCTGCACACCGACCTTGGCGCCGCAGATATCTTTCGGATCAATCTTGGAGGGGTTGCCCTTCTTGACGGCGAAGGCCATGCCCGCCTTGAAGGTGGAAACAAAGTCGACCGACTGCATCCGCTCCTTGGTGATGGTGAAGCTGGAGATGCCGGCATCATACTTGCTGCCGATGGCGGGGATGATGGTATCGAAGGAGGCGCTGACCATTTCGCCTTCGAGCCCCATGACCTTGGCGATGGCCTTCGACAGGTCCACGTCGTAGCCGATAGGGGTCTTCCCGTCCTCATCCATGAACTCTCCGGGCGCATACGTGGTCTCCATGCCCACGGTCAGCTTCCCGTCCTTGGCCACCGACTCGGGCACCATGGCGGCGATTGCCGGGTCCTTCTGTATGCCGCTGACATCGAAGGCTGCTGGGTGGGAGCTTGTTTCGGTATTCCCTCCCTGGCTGGTCTTGTCGGCCTCATCCGTCGTTCCGCAGGCTCCGACCGATGCCAGAAGGGCCACGCTCAGTGCGGCTGCAGCCGCTGCTTTCATCTTCGCCATCATCATTCAGCTCCCTCTCCGAAGACAGCCACCTGACAGCTGTCTCCACATCCGTCCTTACTTAGCATGCACCATTATGCACTTTTTTGCATTTTTATGCACTTCGATACAGTGAGATGACCGCACTCTTCCTTCTCTTCCCTTCCCACATTTTCCGCACAGTTTCAGTATTTATCGGGCAAATTTCCAGTTCAGCCGCATGTAATACTCGGGCGTGTCGTATGCATAAATATCACCGTTATTCATACCAGTAGATGAATTAGGGATTGCAGGGAATCTCTGCAGATTGTGCCGGTCAGGGGCTATGCAACACCCTCAACAGGTCAGCGACGCCTGTTCTTGTAGCGCATGACCCTCAGAGCCTCGCGCTTGTCCTGCTCCTCACGGAGGGACTGACGCTTGTCGTACTCCCGCTTGCCCCTGGCGACGGCAATTTCCACCTTGACCCTGCCGTCCTTGAAATAAATGCTCAGGGGAACAATGGTATACCCCTTGGCCTGAACCTGTCGCTCCAGATTGACAATCTGCCGGGAGTGCAGCAGGAGCTTCCTCTTGCGCTTCGGGGCATGATTGTTCCAGGTGCCGTTCAGATACTCCGGAATGTTGGCGTTCTCCAACCAGACCTCATGGCGCCTGTCAATACTGACGAAAGACTCAACCAGGGAGGCCCTTCCCTCGCGGAGGGATTTGACCTCGGTTCCGGTCAAGGCGATGCCGGCCTCAAACCTGTCCTCGACCTGATAATCGTGACGGGCCCTTCTGTTCTGCGCAATCAGGGTCGTTCCGGTCTCCTTAGCCATGGCATCCTCCTTCCGTCTTGGTCATTGCTCCAGGGCTATGCTGCACCGAGAATAGCACAAAGGCGCCTCCCTAAAGGAAGGCGCCTGCAACAAACTGCGGTTCCCGACCGAATTCAGAAGCAGGAAATCAGTAGTGCACGTACTGGTAATTACTGGCCCCATAGACTCTCTCCTGGGCGGGGAAAGAGGCGAAGCCCGTCCCGCCCTCGGAAATCTCCACTGAACCATCAGCATTAACACGCTCCACTATTGCAACATGTCCATAGGTCCAGTCGGCATTCCAGTACCCCACGCGCTGACCCCTGGCGAAGACCATGACGGCACCCCGGTGCGGGGTGTTGTTGACCAGATAGCCCAGCTTTCGACCACTATCTGCCCATTGGAACCCATGTCCCATGTATGAACCAACAGGCAGGCTGAGCTGCGAACGACGGATGTACGCCCATAAGGTGCACTGGCGGTCGTCATAGGCGGAACCGCCAACGGTGTTCCCGGTGGAGTGTCCGTAGCAGTATCCCGATCCTGCAGGGCAGTTACCGGGAACGGCGTAGTTCATACCGCTGGCCCAGCCACCACCACCGTTACCGCCCGTATTACCGCCACCACCGGAGGGAGGAGTAGTTGCAGGAGGACGCGCCCCGCCGCCTCCGATCTGCTGGGCACCACCCGCCGAAGGGTTCGCGGACCCACCTATACCTGGCTGGTTCAGGGATTGGATCATCGACTCGGTGGCCACAATGTCAGCAGCTTCACGGGCAGCCTGGGTTGTCAACATACCCTTCTGACTTTCCAGCTCAGCCCTGACCTGGGCACCCTGATCACGCAGGGCCTGGAGACTGTCCTGCTTGGCCTGGGCTTGGGCCGCAGCCTGCTGCGCCTCGGCGGCCTGCTGGTCGGCTTTTGCTTTTAGACTCGTGATCTGCTTCTCGATGGCCTCCAATCGCTCCTTGCGGTTCATGGAGGAATTCAGTGCATTGGCCGCATCGTTCGCCGCGTTGGTCTCGGATCTGGTTACTGCCGCGTCGGACTGCATCTTATCGACGAAATCCTGAGTACTGGACGACTTGGTCACGATGTCCATGACCTGGGAGGCATCGGACCCATGGAACCCCTTGCGGGCCATCTGGGCCACGCCGTCCTTGGCATCGTCATAATCAATGCCGGTCTGTTTGATCTTCTTTTCCAGGTCAGCCTTGTCTCGCCTGGCCGCCTCAAGACGGTCATTGGTGGCCTGGGCCAGGCTATTGGCCTGCTCCGCATTCTGCTGGGCGTCCTGGGCTTCCTTCTGGGCTGCGGGAATCTGGTTGGAGTTCAGATCGTTCAAACTGAGAATCTGGTTGGCCAAATCCTCGTTCACGCCGGCCAGCTGGCTCTTCAGAGCCTCATTGTTCCGCACCTTCTGCTGGAGGTCATACCAGGTCGGGGCGGCCTGGGCCTGCGGCACCTGGTTGACATACCCAAAGGCCAGGGTGCCCACCAGGGTCGACAGAGACAGCACGAGACCAAGCGCCGTGTCAATCCGTTTCGCACGCTTCATGTTCATGGGCCTTTCATTCACTTCCAAGTAATCAGTAGACATTATGTCAGTTTCTCTTTCCGGCAGGAGATTCCGGGGAATCTCATCACAAGACCTCTCAGGTCTTGAGATACCGGCGCAGGGAGATGGAGGACGCCAGAGTGGAAAGGACCATGGCGCCCAAGATCAGGGCCGGGGCCATGACCATGACCGTCGTCCGGTTGATATACGGCATCCATTGAACGGTTTGAGCCAGCCAATCGGTGATGAAGATCTTGACGATGGCACTCAGGGCCCCCACAGCCAGGAGGGATCCCAGGAAGGAGGCAACGACACCTTCGAGGATGAAGGGAAGGCGGATGGTCCAGTTCGAAGCACCGACCAGACGCATGATCTCCGTTTCATTCTTTCTTGAGGCGGCACTCATTCTGATTGTGGTACCGGTGAGGAGGATGGCCACCACCACCATGACCACGGCCAGGACCAGAGTGACCACGGTCGCCCTGTTCAGGATCTTGAACACCGGGTCGAATATCTGCCGCTGGTCGGAGACCTCCTCGACCCCGTCACGCCCATTCAGCACCTCGGAGACCACCTGATACTTGGTCGGATCCTTCAGTTTCAGACGGAGGGAATCCTGCATATCGGCCGCCGTCAGGGTTCGGCCTTCATAGGTCCCGTTGGGGTACTGCTTAAGGAAGGTGTTCTTGAAGAACTCATCACGGCTCTGGTAGGTGATTTTTGCCACCGAGTCATGAAGTTCGTTGCGAATCGTGGTTTCCAACTTGACGATCTCGTCCTTTGTCGGAGCCTTGCCGGTAGCGCATGATGTAGCCTGGCTGGTCCCGTCCGGGCAGAGCCAGACAACGACCTCGACCTGTTCGTACCAGTCCCCTTTGGCCTTGGTGATCTGGGCCTGCATCAGACCTGAGGCCCCGATGAAGAGGAAGGATATGAAAGTCACCAACATGACGGATAGAATCATGGACCCGTTCCGTCGGAGGTTATCCCAGGTGCTGGAAAGAATGAACCGAAGTCTCATTGCCTATCGTCCTCCTGAACACGTTCCTTTGCCGCCCCTGGTTGCGAAGGCGGGGACGGAGGGGCGGGCGGCGCCTGGACAGGGACCGTGCCCGCCTTGCCTGCGGATTTCACCTGGTGCCCGGAAGTTGGATGCGGAGCCTTGGCGGAGTCACGCACAGCGGCCTGGCTCGGCCCGCCGGCTGAGACGACCGGCCGTTCCGTGGATGGCCTGAAACGGTCATAGGCGGCATTTGGTTCCACCCCGCTTCGAGAAGCGGGCGATTCTTGGGCCATGCCACCGGTCTTTTGGGTCCCGTCCACCTGCGCGTCCATTTTCCTGGATCCCGCATCGGCCTGCCCATCGGACGAACTGCTCCCCTGGCGGGACTCAGCACCCGTTTCCGCCTCCTGGGCCTGTCCGGCCTCATCCAGATTCTTGATTCCCTTGCCCCAGGTAAGGGTGTTCTCCACGGAGGTGAAGACCTCCCCATAGCGTCCGGTCCGACCTGAGTGAACGGAATTCGCCAGGCGGGCTATTCCTTCATCCCCGTACTGCGAATCATGGACGGCTTCAGCCACGGCCTCAACCACCTCGACGGCCCCCTTGGTCCCATCGCTTATGGGTTTGTTTCTTGGAGCCTCAACCCTGATGCGCACCTTTGGGCGTGCTCCCTGCCGGGCATCATCGAGGGCATCCCCGTCATTCGGGTCTCCGATGGCATGGTGGGCCTTGGCCTCCACCTCAGCGTCGGGGAAGAACTTCGAGGAATCATATGAGCCGTGCGCCTGGTCACGCATGATCTTGCCGGCATGGAGCTCCACCACCCGCTTGCGCATGGAGTTGACGATCTCCTCGTTGTGGGTTGCCATGACCACCGTGGTCCCCGTGCGATTGATGGCATCGAGGACCTCCATGATGCCCAGGGACGTGGTTGGATCCAGGTTGCCCGTAGGCTCATCGGCCAGAAGAATCTGCGGATGGTTCACATAGGCGCGGGCCAGGGCCACACGCTGAGCCTCACCGCCGGACAGCTCGTGAGGATAGTTGTCCTCCTTGCCGGTCAGCCCCACCGTCTTCAGCACCTGCGGCACCAGGGTCTTGATGGTGGAACGACGGGCACCGATGACCTCCAGGGTGAAGGCGACATTCTGCCACACCGTTTTGTTGGTCAGGAGCTTGTAATCCTGAAAAACGAAACCAATGGAACGCCTATAACCGGGGACCTCGCTGTTGCGCAACCTCCGTAGGTCGTTCCCCGCCACTCTGATCTCACCCTCGGTGGCCTCCTCCTCATGCAGGAGAAGACGGAGAAGCGAGGTCTTGCCGGAACCGCTGGCGCCCACCAGGAAGACGAAGTCTCCCCGATCGATTGCCAGACTGATGTTGTCCAGGGCAGGGCGGGACCCCCTTGGGTAGATCTTGGTCACGCCATCAAGTGAAATCAGCGCCATGGACCCTCCGTTCACCGGTAATCACACCGACATTATCAACTAATACGACCTTACTCACCGGAGAGGCACCCAATTAGGCCCGAGGGGCGAAATCATGGCATCATCTCCACGTCGTCGAGCCGGAGTTCACTCTCCGGCAGCCTCGCGCTCCTCCTGCTGCTCGCGACGCTGTTGGTGGCGCCAACGTATGCCGGCCTCGATGAAGGCGTCGATGTTTCCATCGAAAACCCCCTGGGTATCCGAGGTCTCATAGCCAGTGCGCAGGTCCTTGACCATCTGATAGGGATGGAGCACATAGGAACGCATCTGGTCGCCCCAACTGGCCTTGATGTCGCCGGCCAGTTCCTTCTTCTTCTTGGCCTCCTCCTCGTGACGGAGAACCAGAAGACGGGACTGGAGGACGGCCATGGCGGCCGCCCTGTTCTGGATCTGACTGCGCTCATCCTGCATAGTGACCACGATATTGGTGGGTAAGTGGGTGATACGGACCGCCGAATAGGTGGTGTTGACACCCTGTCCGCCGGGTCCTGAGGAGCAATACGTATCCACACGGATGTCCGAATCCGGAATATCGATGTGATCGGTGGGCTCCACCAGGGGGATGACCTCGACTGCCGCGAAGGAGGTCTGCCGACGGCCCTGGTTGTCGAAAGGAGAGATGCGGACCAACCGGTGGGTGCCGCCCTCGACCGAGAGCCTACCGTAGGCGTAGGGAGCGTCCACCTGGAAGGTGGCCGACTTGATACCGGCCTCCTCTGCGTAGGAGGTGTCCATGATCTTGGTCTTGAATCCGTGCCGCTCGGACCACCTCATGTACATACGCAGAAGCATTTGCGCCCAGTCGGCTGCATCCACGCCACCCGCTCCGGAGCGGATGGTCACCACGGCCGCACGCTCGTCGTACTCGCCGTCGAGGAGTGTCTGAATCTCCATGTCAGCCAGGTCGGAATTCAGGGATTCGACCTCCCTGTTGGCCTCCGCCAGGACATCCCGGTCATTCTCCTCGCGCCCCAGCTCCTCCAGGGTCTCCACATCATCCAGCCTGCTGGAGGCTGACTCCAGGTGCTTGAGTTGGGACTGAAGGGAGGAGAGTTTGCTGGTGACCTTCTGGGCGTTCTCCTGGTCGTCCCAAAGCCCGGGGGCACTGGCCTCCTTTTCGAGATCGGCAATCCGCGAGCGCAGACCTTCCGGGTCCAGTGCCTTGGCGATCATCTCGTACTTTGCCCGGGCCTGAGCCAGAGCCTGTGAAAAATCAACTTCTGCCATGCTGTTTCACCATTCCAAACGTCGGCACCGAACCATGCCGACCACATACGTTTTCATACCTGTTTCATTCGGATACGGTCATCCCGACCGCCCATTACCGGAGCAGCGCCGATCCCACCAGGCACTCTCCCCACTCCCCCGACAGCGGACCCTGCGGGGAGACCGACAAGCGTGGTGTCAAAGACCACTGAAAAGCGCGGGAACGAGCAGGGAACCCAGGAGTGCGACGGCTATGACGAGGCAGACCACCCGGGCCACATTCCTGCGTCTGCGCTCGCGGCGCTCACGTTCGTCCCTGTACTTGTTCACAGGGCACCATCTTAGCCAGGACCGGTCCCAAGCTCCAAGACCGCCCGGAACCCTGAACCGATCCTGTTCTATCCTGAGTGGAGCACACGAGGACCGGATGGCCCACCGAACGACAGGTAAGGAGTCGCGATGACAGCAGCAGCTACAGGATGGGGCTGGGGTCTGGCCAGCATAGACGCGCAGGGCAGGACCCTGGATGTCTGGTATCCCAAGGCGGAGATATCAGCCCCACCCAGTCCGGAGAATCGTCCGGCACACGGGCTCGGGGACCTTGCGCAGGACCAGCCTGATGCCCGCGGTGTCCGCAGGCAGCCCGTCTTTACAGTGTCCGAGCTTGACAAGCCCATCAAGGACGCGGCCGATGCCTACCTGCGCCTCCACCTGCTCAGCATGCGTCTGTCCAAGCCCAACTCGATGAATCTCGATGGGATCTTCGAAAAGCTGACCAATGTGGTCTGGACCAACTACGGCCCCTTCGCCCCGGAGGATTTCACCCTGCGCAAGACCGACCTGCTCGGGGCCGCCGCCCGGTCCATGCCGGGGATTCCTGTAACGGACGTGACCGTACTCGCCATCGACAAGCTTCCCCGGATGGTGGACTATGTGGTTCCCTCGGGCGTTCGCATCGGCAACGCCGACAGGGTCCGTCTGGGTGCCTACCTCTCGCCCGGCACCACGGTCATGCACGAGGGGTTCGTCAACTTCAATGCAGGTACGCTTGGCACCTCCATGGTCGAAGGGCGCATCTCCCAAGGGGTCGTGGTGGGTGATGGTTCCGACATCGGCGGTGGGGCCTCCATCATGGGCACCCTCTCCGGAGGTGGCAAGCACCGGGTCTCCATCGGAGAGCACTCCCTCCTGGGAGCCAATGCGGGCATCGGCATATCCCTGGGCGACAACTGCGTGGTGGAGGCCGGTCTCTATGTCACCGCCGGAACGAAGATCACCCTGGGTGCCGAAAGCGAGGCGGCCAAGTTCCTGGGAATAAGGAAGGACACGGTCAAGGGGTCCGAACTCAGCGGCAGGGACCACCTGCTCTTCATCCGCAACTCCCAGACCGGACAGGTCCAGGTCCGTCTACGGACCAAGGGCATCGAACTGAACGAAAGCCTCCACGCGAACTGAGCCCGCCTCACCACAAAGGACCGGCTGAAGTGATTCGATTCCTTCGCCGGTCCATTTGCATGCCCTGATCACCGGCGTTGCTCGATGGGAACGAAGTCCCGCTTGCCCGGCCCGGTATAGACCTGACGGGGCCGTCCGATTTTCGAGGTGGGATCGTTCATCATCTCGTGGTACTGGGCTATCCATCCAGGTATGCGCCCCAAGGCGAAGAGGGTCGTGAACATCTGGGGATCGAATCCGATGGCCCGATAAATCAGCCCGGTATAGAAGTCCACATTGGGGTAGAGATGCCGCTCGATGAAGTAGTCATCATGAAGGGCCATGTCTTCCAACTCCAGGGCCACGTCGAAGAGGGACCTGTCGGCTGAACCCAGCTGGCCCACCTCATCGTCCATGACGGCATAGAGCCATTTCTTGGCGATTGCGGCCCTGGGGTCATAGGACTTGTATATCCGATGTCCCAGGCCCGAAATCCTGCTCCCCTCCTTCTTGGACTCCTCGACAAAGGCGCGGACGCCAAGTCCCGAGTCCCGAATCTCCTCCAATTGTCGAAGCACCTCTTCATTGGCACCACCGTGCAGGGGCCCCGAGAGGGCGTTTATACCCGCCGCCACAGCCGAATACAGGTTGGCATGGGCGGATCCTGCCACCCTGACGACCGAGGTGGAGCAGTTCTGTTCATGGTCCGCATGGATGATGAGGAGCTTGTCGAGCGCCTGGACCATAAGCGGGTTGACCTGGTATGGCTCGTAGGGAATGGCGAAACTCATCCTGAGGAAGTCCTCCACGTAGCCACGGGTCTCATCCGGGTAGAGGAGCGGTTCGTTCCGACGACGACGGTGGATCAGGGAAACGATGGTGCGGACCTTGGCCATGATGATGGCACAGGCCTCCTCGAACCCGTCGGGGTCGCCGAATCCGCAGGTATCCGGATGGAAGGTGGCCAGGGCGTTGACCGCCGAGGCCAGGACACTCATCGGGTGGGCGCTCCTGGGGAAGGAGGAGAGGAGATTACGGAAGTCCTCCCCGACAAAGGTGTGGTGGAGTATCCGCTCGCGAAATTCGTCATACTGCCTCTTGTCGGGCAGGTCCCCATGAATCAGGAGCCAGGCCACCTCCAGGAAGTTCGACCCCTCGCAGAGCTCCTCGATCGGATATCCCCGGTAGCGCAGGATGGAACGTCTGCCGTCAATGAAGGTTATGGCCGACTCGCACTGGGCCGTGGTCAGGAACCCCGGGTCCAAGGTGACCCAACCATCGTTACGGAGGGAGGAGACCAGGATGCCCTTGGGTCCTTCAGTGGATTCGACCAGAGGGAGATCGAACTTCGCATCTCCGACAACCAAATGGGCTGTTGACATCCGACACCTCCATCTGCAACCGACGGACCGTCTTGCCGGTACAGCCACCAGGATCCTGGCGACGATGCGGTGTTTCCCTATACCGGCGCGGAATTTCGGTCATACTAACAGACGGAATCACTCCTTCCGTTACCGGAAGATGATGTCAAATCGTGCGATGCGAAAGTCCTGCAACATGGTGTGGAGGGAGTTCAGTCCCGACTGGTCAGGATGACCGGCCCGTCCTCGGTGATGGCGATGGTGTGCTCGCTGTGAGCACCGCGGGAACCATCGGCTGAGCGCAGGGTCCAGCCGTCCTTGGGATCCTGGAATATCTCGTCGGTGGTTGCCAGGAACCAGGGTTCGATGGCGATGACCAACCCGGGACGCAGCTTGTATCCGTGATGCGGGGTGCCGTCATTGGGGACATGCGGATCTCCGTGCATGATGCGCCCCACGCCGTGCCCGCCGAAGTCCAGGTTGACGCTGTAGCCGTTTTCGTGGGCCACCTCGCCGATTGCAGCGGATATGTCTCCCAGACGATTGCCGGGCTGGGCCTGGGCTATACCGGCCGCCAAGGCATCCTCGGTGGTCTTGATCAGACGAAGGTCCTCGGGGTCGGCATCATCACCCACCACAAAACTGATGGCTGAATCGCCGACCCACCCGTCGACATTGATAGCCAGGTCAAGGGAAAGCAGGTCACCGTCCTTGAGGTCATAGTCGAAGGGAACCCCGTGCAGGACCGCGTCATTGACCGAGAGGCAGATGTAGTGGGCGAAGGGGCCGGTGCCGAAGTCGGGCGCATAATCCACGTAGCAGGACGTGGCCCCCTTGCGGGACTGAATGCGCTCCTTGACATGGTTGTCCAGGTCGAGCAGATTGACCCCGGGCTTACTCATAGCCTTGAGTTCCTTGAGGATACGACCGACGAACCTGCCGGCCGGCTTCATCTCCTCGATCTCCTGCTTGGTCTTCAGCTCAATCATGCCTGTACATCCTTTCGGGTTCTCCGCACACTCGCCGCCCTTGATTCTGCGGCTACCAGGTCTGAGTGGCCGTTGCTCCGCCCGGCCCACCCATGCTCTGGTATCAGTCTTATCCTGCAATAGGGACCGATGGGACGAGGGTCATCGTCTACCGAACGAAAACGCCCTGATGATGGAGACGATGCCCAGAACCAGAAGGGCACATCCACTGAAGATGACCAGGAACATGACCGAACCCAGCGGATAGATCATGACGCAGATACCGGCCAGGATCGACACGACTCCGGAGAAGATGGCCCAGCCGGAGTGAGGCGTACCCCAGGAGGCTGCCAGGCTCATGACGCCCTCCATGATCCAGCCTATGCCGACGATCATCGTAACCAGAATCGTCAGGGCCGATGCCGACAGGGCCGTGTTCTTGATGATGACGATGCCGCCAATGGCAATCAGGGCGCCGAAGAGAATCCCCAGAATGCGCCATCCTCCCGGCAGACCCTGGGCCACGATGGAGGTGGCCAACCTGACCACACCGGAGATGATGAAGTAGATACCGAGAATAACGGTCAGGGCAATCAGGGTCTTATCGAGCCAGAGCAGCAGAGCCAGGCCCAGGACCACTCCAAGGGCGCCCATGGCCCCGAGCACGATGCGTATGGCCTTCATGGTTCCGCCGGCCATGTCCTCGACAATCAGTCTGAAGGGGTCCATGGTGGGCATGGACCCCGACCGCGGGTATCCGCCCTGGGGATTCCCGTTGCCGTACGGACCCTGGTATTGCCCGTCGCTGTACCAATCCGGATCCTGGCCCTGGTTGGGATCTGACATGATGCCCCTTTCAGATGGTGTTGGCGCACCTGTACAGGTGCACGCTCCTATGTTCAGTCTAGGCGCGACAGAAGCTCCGACCGCGTTTTTCATCCCTACGCTCACACCGCGCAAGGCTATGCAGCCCCCGAATCGACCAGGCCCAGGCATCGATGGGCATTATGGCCCATGTCATAAAAAACAGTTAGGCTTGCAAGGTATGAGACACGCAGCACAATCACCTGTCAGGTCCGGTCTGGACCCAACATCCTTTTCTTCCGTCATCCGACCCCAAGACGACCTCTTCCGTTATGTGAATGGGCCCTGGATCGATACCTACACCCTTCCCGAGGACCGCTCCCGGTTCGGGTCCTTCGACAAACTCGCCGAGGATGCCGAAAGTCAAATCAGGGACATCCTGGAGGACTCAGACAGTCCCGCCACCAAATCGGCCATTCTTTACCGGAGTTTCCTCGACACCCAGGCCATAGAGGCGGCGGGGCTGGACCCGATTCGCTCCGATCTGGCAGCCATCGACGCCACCAGGGACAAGACCGCGCTGACATCCCTCCTGGGGCGGCTCAATCCCACCGGCGGCCCCGATTTCTTCGGAATAGCCATCTACGGCGATCCGGGCAACCCCGGCACCAACGTGGCCCACATCGAGCAGGCCGGACTGGGGCTACCCGATGAGGCCTATTACCGCGAATCCAACTATCAGTCGGTCCGCCAGGAGTACAAGGAGATGGTCGCCAGGCTCCTGAGGCTGGCGACCTATGCCCCTGACCAGAGCCAGGCCATGGACCAGGCCGACAGGTTCCTGGATCTGGAGACCCGCATCGCCTCCTATCACTGGGACAACATATCGACCAGGGACGAGGACAAGACCTACAACCCCACTGACATGGACCAGCTGCAGGAGACCCTGTCGGATTTCAACCTCTCCGCCTGGATCAAGGCCTGGCAGGCGGCCTACGATGCCAGCACGGCGTCGGCCTGGCAACCCGTAGACATCGCAGCAGCCCTGGGCCACACCATCGTCCATGAGCCGACATTCCTGAAGGGCCTCAACGGGTTCTGGAAGGAGAGCGACCTTGAGGATCTGAAACTCTGGTCCCGGGTGCACGTCCTGATTGAATGGGCCAGCTTCCTGACCGAGGACTTCGACACGGCCCGCTTCGATTTCTACGGAAAGGTCCTTTCAGGCACCACCCAGATGCGTGATCGGTGGAAGCGCGCCGTCTCCCTGGTAAACGGAATCAGCGGCGAAGAGGTAGGCAAGGAATACGTCAGGCGCCACTTCCCCCAGTCCAGCAAGGAACGTATGGAGGAGCTGGTCGGCAATCTGATACAGGCATACCGTATCTCGATTTCAAGCTCGGACTGGCTGGGTGAGGAAACCAAACTCAAGGCCCTAACCAAGCTCGACAAGTTCTCTCCCAAAATCGGTTACACCGACAAGTGGCGTGATTACTCGGCGCTGCGCGTGTCGGAGGATGCAGGGTTGGTGGAGAACGTACGCCAGGCCAACCTGTACGAGTCCGGATATCAGTTCGGCAAGGCCGGCAAGCCCGTCGACAATGACGAGTGGCTGATGAACCCACAGACCGTCAACGCCTACTATGAACCGACCCTGAACGTCATCGTCTTCCCTGCCGCCATCCTGCAGCCCCCCTTCTTTGACCCCGCAGCCGACGATGCCGCCAACTATGGGGGCATCGGGGCCGTAATCGGACACGAAATCGGGCACGGATTCGACGACCAGGGCAGCAAGTACGACGGAGACGGCAGACTCAACGACTGGTGGACCCCTCAGGACAGGGCCAACTTCGAAAAGCGAACCAAGGCACTGATAGAGCAGTACAACGGATTCGTTCCCGAACAGTTGGCGGAGAAGTACGCGGACGAACCCGATAAGGCACCGCATGTCAACGGGGCCCTGACCATCGGCGAGAACATAGGCGACCTGGGCGGGGTAAACATCGCCATCAAGGCCTATGCCCTGGCCCTGCAAAACGGGACGGGGAACGATATCGACACCAGCGCCCGGGGGATGGACGAGGCCCTGGAGCAGGCGCCGTATCTGGACGGCTATACCGGCCTGCAACGGTTCTTCCTCTCCTACGCCTCCATCTGGCGAACCAAGAACCGGGACCAACTGGCCGAGCAGTATCTCCAGATCGACCCCCACTCCCCCGCCGAATTCCGAACCAACGGAATTGCCAGAAACGTCGACAAGTTCTATGACGCTTTTACCGTGCAGACCTCAGACGGCATGTGGCTGGAACCGAAAGACCGGGTCCATATCTGGTAGGTCGTGCGGTTCCGGTCATGACTGCGGTCAACTCGCAGGCAGGACCTGACGCGTAGGTTCAGAAGGCATCCACAGGTTGTGTGGATGCCTTCGCCTTTTCATTTGCGGTATCCGACCCCGCCATCCCTTGTCCTGGAGAACCCCCTCCCCCGGTGCCGGCTCCAAGGGCTTCCGAATCATCGCAAGTGCTCCCTGCCCCCAAATCGGCCCTATCGTCCCAGGGGTCTTTGCGCCCCGGAGAATCAACCTCTTCCGGTTTGACCCTGGTGAAGGCACCCTGTCCCAGATTCAGATCATGACCCACCCCGTCGGCTTCCAGAACCAGAGCCGAATGCAACTGCCCCTCCTTGGTCCACTCCTCGGTAACCAGGCTGCCGGTCACCATGACGGGATCGCCCTTGTGAAGAGAGTGGAACAGGTTCACAGCCAGGTTTCTGAAAGCCTTGACCGTAATCCAGGTGGTGGGCCTTCTGATCCACGCCCCCTTGGCTGCGTCATAATAGGCCGGGGTGGAACCCAGCCTGAATGTACACACCGGAGCGGATTCCGGCTGCCCGATTCGCACAGGGGCCTTCCCCACAAATCCGAACATGCTGACCTTTGATTCATTGGCTGCCATCTCTTGCCTCTTTCGCTGTAACCGGGTATCCCCGTTGAATGCCACTCGATGGGCCCTGACCGGAAGAACCGACTGCCAGAGCGGGGGAAGGGGACACGGCCTCCGTTCCGGGTGCATCCCATCAAGTGGTAGACCCATCATGGGCCCGGAAGGACCTTTCGCTCCCTGCAGCCAGACCATGTGGTCGAACATCACCTCAGCCATGACTTGTGAACAAATCGACTACCTGTGCGAACGAGCAGAACATCAGTAAGTCCGGCCCGGCAGCCTACAGAGCAAAGCAGGCCCCGCTTGAAGGCAACGACGATAGACTGAGGAAAACAGACAGTGAATACCGGCACGGAAGGATCATCACTCATGGTGCACACACTGGTCAGCTGGAACATCGACTCCCTCAACGCAGCCCTGCTCGGCAACAGTGCCCGCGGGTCCCTCTCTCTGAACGTAGTGGAATCCATCAGGGACCTGAACCCCGATGTTCTGGCCATCCAGGAGACCAAGCTCAATGATGACCGGAAGAAGACCGATACGATACTCAAAGCCCTGATGCAGTACTTCCCCGATTATGAGGAAGTCCATCGGATTTCCGAGCCGCCGGCCCGGCGCGGATACGCCGGCACGATGATGCTCTATAGGAAGGACCTGCCGAAACCCGAAGTCACCTATCCGAAGATTGGCGCTCCCGACACCATGGATGACGAGGGTAGGATGATCACCCTGGAGTTCCCCGACTGCTTTGTCACCACGGTCTACACCCCCAACGCCGGTTCCGGACTGGTGCGCCTTGAGCCCCGCGGCCACTGGGACGACTGCTACCGCGCTTATCTGAAGAAACTGGATGTCAGCAAACCGGTCCTGGCATGCGGCGATTTCAACGTAGCCCACGAGGAGATCGACATCGCCAACCCCCAGTCCAACCACCACTCAGCAGGTTTCACCGACCAGGAGCGCAGCAAATTCGGGCAACTGTTGGATGCAGGTTTCACCGACACCTTCCGGAAGGTGCATGGCCAGGCGGCGGGTTTCTTCGATAATCAGCGAAGCATCTATACCTGGTTCGCCCAGCGGGCCATGACCAGCAAGGCCAACAACTCCGGCTGGAGAATCGACTATTGGCTGACCTCCGACCGTCTGGCCGACAGGGTCCAGGCCTGCGAACCGGTCGATACCGGCTCACGCAGGGACCACTTGCCCATCCTGCTCAGAATCTGATTTGAATCAACCAGCCTCTGGTGCAGGCGATGAACCGGGCTGGCCCCCGGTCTTCATATACAAGCGGGCGGCCCGGGTCATGCTCGAAAGCTGACCCGGGCCGCTCCTCATTCACAGCTCCGGCAAAGTGCCCTGATTCACATCAGCCCAGGGTGGCAATCCTGTCCATGATGACCTGGGCGGCCTGATCAACAGGCACTGAGACCGAGTCGGAACCGTCGCGATTGCGGATTTCAATGGTCCCGTTCTCTATGGTGTCACGGCCGGCAATGGCGACCAGAGGCACACCAATCAGCTCGGAATCCTTGAACTTGACCCCGGGCGATACCTTGGGGCGATCGTCGTAGAGCACCTCAACCCCTTGCTCCTCCAGCTGGGAGACCAGTCCTTCGGCGGCCTGGAAGGCCTCCTCCTTCTTACCTGTAGCCAGCACGTGGACCGCTGCCGGGGCCACCGCCAGGGGCCAGGCCAGCCCCCGCTCGTCGTGGTGCATCTCGGCGATGCAGGCCAGGACCCGCGAGATCCCTATGCCGTAGCAGCCCATCCACACAGGGACCGCCTTGCCGTTCTGATCCAGGACCTTGAGGTCCAGGGCCTGGGAGTACTTGAGCCCCAGCTGGAAGACCTGTCCAATCTCCACCCCCCGCTCAAAGCTCAGAGGACCCGAACCGTCCGGACTCATGTCGCCATGACGGACCTCCGCCGCCTCGACCACACCGTCAGCCTGGAAGTCGCGCCCGTAGACGGCATGAACAAGGTGCTTCCCCTCAACATCGGCCCCGGTTGCCCATTCGGAACCGGAAGCCACATGGGCATCAATCAGATACCTCACATGGGCGGCGGACTCGGTGTCATCACGCTGCGGTCCCAAGACTCTGGGTCCGATGTATCCCTTGACGAATTCCGGATGGGATGCCAGGTCGACCTCGTTGGCCTCCTCGATTTCCGCCGGGGCGAATTGCGCTTCAAGCCGCTTCATATCGACCTTACGGTCTCCGGGCAGACCTATCGCCACAAGCTCCCGCCATCCGTCAGGATGGTCATCATCGGCCGGATGCCTGACGGCGATGATCAGATTCTTCAGGGTGTCCTCGGCGGTCCACTCGCGCCCATCACTGCGGGGATGGAGTTCGTTCAGCCGGCCCACCATGCTCTCGATGGTCTTGGAATCAGGCGTATCCACTTCCGCCACATCAGGGGTGGCCGAGAAGTCGATCCCCTCGGGCTCGGGCGTGGTCAACGCCTCAACATTCCAGGCCTTCCCCGAAGGAGCCAGGGCGAAGGTGTCCTCGCCGATGGGCAGAGGGGCGAGGAACTCCTCGGACTGGGATCCGCCCATGGGACCGGAGACGGCATGGACAATCACGTAGTCCACGCCCAGCCGCTTGAAGATGCGTTCATACGCCCCACGTTCGTCCTGGTAGGCCTTCTGCAGCCCCTCCTCATCCATCGTGAAGGAGTAGGCATCCTTCATAACGAACTCACGGCCACGAATCAGCCCTGCGCGTGGACGGAACTCGTCACGGTACTTGGTCTGAATCTGGTAGAGGGCCACGGGAAGGTCCTTGTACGAGGAGTACATGTCCTTGACCAGGAGGGTGAACATCTCCTCGTGGGTGGGAGCTAGGAGGTAATCGGCCCCGTGCCTGTCCTGGAGGCGGAAGAGGTTCTCGCCGTACTCCTCCCAGCGATGGGTGGCCTCGTACGGCTCTCGCGGCAGGAGGGCCGGGAAGTGGACCTCCTGTGCCCCGATTCCATTGATCTCCTCACGGACAACATCCTGGACCTTTTCGAGCACCTTCAGTCCCAAGGGGAGCCAGGTGAAGATGCCGGGCGCGACCTTGCGCACGTATCCCGCCCTCTGCAGGAGTTTGGCCGAGTCCACATCGGCATCGGCGGGGTCCTCGCGAAGGGTCCTCAGGAACAGTGTTGACATGCGCATGGCTTTGGTTTTCATATCCTCAAAGATATTCGCGCAAAGGGACATACCCCTTCGAATATAAGCCTCATCTGCACAGCAACCCGGAACAACTCCGCATTCCCGCCCACCCTTGAATCAGGAAAGCTGCGGCATCGGGTCAGAAGAGCTGGTCCTGGGAGAACTCATCCTCAGGAGCCTGACCGACCGCCCGCTTGGTGAAGGACCGGGCACCCTCATCCTCCAGCCGGGCACAGGCGGCCTTGGAATTGGCTCTGAGGTCCGCGTCCAGGACAACGGCATCCGGTGAAACCAGGAAGGCGTGTTCATTGATGCCAGCCAGGTATAACCCATCCAGACCCTCCACACGAGAGAGCGCCACATACCCCATACCGGGGGCGAAAGTGCGTCTGAGGTCCATGACTGCCCGGTCAAGGGTCATACCCTGGGACTTGTGGATGGTGATTCCCCAGGCGCACCTCAGGGGAACCTGGTTGACGGCGGCCAGAACCGTGTCCCCGTCCATGGTCTCCCAAGCCGCCGGCTTCATCGTGACTTCGTTCCCGTTCTGGAAGGACACAATCGGCCAGCCCCCCTTGGCCTGGCTGGTGAACCCCTTTACCGTGCCTATCGAACCATTGACATACTGATGATCCTGGTCATTGCGCAGGGCCATGACCGCAGCTCCGGTCTTCAGCGTCAGGTCATCCGGGGCCAACATATTCTTCTTCAACCGCTCGACCAGCTTGGTTTCACCCCGCGATGTGGCCTCGTAGTGATGGGCCTCCTCGCCTATGGCCGCCAGACGCTGATCGTTGAGGGCATCGGCCTGCCTGTTGACAGGGAAGAGATGCACCGCCACCGTGCCTGGCGCCGGTACTGCACCCACCCGTGTGGCAAGGACATCATGGTCCTCCTGGGTGACCCCGCCCTCCCTGATGTCGGTCAGCACGGTCAGCAACTGCCCATCATCCTGACGGTGCTGTTCCGTCAGATAGCAAACGACCGGATCAAGGTCGTTCCAGACCAGGGATTCCGTGACGAACCCCTCCGGGTCCTTACCCGTCTGGGCGTAACGCTCCCGCGATACCTGGAATTCAGGCCCGGGAATCATTCCACCCACATGGTTGGGCCGGGTCACCGGCGGCAATTGGAAGAAGTCCCCTGAAAGAACCACCTGGATTCCCCCGAATGGTTCGGGGCTGTGGCGAACGGCCCTACAGGCCTGGTCCACCATGTCAAAAAGCCAGGCGTGCATCATGGAGACCTCGTCGATGACCAGGATGTCGGTTCCTTCGATCTGCCGACCGCGCCGGGTCTTGATGCGGCGCAACAGAGACTCCGTCATGGAGGTGGAGATGCCCACCCCGCTCCAGGAGTGGATGGTCTGACCATTGATGTGGGTGGCCGCTATGCCCGTCGAGGCGGTCACGGATACGGCCGCCCCGTTCTTGCGGGCCTGGCTGACGAACTCGTTCAGAACATAGGTCTTGCCCGCCCCGGGGGCACCGGTGAGGAAGACGTTGGCCCCCGCGTTCAATATGGTCAGGGCTTCGGATTGCTGCATGTCTCCATGGTGCCACGCCTGAGGTACATGGGTCGTACCCGGACTCGGACAGAACTGTGGTCAGTAGTCGGTCTTCTCGGGACTGCCAGCGTCCTCGATCGGGTTGCCGGACTCTTCGTAATGCCGGAGCAGGCTGGTCCGCTCGATCTCCGCCGCGCCGTCCTTGGACCGGGCTGCATCCGGGCCGGGAGCGGGTGTGAAGAACATGGAACGGTAGTACCGCAACTCGTCCATGGACTCGATGATGTCGGCCAGGGCCCTGTGACCACCGTGTTTGGCCGGCTTGTTCTTGTAGACATCGGGATACCAGCGGCGCGACAACTCCTTCAAGGTACTGACGTCGATGACCCTGTAGTGCAGCAACCCCATCAGGTCGGGCATGTACCGGTCTAGGAACTTCTTGTCGGAGCCTACCGAGTTCCCCGCCAGATGGGCCTTGCCGTGCTCGGGAAGGAAGGGGGTGATGTACTCGATGACCTGGCGCTGGGCCTCGTCCAGGGTCAGACCGGTCTTCATCTCCTCGATCAGCCCGGAAGAGGTGTGCATGTGTCTGACGAAGTCATCCATATGGTCCAGGGCCGACTGGGAGGGCTTGATGACCAGGTCGATGCCCTTGTCCAGGACTTTCATGTTGAAGTCGGTGGGAACCACGGAGACCTCGCACAGCTCGTCATGGAAGATATCCAGACCGGTCATCTCGCAATCAATCCAGATCATGCGGGATTCCTCGGCACTGAAGGTCAGATCATTCTTGTCGCTCATCTGCTCACCTTTCAGACCCGGATGGCATCCCGGGTCACTCCTTCCGCCGCCTTGGACGGAACATTTCAAGATACCGCCAGGACATGACCGGAAACGGATTTCCTGCGGCGATTCCATTTTTCCCGGCAATACCTACGCGTCACGGAATCCGCAACGCCGGAAATCGACCAGATGGATGCACGGTTATGCAAAACGGCGCAGGACCACCTAAGGTCCTGCGCCGTTCATCTCCGGAGTGGAAATGCGTCACTCAGTCATGAAAGCCGGAGTAGTTCGGGGCTTCCTTGGTCATGACGATGTCGTGGGGATGGGACTCGCGCAGACCCGCGTCGGTGATGCGGATGAAGCGGCCCTTCTCCTGAAGCTCGGCAATCGTGCGCGCACCCGTGTAGAACATGGTCTGATGGAGTCCGCCCACCAGCTCGTACAGCACGTAGTTGAGCGGCCCGCGGTAGGGAACCTCTCCCTCTACGCCCTCGGGAACCACCTTGTCGTTGCTGGTCACATCGGCCTGGAAATAGCGGTCCTTCGAATAGGACTTCTTGCCACGAGGAGCCATGGCACCCAGCGAGCCCATGCCGCGATAGACCTTGTACTGCTTGCCTCGCAGGAGGACTTTCTCACCCGGGGCCTCTTCGGTACCGGCCAGGAGACCACCCAGCATGACCGTATCGGCACCGGCCACGATGGCCTTGGCTATGTCGCCGGAGTAGTGGATACCACCATCCGCCACCAGGGGGACACCGGCGGCCTTGCAGGCCTGGGCAGCGTCGTAGACGGCGGTGAGCTGGGGCACACCAACACCCGCCACCACGCGGGTGGTGCAGATGGAACCGGGGCCCACACCGACCTTGACCGCATCCACTCCGGCATCGATGAGAGCCTGGGCGCCCTCCTTGGTGGCGATGTTGCCACCGATGATGTCGACATGGTCGAAGGCGTGATCGGACCTGATCCGGCGAATCATGTCCAGCATGAGCTTGGCGTGGCCGTGGGCGGTATCGACCACGAGCACATCCACTCCCGCATCGGTCAAAGCGGTGATACGCTGCCAGGCGTCTCCGAAGAATCCGACCGCTGCGGCCACCCTCAGGCGACCTTGCTCATCCTTGGTGGCCTGCGGATACTGCTCGGTCTTGACGAAGTCCTTGACGGTAATCAGGCCCGCAAGTTTGCCCTGTCCATCCACCAGGGGGAGCTTCTCCACCTTGTACTTGGCCAGGAGGGCGTGGGCATCTTCCTTGGTGATGTCGGCCGGTCCGGTAACCAGGTGATCCTTGGTCATGACGTCGCTGACCTTGAGCCTGTCGAAATCAGCAGGATTGACGAAACGCATGTCACGGTTGGTGATGATGCCGACCAGACGCTGTTCACGGTCGACGACCGGGAGGCCCGACACCTTATAGACCGAGCAGAGCTTGTCCAAATCGGCCAGGGTGGCATCAGGGGTGACGGTCAGAGGATCTGAGATCATGCCGGATTCGGACCGCTTGACGATATCCACCTGGCTGGCCTGATCCTCGATACTCAGGTTGCGGTGGAGGACGCCGATACCGCCGTTCCGGGCCATGGCTACGGCCATGGTGGCTTCGGTGACGGTGTCCATGGCCGCGGAGAGCACCGGGGACTTCATGGTGATGTTCCTGGTGAGGTGGGTGGTGGTATCCACCTCGGAGGGAACCACATCGGATTCGTTGGGCAACAGAAGCACGTCGTCGTAAGCGAGTCCGAGCTTTTGGAACATCGGGGGAAGTGGCGAGTATGGGGCAGAGTCGATATTTGAATTATCTAAGGCCATGTCGTTATTCTACAGACCCTGGTTGACCGGGAATACTCAGTCTTCCCGGTCCGAATCATCATGACGAACAAGGTCCCCGGCATGACCGGCCCCTTGCGCCTTGAGGCGGGCGTTTTCCTGCCGGATTTCAGGAATGCGCCTGCGGTAATAGGGATACAGGGTGGCAAAGGTCAGAATGAGTGTGGCAATCAGGAAGCCTATGCCCACATAGAGCGGACGATAGAAGAGGATGAAGAGGGACCCGAACGATATCAGTGCCGCCCAGCCCCAGAGAATCAGGACGGCGGAGCGGACGGAATGACCGATGCGCAGCATCCTGTGGTGAAGGTGCATCCGGTCGGGATGCATGGGCGACTGACCGTGACTGAGTCTGCGGACAATGGCCAGGCACATATCGAGCACCGGCAGGAAGAGGACCAGGATGGGCAGGAGGATGGGCATGAAGGCCGGCAGATAGATGCTGGTATGGATGGTGGCTGGATCCAGACGACCGGTGACCACGATGGAGGCGCAGGTGATCAGGTATCCCAGAAGCATGGACCCCGAGTCTCCCATGAAAAGCTTGGCGGGGTGCCAATTGTGGAGGAGGAATCCCACGCAGGTCCCCACCATGGCAACATCGATCAGGGTGGCCAGGGAGGCATAGTCCGGCGAGATACGGGCGATGATGTAAGAGTAGATGGCGAAGGCGATGCCACCGATGGCCACAATCCCCGCCGCCAGGCCGTCCAGACCGTCCACGAAATTCACGGCATTGATGGAGGCCACAATCAGGAAGGCCGTGATGGCCATGGAAAGGCTGGGCGAGGCTGCCACCAGGGAGCCCAGCGGAAGGGAGATGATCTGCACCCCTCCCCAGGAGACGAATACCGATATGAGCAGCTGACCAGCCAGCTTCAGCATCCAGTCCAGGTCCCATAGATCATCGGCCATGCCCAGCAGGCAGATGGCTACGGCCCCGCCGAGGATGACCCAGGCCTGGTGGCCGGTCTGGAAGAGACCCGTAATGAACGGTATTCGCGAGGCAAAGAACATGGCGACGGCAAACCCGATCAGCATGCCCAGGCCACCCAATCTGGGTGTCGGAACCGTATGCACATCGCGAGCGCGGACCTCCCCCACCGCTCCGATACGGATGGCGATGTGCCGAACCATGGGCATGACCAGCCAGGTGGCCCCGCCAGCGATTGCAGCGATGAACAGATAGACCCTCATGCCCGACCGCCTTCCGCAGCGACTTCCCTGATGACCTTGCGCAGGGCCGCCTGGTCAATCACTCCCTGACGAAGGATGCGTATGCCCTCGGGATCGTCGGCATCCGCCTCAACGACCGTGCTGGCCACCGAACCGGGGGTCGGCCCACCATCCAGGTAGCACGCAACCGAGTCCCCCAACTGTTCGCGGGCCTCTTCAGCGGTGCGGACACTGGGGTTGCCGGACCTGTTGGCGCTGGAAGCGGCCAGGGGCCCGGTCATCCCAAGGAGGGAGCGGCACACGTCGGAATCAGGCACCCTTACGGCCTGTGTCCTGCAATCCGATTCCTGGCGGGGGGTGCAGAGCCCACACCCCTCCCCGACCAGGCAAATCGGCGAAAATGGACCAGGCAGAAAGCGGTCGGCCAGGATATCCAAGGGACTGGGCAGGCTCAGCTTCAGGGCGGGTATGGCCTCGACGGAATCGAGCAGCACCTGTATCGACTTGGTTCTTGCCCGCTGCTTGGCAGCGAAGAGTCTGGCAATGGCCTGGTCGTTGCAGGGGTCGCAGACGATGCCGTAGACCGTATCCGTCGGGACAACCGCCAATTCCCCCCTGCCGATGACCTCTGCCAGACGCAGCAAGGAATCATGGCTGCAATCCAGCACCTGACTCATCCGATTCACTGCCCTTTCCGCTTCTGCCGACCAATCGGCACACCACAAATCCACCGCCCGTCGAAGGGCGATCTCGGTCGTACCTCACTATTGTGCCCCATGGTCAGGGCCGTTGCCAGTCCAATCATATGACCTGAGCCAGGAGATACCGATCCAGACCGGCGAGGTCCTGCCCTGTTGAGACATTCACGTACCCAGCCTGCCTGGCAATACTGCGCAGTGCCCTCCCCTGGCTGCAGTCGTGCTCCATGACCAGAAGGCCCCCGGGGCGGAGCAGATCCGCCGACCGCCTGATGATGCCCTCCGGTATCAGGCATCCATCGGGAGAGCCTCCGTATAGGGCCAGTGCCGGGTCCCAGTCCCTGACCTCAGGCTGGGTGGGCACCCGATCCATGGGGATGTATGGGGGGTTGCTGATGACCAGGTCAACACGACCGTCAAGTTCGGCGAGCACCGTCCCGCTGGTGGCATCACCGTGAACCAGGTGATATGAAGAGCCGGACCGAGCGAGGGCCTCAGACTGTGCATCAGCATTCCTGCGGGTCCAGACAGCCGCTTCATCCGAAGCCTCCACAGCCCAGACCCGGGCCCCGCCGACCTCGGTGGCGACCGAAAGTCCCACAGCCCCACTGCCGGCACAGAGATCGACCACTACCGGTTCCGACAACCCCTGGGCGGCAATCCAATCCAATCCCGCCTGGACCACGGTCTCGGTCTCGGGCCTGGGAATGAAAACGCCTGGCCCCACGGCCAAGTCAAGCATCCTGAATGCCGTATGGCCGAGGATGTACTGAAGAGGCTCACGTTCAGACCGCCTCTGCAACCAGCTGCGGTAGTCCCCTAGAGCCTGCGCCGCGTTCCTTGTCGGGACTGCCAGCTGGTCAAGGTCCCACCCGAGCAGAAGTCCCTTGTCGAGATCGTGCAGGTCCACACCGGCAGCTTCGGCAAGGAGAATCCTGGCATCGTGCTCGGCAGCCTCCAAACCGGCGGCGCGGAGCATGCTGCGCCCTTCCTGTATCAGGGCTGGGAGGCCCTGGGGGTCGCCGCCTGCGGAAGTCACTCCTGGGAGGCCATTCTCTGGGCCTCATCGGCCTGGATATCCGAATCGATGACGGCCTGGAGATCCCCGTCCAGCACCTGCTCCAGGTTATAGGCCTTGTACCCGGTACGGTGATCGACAATCCTGCTCTCTGGGAAGTTGTAGGTCCGAATCCGCTCGGACCGGTCCAGGGAGCGCACCTGGGAGTGGCGCATGTCGGCCGCCTGGGCGGCCTCCTCCTCATGCTTCATGGCCAGGAGCCGGGACTTGAGCACCCGCAGGGCCGCCTGACGGTTCTGTATCTGCGACTTCTCGTCCTGCATGGAGACCACGATTCCGGTGGGAATATGGGTCATGCGGACGGCGGAATATGTCGTGTTGACGGACTGACCGCCCGGCCCCGAACTCATGAAGATATCAATCTTCAGGTCCTTGGGGTCGATCTGAATCTCGTCATCGTCCTCGTCGGCCTCGGGAAAGACAATCACACCTGCCGCCGAGGTCTGGATCCGCCCCTGGGACTCGGTAACGGGGATACGCTGGACGCGGTGGACCCCGCCCTCGTACTTCATGGAGGCCCACACCCCATCGGCAGGGGCCACCTGTCCCCTGGCACGGATAGCCATTTCGGCGTCCTTGACCCCACCCAGTTCGGTGCGGTTCTCATTCATGATTTCAGTGGACCATCCGCGCTTTTCGGCATAGCGGATGTACATACGCATCAGATCTCCAGCGAAGAGGGCGGCCTCCTCGCCACCGGTTCCGGCCTTGATCTCCATGATGGCATCCCGGGAGTCATCGGGATCGCGCGGAATCAGGGCAGTCCGCAGGCGTTCCCGGGCGGCGGGAATCCGGTCGGCCAGGTCCTTGGCCTCCTGGGCGAACTCCGGGTCTTCACCAGCCATGGTCTGGGCGGCTTCATGGTCTTCGAGAAGACCCTTATATCTGCGATATGCCTCGACGATAGGTGCAAGCTCGGAATGGCGACGCCCCAGCTTACGAATCTGGGCCGGATCCGAAGCCGCCTCGGGCTGGCTCATCTGATGCTCCAGGCGTTGGTACTCCTCCAGGGCGACCTTGGCCGCCGGGAACTCTTCATCACTCATCGAATCCTGCCCTCTCTGGCCGATTTGCATAGAAAAACGCCAGTTCCAAACCGGGCATAGCAGACGACCCGGGTCGGGACTGGCGTTGAAATGCTACTTGTTCTTCTTGCCGTAACGGGCTTCGAACCTTGCCACACGCCCACCGGTGTCCAGAATCTTCTGCTTGCCGGTGTAGAAGGGGTGGCAGTGCGAGCAGACATCAACCGTCATATGATCGCCAGAGGCGGTCGAACGGGTAATGAAGGTGTTGCCGCACGAGCACGTGACCTCTACGGGATGGTAATCGGGATGAATTCCCTGCTTCATATTGGACTCCTAGGAGACAAAGGGCACCGGGTCGCCGACCCCTATGGTCAACGTGAACCGGAACCGGAGACAATTGTAGCGCACCTTCAGGAGAACCGAACCTATTGCGCCACACGCCGAACGGCTTCCCCGAGATTCCAGTACCCCGTACCTATAATCAAACAACCAGACCACCTGATTGGCGGTTCATCCAATGAAGGAGAAGAGCATGACACAGGAAGTCGCATTCGTCACGGGGGCCGCCCAAGGCATAGGAGAGGCCATTGCGCGGCGTCTTGCCTCTGACGGATTCGCTGTGGCCGTGGCCGATATGAACGGCGACAAGGCAACCAGCGTCGCCGATTCCATCAATGAGGACGGAGGTAGGGCCATCGCCGTCACCCTGGACGTGACCGACAAGGTCCAGGTCCACTCCGCCGTCGAGAAGGCCGCCACACAGCTCGGTGATTTCAATGTCATCGTCAACAACGCCGGTCTCGGACCAACCACCCCCATCGAATCCATCACCCCTGAGATGTTCGATCGGGTATACCACGTGAATGTGGCAGGCACCATATGGGGCATACAGGCCGCCGTCGAGCAGTTCCGTGCCCGGCACCACGGCGGCAAGATCATCAACGCCACCAGCCAGGCGGGCGTGGTGGGCAATCCGAATCTGATGCTCTACTCCTCCACCAAATTCGCCATCCGTGGCCTGACACAGGTCGCCGCACGTGACCTGGCCAAGGAGGGGATCACCGCCAACGCCTACGCCCCGGGCATCGTCAAGACGCCCATGATGATGGACATTGCCCATCAGGTGGGCAAGAATGCCGGCAAGGACGACGAGTGGGGCATGTCGACCTTCTCCGATGGCATCGCCATGGGACGACTTTCCGAGCCCAGCGATGTGGCCAACGCCGTCGCCTTCCTGGCCGGCCATGATTCCGACTACATCACCGGGCAGACGCTGATCGTCGATGGAGGCATGCAGTTCCAGTGACTACAGGGCTGTGCAGCCCCCTGTCGCTCAAGCGTTGAAAACGTACCTGTCCAGACGCTCCATGGCCTCCTCGACCCGGCTCAGCGGCAGGGCGAGGTTCATGCGGACGGCACAGGGGGCCTTGAACTGCCGTCCATCCTGGATTGCCACGCCGACATCCCAGGCTCGCTTCTCCAGCTGGTCCAGGCTGATGCCGTGGGACTCGCACCACTGCGAACAGTCCGCGAAGAGCATGTAGGTTCCCTGGGGCTTGGAAACATCCACCCCCTCGAAACGCCTGCAGATGTAGTCACACGCATAGTCCACATTTCCGGTCAGGACCTGACGCAGTTCATCGACCCATTCCTGCCCCTCCGGCTTATAGGCTCCAATCAGGGCATGCATGGACAGGACGTTCATATCGTTGTAGTGGGCCTTGGAGCCCTTGGAGACCACCCTGTCGCGAAGGTACTTGTTGTAGATGATGTGGTAGGAGCCCACCAGACCGGCCAGGTTGAAGGTCTTGCTTGGTGCGTAGAAAGCGGCCGTCCTGTTCCTGGCATCCTCGCTCACCGACTGGGTGGGGGTGTGCCTGTTACCGGCCAGTATGAGATCGGACCAAATCTCATCGGAGATGACCACGCAGTCGTTCTCCTTGTATACCTCCATGGCCTTCTCGATCTCCCACTTCTCCCAAACGCGCCCACAGGGGTTGTGGGGGTTGCAGAAGACAGCCACATGGATGTTGTTCTCTTTGAGCTTGCGGTCCATGTCCTCGAAGTCCATCCGCCAGACACCCTGCTCATCCTTCTTCAGGGGGCTGTGGACGATATGGTATCCGTTGTTCTCGATGCAGTTGGTGAATCCCACATAGGTCGGACTATGCAGGAGGACCTTGTCTCCAGGCGCTGCGAATGCCGTCAGGGTGGATACGACACCACCCAGAACCCCGTTCTCATAACCGATGTCTTCAGCGGTCAGACCTTCCACACCGTTACGGGCACGCTGCCAATCGATGATGGCATCGTAATACTCATCAGTCGGATCAAAGTACCCGAACGCCGGATGCTTGGCACGTTCGATTATTGCCTCCTGGACCGTGGGCACGGTCGGGAAGTTCATGTCGGCCACCCACATGGGAATCACATCGAACCCGTCCTTGGGGGGATCAGGGGCGAAACCGGGCTCCGTACCCAGCCCGTCCACCGCTATGGAATCCCTGCCATGCCTGTCCATAATCGTTGTGAAATCGTACTTCATCGTTTTCCTTTCCCTCGGATGACAGGCCGGCATCCACCAGTTGCAATCAGAGGACGGTAGCCGTCGCCGGAACGGTGTCCATCCTGAATTCTACCGGGAGCCCTCTTTACGCACACGCTCTTGATCAAAGCCCGGCCTGCCCATTCCATCTTGAACAGGTCCTGACCTCAGCAGCTTCCCCATCATGCCGGATGTCCGACCATATGAATCGGGAATGCGCCTTGCCCTTTTGACACCGATACGGGCGGGTGTATGCTGTAAACCAGAGAATATCTCTATACGGGGGAAAACGTATATACGATAGTTTCGCTTGAGAATCTGCCTTATGCAGAGTCTCAGTATGGAGAGCGCATGTATCAGTTTTTCCCATCTGTGCGGCTATATACCGCAATCACTATCAGACTGTGTCTGGGATCAGGCATATCTCTTCCCCTATGCCCAGTCGATATACAGCTTTTTGGTCGCTAGACCAATCCCGAACCATGCCCATCACCCCGTTCACCTGGCAGCCGCAGGCCGGAAAGTGGAGTGGTTGGTTCGATAAAAGTAAACGCGCCTAGCTCCATTTCCCCCGGCTGCCATGTTCGTCGACCCATATGGAATCGGCACACAGCATGGTGCTAGAGCTAGGCCGCGATAGGACGGACCGCGAACCACTCACGGTCCGTCCTTTCAATAAGCCTAGCAACAACCAGCGGTTCCAGGGCAAAGTCCCCACATGAACATCTCGCCACGGCACATAGGGCAATCGGTCTTGCTTCAATCCTTCAGAACTTGCCCGTCACAGGACCGAGAGATTTGCTGACAGGAAGAAACAGAGAACCCCCGCAGGCTTTGTGCCTGTAGGGGGTTCTTTGGTGGGGCCTCAGGGGCTTGAACCCTGGACCGAACGATTATGAGTCGTTTGCTCTAACCGACTGAGCTAAGGCCCCGCGCCGATCACATCGGCCAGAGTCATGGTATCAAAACGACTCGTCATCAGCCAGGTACGGTTCGTCGAACCTACTTGGTGACCTGGTTGTAGACCGGCAGACCCATGTAGCCGAAGGGAACCTGACGAACCTGCTTGCCGGCCACTGCGGAGACCTTCCTGTACCAGAGCGGCAGCACCGGAAGATCCCTGAGGAGGACGGCCTCGGCCTGGCGGTAATCCTGCATGGCTTCGTCCTGGTCGGTCTTGGAGGCGGCTTGGGCAAGAAGGGTGTCATACTCCGCACTCTTGTAGTCCCCGTTGTTCAACCCCTTGCCGTCCGCCTGACTGGAGGCATATCCCTGAACAAGGTAACCCTCGGGATGGGGATAGTCCGAGGTGATGCCGGAATTGAAAATACTGTCGACCTGGCGATTATGAACCGCCGTATTGAACTCCTTGCCAGTCGGGAAGATGTTCGACTCCGTCTTGATGTTCAGAACCTGGGCGTACTCGTGCAGAACCGCATCAACCCAGTCCTTGTCGGTCCCGTCGGCACTGTAGGCAATGCGGAGCGTACCTTCCCATGGAGAGATGGCGTCAGCCTCCTCCCAGAGGCTACGGGCCTGGTCCGGATCGTGGTCCAGCACTTTCCTGCCTCCGATGTCGGAGGCGTTCCCTCTGATGGTGGGGGCAAGGAAATCGGTGGCTGGAGTGACCGAACCGGCGAAGACCTTGTCGGCTATTTCCGCACGATCAAGGGCATACGACAGGGCCGCCCGGCGCAGGGCGCCTTCCTGCCCTTGGAAATGCTGCAGGCCTTGCGGGATGGTCAGGGACCGGAAGGCCGGCCCCGGCTTGACCAAGGGATGCAGGCCCGAATCAGTATGGAACGTTTTCAGGCGGGAAACCGGAACCGTATCGAGCACATCCAGGTGTCCGGCCTGAACATCCGCATAGGCAGCATCAAGACTCTGGTAGTCCCTGAACTCCAGACTTCCGTTCCGGGCCTTGCGTGGTCCCTTGTATGCGGGGTCCCTTTCCAACCTGATTCCCTGATTGGGCACCCATGACTTGAAGCGGTAGGGCCCGTTCCCGATCGGGTTCTTGCCGAAGGCCTTGATGTCCTTGTATGCGGATGACGGCAGGGGAAGGAAGGCCACATCTCCCACCTTGTAGGGGAAGGAGGAATCCGGCTTACCCATGGTCACCTCCAGGGTCAGGTCGTCAACCACGCGAAGACCCGATAGGGGTGCCTTGGGGTCGCCATGCTCGTCCTGCACCTGCTCATATCCGGCGATGGTCGAAAAGGCCGAAGCCCCCAGATGCCCATTGGCCGCATTCGCCGCAAAGGACCAGGAATCGGCATAGGTCTTGGCGGTGATCTTCTCCCCATCACTGAACGTGAGTCCTGGCTTGAGGACAATCGTGTACCGGCTGGCATCCTCATTGGGGGTGATTGATTTGGCCTCGACCAGCGTCATCCCACCCTTGGCATCGAAGGTGACCAACCCGTCGAAAAGCTGGGTCACCACTTTCCAACCTGCGGTGTCATTGGTGCTTGAAGGAATCAGGGGAGCCGTGGGCTCAACATTGTTGACACTGACGGCGGCCTGGGGGTCAATCCGGTGTTCTTCGGAAGTCTGGGAGGAGCCGCAGGCACCCGCTGCCAGGATGAGCGGCAGTACCGCTGCCGCAAAGTAGGAGCGAAGGTTGGTCATGGTTGGACCCTTCCTGCCCGGTACGGGCCTTGTCACAGCTTCACAAACTATGGTCAATATTGGCGGGCGGAGGGGTCGGTTTTCAGACCCCCCTGACATCCTGCCCGGATGCAAGCCGATCCAGCGCTCCGGTCCTGCCGATGGCCCGGAAGAGGAACCAGCTGGTCAGACCAGCCAGGACCACCCCACTGATTAGTTCGCAGATGGTGCCGATGATCCCCCTCGGACTAAGCAGGGAGACTCCCTGGTAGTAGAAGGCCAGGAGGAAGGCGTTGTACGCCAGGGCTATCAGGAGACCTCCCAGAATGGTCGTTCCCAGGGTCCACCGACGGTAGCGGAATATCCCGAAGGCCAGCTCCGCGCAGAGGGCCTCGACGATGGCCTGCACGAAAATCATCGGCCCGTTATAGGCGTTGCCCGGCAGAATCTCGACCAGCACGCTGACGATTCCTACATAGACGGCCGCACCGGGCTTGCGCAATATCAGCAGGGACAAGGTACAGGGGAAGTAGAAGATGCCATGCAGGAGAGCCGCCATCCCGGGAAGAATGGCTGTCATCAAGGGGAATATCCATGAGGAGAGCAGACTGGCAGCCCAGTAAATCAACCCCGACACCGCCCCAAGGCCGGCACCGACCGCAATATCAAGAGGCCTCCAGCGCAACCGATGGGTTGCGGAAATCCGACCATGTTGCCGTTTCTCTGTCATTGATACTCCCTTGCGACCGCATACAGCTCACGGCCCATTCCTCATGCGCACAGCCGAAGGCCCGGTCCCATCCGTATCGGCAAAGACCAAGTCGGCGCTCCTTGACCTGCGCATGTCGGGCGGGAACACCTCCTCAAGGCTACCCTCTGCCGCTCAGCAAATCCCGCATGCGGGTATAGGGAAAATTGATAGGTCCCTCATGGGATGAGACCCAGATGGCCTGCTGCGTAAGTCGGAAGTCTCCATTACGATTAATGGAGTTTGAACCGTCGTTTTCCAACCCTTTGCGAGGTAGTTTCCTTGGCCGAATTTATCTATCAGATGATCAAGGCGCGCAAGTCCTTCGGCGACCGCGTTATTCTCGATGACGTCACGCTGAGCTTCCTGCCGGGAGCCAAGATTGGCGTGGTGGGCCCGAACGGCATGGGCAAGTCCACACTGCTCAAGATCATGGCCAGCCTGGAGACCGTCAGCAACGGCGAGGCCCAGCTCACCCCGGGCTACTCGGTGGGCATCCTTCAGCAGGAACCGCCCCTGGACGAGGACAAGACCGTCGGAGAGAACATCCGCATGGCCTACGGCGACATTATGGAGAAGGTCCAGCGCTTCAACCAGATAGGTGAGGAGATGGCCAACCCCGATGCCGACTACGATGCGCTGATGGCCGAGATGGGCAAGCTCCAGGAGGAGATCGACGCGGCAGACGGATGGGACCTGGATTCCCAGTTGGATCAGGCCATGGATGCCCTGCAGTGCCCCGACCCCGACACCCCGGTTTCGGTCATCTCGGGTGGTGAGCGCCGCCGCGTGGCCCTCTGCCGGCTCCTGCTTGAGGCCCCAGACCTCCTGCTTCTGGACGAGCCCACCAACCACCTTGACGCCGAGTCTATACTCTGGCTGGAGCAGTATCTCCACACCTACAAGGGAGCCGTCCTGGCCGTGACCCACGACCGGTACTTCCTTGACAACGTGGCCGAGTGGATCTGCGAGGTTGACCGCGGACACCTCTACCCGTATCAGGGCAACTACACCACCTACCTCGACACCAAGGCCAAGCGTCTTGAGGTACAGGGACAGAAGGATGCCCGCCTGGCCAAGCGACTGAACTCCGAGTTGGAATGGGTCCGCTCCTCCCCCAAAGCCCGGCAGGCCAAGAACAAGGCTCGTCTGGAACGCTATGAGCAGATGGAGATCGAGGCCAGGAACAACAAGAAACTGGACTTCTCCGAGATTCAGATTCCGCCGGGGCCACGCCTGGGATCCAAGGTCCTGGAAGCCGAGCATATCCACAAGGCCTTCGGCGACCGGGTCCTGATTGACGATCTGAGCTTCACCCTGCCCAGGAACGGCATTGTTGGCGTCATTGGCCCCAACGGCGTCGGCAAGTCGACCCTTTTCAAGACCATCGTAGGCCTGGAGCCCCTGACCTCGGGTTCCCTGGAGGTCGGCGATACGGTCAAGATCTCGTATGTGGATCAGAACCGCGAAGGCATCGACCCCAAGAAGAACCTCTGGGAGGTGGTCTCCGACGGTCTGGACTTCATCGAAGTGGCCGGCGTCGAAGTTCCCACCCGCGCCTATGTGGCCTCCTTCGGGTTCAAGGGATCGGACCAGCAGAAGCCGGCCGGGGTCCTCTCCGGTGGTGAGCGCAACAGACTGAACCTGGCCCTGACCCTGAAGCAGGGGGGCAACCTCCTCCTCCTGGACGAGCCCACCAACGACCTGGACGTGGAGACCCTGGAAAGCCTCGAGAACGCCTTGCTGGCATTCCCCGGCTGCGCAGTGGTCATATCCCACGACCGCTGGTTCCTGGACAGGGTCGCCACCCACATCCTTGCCTGGGAGGGCACGGATGAGAACCCGGCAAACTGGTACTGGTTCGAGGGCAACTTCCAGGCTTATCAGGAGAACAAGATCCAGCGTTTGGGCGAGGAAGCATCACGACCTCACAGGATTCACCGCAAGCTGACCCGTTGAACCGGCTCCGGCACACAATCATCAAGGGATGGGGGAGAATATGACCATTGAAGAAACTCCATTGGAGCACGTGGTAAAGGTCCTGGATGTCGCAGGGACGGGCCAGGAGGGTGCCCACACCCTGTTTGAGGGGGACTCCCTCTACTTCCCCACCAAGAGAATATACGGGGGGCAGATCGTGGCCCAGGCCATCATGGCCGGGTCACGGACCGTCCCCGAGGGGCGGCAGCCCAACTCTGCCCACGCCTACTTCCTCCGTACAGGCAGTATCGAGGAGAAGGTCGGAATCGATGTGGAGACCATGCGTGACGGCAGGTCCTTTTCCTCGCGCCGTGCCGATGTGACCCAGTCCAAGGGCACGATACTGACAACCATCCTCTCCTATCAGGAGCCCGGACAGCAGGGCGTCAGGTACGCAGACCCCATGCCCACGGATCTGCCCGACCCCGAGGATTTGACCAGCGCAAAGGACCTGATGCGTCCCTATGTTGAGAAGTCTCCCTTCGCCGACTATTACGTGACCCAGTCGCCTTTCGACATCCGCCACCTGGGCAAGACCGTCCTGATGGGTGTCGACAAGGAGGCCGTTGCCAACGATTCCGGTCGTCAGATGGTATGGAGCCGGACCGATGGGCACCTGGACATGTCGCAGACCATGAACCGTGCCCTCCTAGCGCTTGAGTGCGACCAAATCATGATGGAGCCCGCCCTGCGGCGCTCCGGCCTGGGAATCACCACCAGGGGAATCTCCTTCGCCTCCATCGACCACTCCATGTGGTGGTATCAGGACATCGATCTCAACCAGTGGCACCTCTTCGTCCAGGATTCCCCGGTTGCCGACCATGGTCGCAGCCTCTGCGTGGCCAAGGTCTACACCCAGGATGGGGCTCTTGCCGCCACAATGGTGCAGGAGGCCATGATTCGGGTTCCCCAGGACAGCCAGGAGAAGGCCTGATATCTGGTTGCTTCCGGCCTCTCATGTGGCTCCGTCCACGTCGTTGAGAGGCCGGAGTCACATGTAGCTTGCTGCATGGCTCAGCGGTCCATGCTCTCTTTCTGAGCAGCATCCGGCAAGCGACGCTTTGCGGAATTCCGCTTCTTGGGATTCTCGGGCCCCTCATCCGGAGGTAGCTGGCAGAGCCACTCCCCCACAGCCCCGATGACCACATCAATCAGACACACTGCCGAAGCAGCCAGGCATTCCCCCATGACCGCCGCATAGTAGGGCGCACTGGAATGACCCATGCTGACCAGGGCCTGGCTGCCATACCACCCAAGAAGGGCAGCGCAGGCAATTCCCAGGGATTTGCTCATGACCAGCGTGTTGACGGCAAAACGGGAATCCATCTCTTTTCGCTCGCCCTTGGCGTACCTGTGCACCTGGATGGCCATAAGCAGAATCATGACACCGAGGATGAAGAGCAGGAGGGAGACCAACCAGGGCGCCCCCATCAGGTCGGTTCGGGATGACATGCTGATTTCGGATATGGTCAGGCCTCCTGCCATTCCCAGAATCAGCGCAACCAGGTAGTAGGCCAACGGCGTACGACGTGTTCTCATGACAAACCATCCAATATCCAGTCCTCGGACAGGAGATGCAGGCATCCCACATCCGGTGCCCTCCGTGAGAGTTCGGCCACGGATCCGCCGTTTGGACCGGCCAGGACAGCATCGGCATCCAGGGCGGCCCAAGGCACCAGGACCGAAGCCCTGGTGGCCGCCCCGGCCAGGGGCAACCTCAGCCCGTCCTCATCGACCTCCAAGCCTTCGTAATCGACGATACTCAAGACGAGGGGGCCGGAACCCTCCGATCCGGGGTCTCCGCCCCGGCAAGTGGACTCAATCATGGTCAGGGTCCGATAGAGGTCCCGAGGCCCCAACGGTGTCTGCACCATGACCACGGCGCAGAGGCTGGGGCCACGCCCGGCACCCGGATGGACGGAAGAGTACAAAGGCGATATCCCGACTACCTGACTACCCGGGACCCCGTCCAAGGATGCCAGGGCCACATACATGGCCTGCTTGGAGTTCTCATCGACGCACTCCATGGCGACAACCGCCTGATGCATCTGAACGGGACCTTCAGCCTCGGACGTATCCGTCTGCGGCCCGGACGGCCACCTGCCATCAGTGTCATCCACATCCGCGCCTGAGCCGATTTGCATATGGTCTTCATCCGCATAGTGCCGGTTCCGCGCCTCGTCATGATGTCTGGCGAGCCCAACGCCCAAGGCCGGATGAGAGGCGGAACGTGCCTGCGTCTGGCGGGCCTCCCCGAATCCTGGCTCCACCGGGGCAGCCCCATGCTCCTGGGCTGAAACCAGGGAGGCCAGGGTGGCCTGACCATCCCCTTCAGCAGCCCTTTCGATGGTCACGGTCACCTGAAAGTCCGCCTCGGTCTGATCATCGGCGCCTAGACGTGTTACCGATACCCTGGTCCGCCTGACCTGATGCGAGAGAAGGATGGCATCAGCCACTCTCGTGGTCAGGGCCTCAAGAAGATCCGTGGAGTCATGCTCAATCAGGGAGATAATCCTATTGACCACCTGGACATAATCCACGGTTGCGGTCGCATCATCAAACCTGCCGGCCTCGCTCAAATCAAGGAAAAGCGTGGCATCGACCTGGTAGGTGTAATCGTGTCCATCAGGAGGACTCAGGGGCTTGGCCCTGATCCTGCTCAGTTGAATCGAATCCATGCGTCAACCCCTCTCAGCGGCACAGCAATCCCCACACCCCATCACGACCAGGGCGACAGGCCACACAGCGTTTGTGGCGCCGAAAAACCCACTACCCCTGTGCGGGGGTGGTATTCGGTGCCGGACCGGACGGGGAGGACGTGCCGGTCACACTCCGTTCAAGCTCTTTGGGGATCTCCACCGGTGGCAGTTCGGAATCGGGCCGATTCACATCGGAGAGCCAAAGCTCCCGCTCAGGCGCTTTTCTCAGATTGGCGAAGATTGCAGCCAGCTCATCCTTGTTCAGGGTTTCCTTGACCAGGAGCTGACGGACCAGCTCATCCAGCACATCCCTGTTCCTGCTGATGATCTGCCAGGCCTCAGTGTGGGCGGTCTCGACCAGGTCAAGGACCTCCCTGTCTATGACTTCGGCAGTCTGCTCCGAGTAGGCCCGGGGCTTCAGGGCGTCAAGACCGGAATCCTGATCGCTTCCATCAGCCCACTTGATGGCACCCAGTTTGGAGGAGAACCCATACTCGACCACCATCTGGCGGGCGATGCTGGTGGCTTTCTCAATGTCGTTGGAGGCTCCGGTGGTCGGGTCGTGGAAGACAACTTCCTCGGCCACACGGCCACCCATGGCGTAGGCCATCTGGTCCAGGAGCTCGTTGCGAGACTGGGAGTAACGGTCCTGGGTGGGCATGACAGCCGTGTAGCCCAAAGCACGCCCACGGGGAAGGATGGTGACCTTGGTGACCGGATCGGTGTGGTGAAGGGCGGCGGCAACCATGGCGTGACCACCTTCGTGGTAGGCCGTATTGCGCATTTCCTCCAGGGCCATCCCCTTGGTACGACGTCGGGGACCGCTGAGCACACGGTCGATGGCCTCGTCGATGGCCCGGTTGTCGATCAGCTGCGCATCCGAGCGGGCCGTCAGGAGCGCGGCCTCATTCAGGACATTCGCCAAGTCCGCACCGGTGAATCCGGGGGTGCGGACCGCCACGGTATGCAGGTCGACATCCGGCACGAACGGCTTCCCCTTGGCGTGAACCCTGAGGATGGCCTCACGCCCCTCCAGGTCAGGTGCCTCAACGGCCACCTGACGGTCGAAACGACCGGGACGCAGCAGGGCCGAATCCAGAATGTCGGGTCGGTTGGTGGCGGCGATGATGATCAGATTCGTATCGTTGTCGAAACCATCCATCTCGACCAGAAGCTGGTTCAGGGTCTGCTCACGCTCATCATGACCACCGCTCATGCCGGAGCCGCGCTTGCCACCCACGGCATCGATTTCGTCAATGAAGATGATGGCCGGTGCGTTCTTCTTGGCCTCGTCGAAGAGATCACGGACCCTCGATGCACCCAGACCGACGAACATCTCGACGAAGTCAGAACCTGCCATGGAGTAGAAGGGAACGCTGGCCTCACCGGCTATGGCCCGGGCCAGAAGGGTCTTACCGGTTCCAGGAGGGCCATAGAGCAGGACACCGCGAGGTATGCGGGCACCGAGAGCCTTGTACTTCGAGGGGTCTTTGAGGAAGTCCTTGATCTCCTCGACCTCCTGTACTGCGGCCTCCTCGCCGGCCACATCGGCGAACTTCGTCTTCGGGGTCTGCCCGTCATTGAGCCGGGCCGAGTTCTTCTTGCCCCCCATGCCGAACATGTTGCCCCCGGCTGCCGAGGACATCCTGGAAAGCAGGAACCAGAACACACCAAGGATGATCAACATGGGCAGAACCGAGGAAATCAACAGGCTCATCATGCTGGTCTGGGGAACAACCGAGTTGTAGCCCTCGCTCAGGTTGGCCTTTTCGACGGCCTTGACCACCTGGGGACCCTGGTCGAACACGTAGTAGAACTGAACGTCCTTGCCGAAATTCTTGTTTGTCTTCTTCCCCTGGAAGCCCTCGACGTCCTTGGTGAAATCGTCGTTGAGCTTGAGCTCGACCACCTGCATCTTCTCGGTTATCTCAGCGGATTTGACCGCCCCGCTCCTCTGGTTACCGGCCAGAAGCTCCAGACCATCCTTGGTGTCGATGGTCTGAGGGCCGTTCTGGCTGCTGAAGAAGCCGAAGATGCCCATCATGATCAGTACGGCCAGTACCGCCCAGAGCCAGGGAGAACGCCAGAAGGACCGGTTCGAGTCCGGCCCTTTCCCATCTCCCCCGTTTTGGTTGAAGTTGAAGAAGGGGTTGTTGCCCTTGTCTGGGCCATTTCCCCCATTTCGGTTGCCGCCGTTGTTCCTGGGCGGACCCTGCTGTGGTCCCTGCGAGTAGCTCATGCGATTTCCCCCTGGTTCTGTTCCTGCGTCAGATACTCGTCCGATTTGAGCACGGCGATCGAGTCAAGATTACGGTATTGCTCGTCATAATCAAGACCGAAGCCGACTACGAACTCATCGGGAATGGTGTATCCGGGATACTTGACGTCCACTTCGACCTCATGCCTGACGGTCTTGTCGAGCAGGGCGAAGACCTCTACGGATGCGGCCCCACGGGATTTCAGCTCGTTCACCAACCAATGCAGGGTGTATCCGGAGTCGATGATGTCCTCGACGATCAGAATATGCCGGCCGCGTACATCGCACCCCAGATCCATCCGCACCGTAATGTCACCATTCGAAACCGTGGTCTTCTGACCGGGATAGCTGGAGATGCTCATGAACTCGATCTGGACCGGGATGGTGACGGCCTGGGAGATGGCGGCCAGGGTATTGAAAGCCCCCTTGAGCACGGCCACCATCATCAGGTCCTTGCCCTGATAATCCTTGCTGATACGGACGGCCGTCTTCTGAATCAGGTCCTCTATCTGTTGCTTGGATACCAACTCATGATCAATGTGGGATTCAATATCAGCGATTCGCATGGACTCCATCATTGCATATGAGAATGACTTGACACTTACGAAAAGCTGAATACGAACTGGGAAAAACGGGCCCCTGTTGGCCGTGCCAATCCGAAGCCAGGGCATCCAACGATTCAACCTGTTGGGAGCTCGCCGGGACTCCCAGATTGGACAGAAGGTGGGCCAGGAACCGTAAGCGAAGGGCCGAATCCCGGGCGGAAAGACTGCGGGCATCCAGACGAGCCAGAATCCCCTGGTCGGCGTCATCGGGTTCGGGGGGCATGACCACCTGGTCGGCCAAAGCATCCGCCTGCCGGTCCAGATATTCGGCATCCCGCCTGGCAAGGTCCGCCCCCTGGGCCAGACGACGGACCATGTCGCGACCGGCGAACCGGCTCAGCCCAGGCAGGAGGTCATGCCGCACCCGCGAGCGCAGGGGAAGGTCCGCAGGAAGGGGCTGGTCGTCAGGGAACCCATCGCCGTTGGTGGGGTCATCCCACCAGGAGAGCCCCTGCTGCCGGCATATCTCCGTCGTCTCCTGCCGGGTAAGTCCCAGGAAGGGGCGCAGATAGTCGAGCCCGTCCCGTTTCATCCGATGGTTCATACCGGTGATGGCATCCAGACCTTGGGACCTGATAAGCCCGATGAGCACGGTCTCGGCCTGGTCATCCATCGTGTGGGCCAAAAGGACGGCCGAGGCGTGAACGTGTCCGGCTTCTTCACCTATGGCCTCATACCTGGCCTCACGGGCATCGGCCTCCAGACCTGCACTGGTGCGGCGCACTTGGACAGACCTGACCAGAACAGGGTCCAGACCCAGCTTCCGGCAGTTCGCTGCGGCTTCGAGGCTGACTCGATCGGACCCCTCGGAGAGCCCATGATCAATCAGGATCGCCCCGCATCGCAGACCCAACATGGACGAGACCGTAGCAGCAACCGATGCCAGAGCCATGGAGTCCCGCCCGCCGGAGCAGGCCACAAGTACGAGCGGCGCATCGGGGTCGGGCAGATGGCTGCCGTGTCGGGTGAACCTATCGCCCTGCCTGCCCAGCCCGGCGCCCTCAAGACTGGAGCGGAGGGCTCCCACGGCCTTCTTCATCTGAGCGGAATACACCACGATGCACCATCCCTCCTCGGCGTACGCACGGTTACAAACGGTCCAGGGATGTGACCAGCCGATCCACGGCCTGCCGGGCGGCAGTCATATCCTCCGGGTTGTTGACGATGACGGCGAAGACCAGACTCCCGCCGGATCTTCGGGAAACGTTGCCCGTCATGGATGTGACCTGATCCAGGGTGCCGGTCTTGACCCTGACCAGACCGTCTGCAAGATCATTCACTTTCCTCTCCGCTGCGGTTCCAGTCAACCCAACGACCGAGAGTCCTTTGGCTACAGGGGTGATTCCCTTGGATTCAAGGGCAAGCTCCTGTATCTGAACCAGGGTGTTCACACTCAGCTCGGATCCGGGGGCCAGTCCGGAGCAATCGGCCATGACCAGCCCACCTGTATTCACTCCAAGGTGGTCAAGCGCCTCTGTAACGGCCTTTACTGCTCCACCAGGGCTGTTCTCCTTGCCCAGTTTGGCTGCGGTCAGTCGGCCGAAGAGCTCTGCCAGCGTGTTGTCTGATGTTCTGAGCATCAGAGCCATGATTTCGCTGAGACGAGCTGACTGAACACTGGCGATGACCGACCCTTGTCCGGATTCGGCCTGATTGGGCTGATCCGGATTATCGACCTTTATACCGTTGCCTGCCAGGACCCTGGCAAAGACCTTGGTGGCCTCTGCCGCCGGATCGACAACCCTGGGCAGATATACACCGCCTGCATCCGGATCGGTACCTTGTTGGATGCCGGTCCAGTCACGGGCCTGGTCGATGGCCATGGAAGTGGGATGCTGGAAGTAAACACCGTCAGGATTGTTTTCCTGGATTCCTTCGGGTTCCCCTTCCTCACCGAAGAGACTGTCGTCATAGGCCACCCACACCCGGCTGACGCCGGCTTTACGCAGGGCTCCAGCCGTCTTCGCGGCCAGGCTGGACAGACCTGCACGGCCGTTGACATGAGCGGGATCATTGTTGCCTGTCCCCAGCAGCATATCGCCATGTCCTTTGAGCACCAGCACGGCGTGGTCGCCCGAGACCTCTCTGAGCTGCACATCGGTGGTCAGGCAGGATGACATATCCAGTTCGGAGGCGGCTGCGGCTGCCGTCAGGGTCTTCATGGTCGAAGCGGGCTGCCGCACCACCTGGGCAGACTCTTCAACGACCGGCCTCCCATCCGCCTGGTGGACGACCAGGGAGTAGTCATGCCCCAACCCCGGAGTAGTAGTGAACTCCTCTACCAGCTGCCGGGCCACAGCCTGGTCAACAGGACCACCGGCACCGTCACCCCCCAGGTCATCTGCGGGTGCACGGACGGATCTGGCCGGCGAGATGGTTCTGGTTTTGGATGTTTCAAGGGTCAAAGGACCTGGCAGAAGATCCATGACGTCCGCAACTGCATACCCACCGATCAGGATCACCGACATCAGGATGGACAGGGCCACTCTCCACCGCCGCGCCACCAGCGACCTTCGGGTCTGCACCACTTGGTGTCTACCATCCAATTGAACACTCCTGCGAGGAAGACCCCCACCCCGGGGGAACGGGTATGAACATCAGACAGCCTAGTCCACCCCGGCCCCGGCCCTCGCGCCCGGGTCTCCGGAGATAGCCTATTTCCCGCTGTGCTCGATGGGTTTCCATCCCGGGTTGGCGAAGATGGCCTGGAAGGAGATGGGCAGGTAGCTCAACATGAAGATTGGGAAACTCAGGCAGTATGCGAAGAGCTCCTTGTTGGAAGCGCCAATCTTGTCACGCTCAGCCAGGACGGTGATGGCAGCCAGACCCATCAATGCCAGAATGCCCAGGAGCGCAGAAGCCACCCAATCCACCAGTTCCGTTATCTGACTCCCCCAGGTCACAAAGCCGAGGGCGGGGAACAGGACACCGAAGACGCAACGGATGACGGCAAGAACGGTCAAAGGGCAGATCAGTATGGTCAGATCGACTGCCGAAAAGTCACGCTCCCTGAAAGCACGACTTATCAGGGCAGGCCCGTAGTAGCGGAAGACCTGGAGAAAGCCCTTGCTCCACCGCAACCGCTGTCGCCAGCTCTGCTTGAAGGTTACGGGTTGCTCGTCATAGAGGATTGCGGTGCCGCAATACCCGATCCTGTCACCGTGGAGAACGGAATCCATGGTGAACTCCAGATCCTCGGTCAGAAGGTGGAATTTCCAACCATTGTTGCGCTCCATGACCTCCCTGGAGAACATGAATCCTGTACCGCCCACGTGGCAGCTGGACCCGAAGACCATCCTGGAGGAATTGAGGAAGCGCGATTCCCTGATGAACCACAGGGCCGATCCCGAGGAAACCCAGTTGTCGGAGAAGTTGACGGAGTTGCGATAACTGGTCAGGATACGGAACCCGGACTGGAAGGCCTTGTTCATCTCTTCGATGTAGTGACGGTCAAGCCGGTTGTCGGCATCGAAGACGAAGAAGGCGTCATACTGCTTTGAGTACCCCTGGCTGATGATGTTGTCGAGAAGATAGGAGAGGGCGTACCCCTTGCCTATCCGTTCGGAGTCTTGCCGCTCGACCACGTGACAGCCCTTGGACCGGGCCAGCCCGGCCGTATCATCGGTGCAGTTGTCGGCCACCAGCCAGATGTCGACCATACTGCTGGGATAGGTCTGCGACTGGATGGAGTCGATCAGCGTCCCGACCACACCCTCCTCGTTACGGGCCGAAATCAGGACCGCGAAACGTTTGTTATAAGGGGCCTTGGGGAAGACCACAGGTTTGGACACGAATGAGGTTACGATGCAGATGGCCTGATAGACCACGCCGACCGACCCCAGAATCATCATGAGGATGTCAAGCACCTTCAAAAAGGCCATCAGCGCCACCCCTTACGAGGATTAGCCTCTTGGGAGGATTGCGCAGGACTTCCGGATTCAGGGTTTCCCTGCCCTGCTTCACCACCCTCGGCCCCCTTGAGCGGACTCTTGCCCTTGGCCTTGTCGGACTTGGGAATGGCAACGGTCCGTGACTCGTCAAGGTCCTCCGCCGTCGGCGGCCGATAAAGCTGTTCCGCAATCCTGGAGACAGGATCCTGAACGCTCACCCGGGCACTGCTCCCCTTGGCCGACCGGGCACCTACGTGATTGGTGACCGGTTGGACCACGTGCTCGTTGAAGGCCTCGACGCTCTCGACCACCTTGGACTTTCCTACCGGCTTGGGATCCTGCATCAGCGGAGAATCAATCAGCTCATAGTGTTTGATGGAAGCGTTGAAAATCGCCTGGAAGCTGGCGGCAAGAGGCAGAGCCAGGAAGGCCCCGAGAGCTCCGAAGACAGCGCCGAATGCCAGGACGGAAAGGAAGGCCACGGCCGGATTCAGGTCCATGGTCCGCTCCGATATCTTCGGCGCCAGGATAAGGTTCTCTATCTGCTGGTAGATGATGATGTAGACAAGGACAGCCACGGCGATCAGGAGCCCCTTGCTCCCCCAGGCCACCACAATCGGTATGGCACCTCCGATATAGGTGCCGATGGTGGGGACGAACTGGGAAACGAGGCCGCAGAACAGGGCCAGCGGCAACCAGTAGGGCACCTTGAGGGCGACCAGGAAGACCGACATGCAGGCTGCTGAAATCAGGGCCAGGATGGTCCTGCTGAAGAGGAAGCTGGAAATCTGATCCTGGGCGATGGTCCACACGAAGAGGAAACGCCGCTGGCTGTTGGGGCCCAGCCACTGGCAAAGGCTCCTGCGCAGTTTCGGACCGGCTGCGGAAATGTAGTAGGTGACCAGAAGAACGGTCATCATGTTGATGATGACCCCGAAGAAGCCCACGGTCGTGTTCACGGCCTGACCGGCGAAATCAGTCACCCAGGAGGATTGGATGTTCTTGGCTATCTCACCCCCCAGATCCTGCATGGGAGGCATGCGCCACTGGGTGTACTTCCCGATGAAATCCACTATCTGGTCATAGAAGGCCGGAGCCCCATTGACCATGCCGATCAGCTGCTTGACAAAAAGGTTGCCGAACAAACCCATCAGGACGATGACAACGATAATCAACCCGATCAGGGTGACAGCCGACGCCGCGCCCCGCTTCCAACCGTGCCGGACCAGGTTGACCACCAGGGGTTCCATGGCCAGGGCGACGAAGACCGAGATAATCACGTCCAGCACCAGGAATTCAAGCTTCCACCAGGATGAATAGGCGAACCAGGCCAGGAACACCGCGATGACCACATAGAAGAGGGCCCGACCGAACCACTCCGGTGGTCTGCGGGGGTCACCCTTGGGCGGGAAGACAGTCGCAAAATCGAACAGCTGCTTTTTATCGTTCGCCATGGTCTCCATTATCCCAATCATGCTGACATGATTCGACCCCGGGGAGAGAGCCCTCGGGAATCCGTCCGGCCTGCCGATTTTCTTCCGGTGTATCCCGTGACACGTATCCTGTAAACCATGTTGACCGTTTCCATAGTCATTCCTGCCTGGAACGAGGAGGATCGCATAGGTGATTGCCTCGTCAATGCCACCAGGCAAAGTCAGGCCCCGCTCGAGGTTCTGGTCGTGGACAACAAGTCCACCGACCGCACAGCGGCCATCGTCCAGGACTTCATCGACCGCAATCCCGACCAGCACGTGGAACTTCTCCATCAGGACAAGGACCAGGGATTGATTCCCAGCCGGAACTACGGGCTGGACAGGGCCAAGGGTGACATTCTCGGCCGAATCGATGCTGACTGCATGCTGAGACCGAACTGGGTCGAGGTGGTCAGCCGTACTTTCACCGAGGACCCGGATGCCATGGGGGCCACCGGCCCTGTCGCATACTACGACATGCCCGGAAAGAAGATCGGCCTTAAGGGCGATGACACCATACGTAAGGCCATCTATCGTGCCGACGATGGCCAGTACCTGCTGTATGGCTCCAACATGGCACTTCGCGCCACGGCATGGAAGGCCATCCGCAACGAGGTCTGCAGAGACAAGGCCGACATTCTGCACGAGGATGTCGATGTCTCCCTCCACCTGATCGACCAGGGGTTCAAAACCGTCTACTGCAAGGACATGAACGCGGGCATATCGGCCCGCAGGATGGATACCTCCTTCACCTCCTTCCGCCACTACATGCAGCGGTTCAAGAACACCTTCGACGCCCACCCCCAGCACACTCGCGAACAGAAACCGGAACACACGCTTTACGCCCTCTATCCGATCCTGCGGGCCTTCTACCCCGTTTACCAGAAGTACCTGGAATCAGCTGACATCAACCCGGCGGAACGGGTATGGATCAGCGAGCAGATGGAGCTCTTCCACCGCCATGAGCAGGAGATGGATCAGGAAGACTGATCAAGCCGTCTTCCATGCCCCCCTATACAGCCTCTCTCCCCCGACACGGCACACCAGGCTTGCCTGGTCCGGGGGAGCCAGGTATTATAGGCACGTTCGCCCCCGTCGTCTAACGGTTAGGACACCAGACTTTCAATCTGACAACGAGAGTTCGACTCTCTCCGGGGGTACCAGAGAAAAGCCGGAAAATGGCGGAATTCAACCGCTAATCAGAAGTTGGCAGACTGCACCCAAATAACGCGAATCAAGCTGTTTCAGGCTATTCCGAGCCAACCTAGTACACACTTGTTCCACTATTGGTCACGGCATAACCCATGCCTGGAGAATACCCGATCCGCACTTTCCAAAACGGGGACTCCGGGATTCAGATATACGCACCGCCGGGAAGATGCATAAAATCCTCCACTCTGTTCCATTTGACCGTATACCCGGCCCCGTGGGCGCAGAAGACCGAGTCAGAGGTGCTCTCCAGATCGGATTCAGGGTCATAACCGACGGAATCCACCACTGCGTCCTGGTCCTGGCAGGGGCGATATCCGTTGAAGACGCATGTCAGATGCCCGCAGCCATGGCTGTAGGTGCTGACCTCCATGGCGTAATCGCGCATCTGCGATACCGGCGCGTCCCCCTCCAGTTCGACAGCATCGCCGTCCGTCTGCGGCTCCGCAAAGTTCCCCTTCATCCGGTAGATATCCGACATGGCCCTGCCCAGATTCGCCTGGGGGATGGTGAGCCTGAAATGATACCAAGGCTCCAGCAGGATATTGTGCGCCTTCATCAGCCCCTGTCGGACGGCCCGGTAGGTGGCCTGGCGGAAATCCCCTCCCTCTGTGTGTTTGATGTGCCCGCGGCCGTCCAAGAGGGTGATGCGCATATCGGTAATGGGTGCTCCCGTCAGAACCCCCAGGTGCTCCTTTTCAGCCAGGTGGGTCATGATGAGCCGTTGCCAGTTCCCGTCTAGACGGTCGAGGCTGCAGTCCGATGCGAAACTGAGACCACTCCCCGGCTCTGTGGGTTCCAGGAGCAGGTGGACTTCGGCATAGTGTCGGAGGGGCTCGAAATGCCCGACCCCTTCAATCGGAGCCGCAATCGTCTCCCTGTATAAAATCCCGCCCTGACTGAAGGAGACCTGTATGCCGAATCGTCGATCCAGCTCCTCCTGTATCACTTCCAACTGAACCTGACCCATGAGGCGCAGGTGAATCTCCCGGAGCCGTTCCTGCCAGACCACGTGCAGGAGGGGATCTTCATCTTCCAAGATGCGCAATGCGTGCAACACCGAGTGTGGGTCCAACCCCTCAGTCACCACCGCATAGGTAAGCACCGGCTCCATAACCGGCGTCTGGTCCTTCCACTCACACCCGAGACCCTGCCCAGGTCGGGTCAGGTCCAGGCCGGTTGCCGCCACGATGCCGCCTGCCCGGGCACAGTCCGTCAAGGTATAGGTGGACCCGGAATAGACACGGAGCTGGTCAACCGTCTCGTTGGCCCCAGTACAGTCGGCCTTCCCGGAATCCCCGGTGGGTCTGCCCACCTCCGTATCCAAAGAGGATTTGACTGGCAGATCACCACCAGTCACCTTAAGCCAGGACAATCTGGCGCCCTTGTCGTCATGCGATATCTTGAAGACCCTGGCACCGAACTCCGTACCGTACACGGGCGATAGGGTGTACCGCTCCAGTCCTTCAAGAAGGGCATCCACCCCATCCAGCCGAAGGGCGGATCCGAAGAAACAGGGAAAGAGACGGCGATCAGCCACCAATCTTGCCAGACTCTCATCCGCAATACATCCGGACTTGAGGTATTCATCCATGATGCCCTCGTCAAGCAGGGCAACATCCTCCGCGTCGTTGCAATCAAGTCCTCGACTCAAATCAAAGCAGCCCGGAGACCAACGATGCCTGCATGCATCGAGAATGCGGGTGGCATCGGCACCTACTGCATCGAGCTTGTTGACGAAGATGAAGGTGGGTACCCCATATCGTGCCAGAAGTCGCCAAAGCGTGTCGGCATATCCCTCCAACCCGGAGGTGGCGTCGATAACGAGAAGGGCATAGTCCAACACCGATAAGGTCCGTTCCATCTCGGCGGCGAAATCCATATGGCCGGGTGTATCGACAAGGGTCAGATCCACATCTCGATAGGTCAGCTGGGCCGGCTTGGAGAAGATGGTGATACCACGCTGCCGCTCCAGATCCGAGGTGTCCAGATAGGCATCGCCATGATCGACCCTGCCCAGACGGCGAATCCGTCCTCCCTGATACAGCATGGCCTCTGAGAGCGTGGTCTTGCCGGCATCGACATGAGCCAGCATCCCCACCACTATCCTCTTGACCATCGCGGGCCTCCCTTACTCCCCCAGACAGAAACGACCAGGCACATACCCGCCCTCCCGGGAACCTCCTCGACAAGTTTCGCGATCGACCGATGGCTCCCGCCACCTTCCGTGCGCTTCGGAGGATTCAAGCGAGATATCCTTCGGGCCGGGTCACCGTACGGGAGAGACCTGATACGTCAGATCATGGATGACCCGACCTGCTTCGATGCCTTTCCGCTCGAAGTTGGTCACGATTCTGCCGTCGAACCGATCAGACTCCATAAAGGCAGCATGAGGAAGGGTCTCGGCCTGGTCTGCCGTTCCCTTGCCGACATGCTGGGTGGGCAGACTTACCTGCAGATTGCCCAGGTTTCTGAATCGCGGATTCGCGTCCATCACCTCGTGCACATGCAGCGCATAATCCTCGATGTCGGTCGCTATTCTCCAGACCCCTCCAGGTTCCAGGCAATCCGCCAGGTCATCAGCCAGAGCCGGTTGGACCAGACGACGCTTGTGATGCTTCATCTTGGGCCAGGGGTCGGGGAAGAAGGTCCAGACTTCGGCGATCAGTCCTGATTCCATTCGGGTCAGGAGGTCCGGGGCGTTGACCTGGGCAAGACGCAGATTATCCAGTTCGGATTTCCCCGCCATCAACATGGTATGGGCCAACCCTGGCTGATAGACCTCCAGGGCCAGGTAATTCCAATCGGGATGCTCCCGGGCCGAAGCAACAACATTCTCCCCCTGACCGGATCCGATTTCCACAATCAGTGGGGCCTTCCTGCCCCAGATCGATTCGACCGTTGCGGAATCAAAGCGGAAACCCTCACCTACCGCCAGCGAACCCTCTGCCTGGCCCAGGTCGAGAAGATAACGGGAGGAATACTCAGACCAGGCCCTCGCCAGTCGGTCGTTGAGTTTCTCGGACCGCCTCACATACGAGACGATGGACCGCCGGCCGGCATTGCTCTGTGTTTCTGTGCTCATCACATCTCCTATATATCCTAGAAAGTGCATGAACATGGGCATGGCATGAATATGTGCCCGTGATATACTCAATATGTAACAAAAGATAACACAATATTGCAAAACCGAACAAGCCTCCGGGCCGGTTATCGACAGGAAAGGCATACGCATGTCAGTTATGGTTACAGGTGGATGTGGGTACATCGGTGCCCATGTGGTCCACGCCCTGCAGGAAGCCGGCACGGAGGTCGTTGTGGTCGACGACCTGAGCTACGGCAAACCCTCCCGCATTGGCAATGCCCGTCTTTACGGAGCAGACGTAGCCGCACCCGGAGCCGATGAACGCCTGATTGAAATCATCAGGGAGAACGATGTCGACTCGGTCATCCACTTCGCCGCCCGCAAGCAGGTCGGAGAGTCGATGGAGAAGCCCATCTGGTACTACCGACAGAATCTGAACGGCATGATCAATGTCCTGGCAGCCATGGCCAAGACGGATGCCAAGAAGCTGGTCTTCTCAAGCTCGGCCGCCACCTACGGCGAGCCCCCTGTCGACGTGGTGCCCGAGGACGTTCAGCCCATGCTCCCGATCAACCCCTACGGGCAGACCAAACTCGTTGGCGAGTGGATGGCCCGGTCCTGCGAAAAACCTCATGGCATCCGTTTCTGCGCCCTGCGCTATTTCAACGTAGCCGGCTGCGGACCCGTGGAACTCGAAGATCCCGCCATCCTCAACCTCATCCCCATGCTCTTCGATAGGCTCAAGCAGGGCAAGGCGCCAGCCATCTTCGGCGACGACTACCCTACCCCCGATGGCACCTGCGTACGCGACTACATCCACGTTTCCGACCTGGCCGATGCCCACATCGCAGCCCTGGGATACCTGAACCAGGATGAACGCAAGTACGACGCCTTCAATGTCGGAACCGGAGAGGGCACCTCGGTCCGCCAAATCGTCGACGAGGTCAAGAAGGTCACCGGTCTCCCCTTCACCGAGGCCGTCAAACCGCGCCGCGCAGGCGACCCGCCACACCTCATCGGCGACCCCTCTCGCATCAATACGGAAATGGGCTGGCATGCCAAGTACAACGTGCACGACATCGTCGAGTCCGCATGGGAGGCATGGCAGGCCAATCCAGACCACCACATCGACGTGGCCACCTGGAACCAGACCGACTGATACGGCGTTTCCATCAACGACGCGCCGGGGGCTTGCAATCCCTCGGCCGTCATGTAGACTTTTCTCTTGGCTGTTCACGCAGCCACGGCTCCGTAGCTCAGTTGGTTAGAGCGCCGCCCTGTCACGGCGGAGGTCACCGGTTCAAGTCCGGCCGGAGTCGCTCTGAATGGTCTGGCCCGGTTCGTCCGGGTCTTTTCGACTGTTCATGGCTCTGTAGCTCAGTTGGTAGAGCGAGCGACTGAAAATCGCTAGGTCAACGGTTCGATCCCGCTCGGAGCCACCAGCACAAATCCCTCTCCCCTTGTGGTAAGAGGGATTTTCCATATCTTGCCGAGGCGACCAACGCTTGGGCGAGGCGGTCCAATAGACAATGGTGGCCGAGGCAGATTTGCCCCGACCACCACCACAATCAGCAACCCCAGGCGTATCCTGCAGAGGCAACAATGGGCGCAACTACAGAAGTGTTGCAGCCCCTCCTCATTCAGAGCCGCTCAATCACCCAATCGACAATGTAAGGGGCCGTGTGCTCAATCTGGTCGATGGCCACTTCGAATTCATGGGAGCCGCCATACCAGGGGTCGACCAGATCAATCCTGCTCTCCTGCCCGGGTGCCGGCTTGGGCAGATCCGGATCGAAACTCCTGTACAGGTGGACGGCCTGACGTTTTTCCGCCGGAAGAAGACGAAGCAGGGATCTCATATGCTCAGCGGTCATGGGCAGAAGCAGATCCGACTCGTCAGCCTCCTCCCGGCTGATGCGATGGGCGAAGTGATCGGCAGGCACCTCGTACCCCCGATCACGCAGGACCTTCTGGGCACGGCGGTCTATGGGGTTGCCGAACTCCTCGTCGCTGACCCCACTGGATTGGACCACGACCCTATCGCTCTCAAACCCCCGATCAGCAAAGAACTTCCGGAGAATGATTTCCGCCATGGGCGAGCGGCAGATGTTGCCGGTGCAGACCGTCATGACCGTATATGGCCCCGACTCGCGAGTGCCTTCCTTCTTGCCTGTGCCCATCATCGCACCTTCTCATATGTCGTGAAACGATACCGTCCAATCCTGGAGCGCTGTTCGGAATCGGCCGGGACCTGCCATTCCCCCTGCTCGGCCACCCGCCAGAACCGCTCCTGGACCAGATCATCCATGTCGGGCATGAAGGTATCGGCGGGGACCTCAAGGTCCAGGTCTGTCACAAAGGCACGGTCGGCCAGGGAGAAGAAGTGCTCGAAGAGCTTGGCCCCACCGATGATCCAGATCTCCCCCCGGTCCATCCCGTCCGCAGGTATGGTCTCCTGCCGGGCCAGATCCAGGGCATCCTCTGCGGCCGAAACCACCGTGGCACCCGGTGCCCGGTACCGGGGATCGGTCGTGACGACGATGTTGTCCCGGTTGGGCAACGGCTTGGACCCCATGGACTCCCAGGTCCTACGCCCCATGACCACGGGGTGGGATATGGTCAGCTCCTTGAAGTGCCTCATATCCTCACTGAGATGCCAGGGCATCCCATTCTGATTTCCTATGGCACCAGGCCGTCCATCCATGGACCTCGCCTGTGCCCAGATCAGATTGACGGACGAAGGACGTTCGATGTCACCTTCCAGATCCTGCCAATCCTCACCACCTAAAAGCCCGGCCTGCCCGGGCTCGGGTTCGTGATAGCCGCTACGGCTACTACTGTCATGCTCCATCTGTTGCGTTCACTCCTCGTGAAGAGTTGGATATACGAGTCCATGATAATCGCCTGCACTGACGGCGCAAGCTTATCCGGGCGCACTCTCAGACGGCCACCGGGGCTTTGATGGCCGAATGGCTCTGGTAGTCGACCAGTTCGAAGTCCTCATACTGGTATTCGAAAATCGAAGGAGCCTTCCGGATCCGCATCCCAGGATAGGGGTAAGGCGCACGGGAGAGTTGCTCCAGGACCTGATCGATATGGTTGTCGTAAACGTGGCAGTCCCCACCGGTCCATACAAACTCCCCGGGTTCAAGGCCGGCCTGCTGGGCCATCATCATGGTGAGAAGCGAGTACGAGGCAATGTTGAACGGAACGCCCAGGAACATGTCACAGGAGCGCTGGTACAGCTGACAGCTCAGGCGACCGTCTGCCACATAGAACTGGAAGAGGGCATGGCAGGGCGGTAGGGCCATCTGATCGATTTCGGCGGGATTCCAAGCGCTGACAATCATCCGACGGGAGTCGGGATGGGTCTTGATAAGGTCGATGACCTTCTGAATCTGGTCGATGGTCCGGTTGGGGTCATCCGGGGTCGGCGCGGGCCAGCTGCGCCACTGCACCCCGTATACAGGACCCAGATCGCCAGTCTCCGGGTCCGCCCATTCGTCCCAGATATGCACGTTGTGCTCCTGAAGCCAGCGCACGTTCTGCGACCCCTTGAGGAACCAAAGCAATTCGTAGGCAATGCCGCGGAAGTAGACCTTCTTGGTCGTCAGCAGGGGGAAGGAGGAGAGGTCGAACCTCATCTGCTGACCGAAGAGGGAGATCGTACCCGTCCCGGTCCTGTCCGATTTGAGGTTGCCCTCCATGAGTATCCTGCGGACCAGATCCTCATAGGGCATGGGGATATCGGTCTGTGGGCGTTCCGGAATCCTGGAACGAATTTCCTGCAACTGTTCTTGGGACAAAACCATGGTAGCCAGTCTACCAAGCCGTATCCTCCCCAGGAGCTGAATCTCTGGACTGGAGCGGGAGGACTCCTCCCGCAGTCCCAACCGCGGACGCCGGTCATTGCCCCTCCCCCGGATCGACGCCTCATCCTCTGCCTGCTGCCTTCCTGCACCACCTCTACGCCGGTGACAAAGAATAACGGCCAATGTGGTCGGTTAGGGTTAGATTGAAGAAAACAGGACCGACGGCAGGTGCCGACGGCGACCGGTGCCCCTTTATGGGATACCCGACCAAGGAGGAAACATGGGAAAGAGACTGTGGGTGGAACGCAACAAGGACGGTTCCTGGGACGCTTATTCGGATGAGGGCGCCCACATCAAGTTCGGCAAGGGTAAGGGACAGTTCAACCCCGGCGACCTGATGAAAATCGCCTTGGCCGGCTGTGGGGCCCTGTCCAGCCAGTTCGCCATCGAGAACTCACTTGGCGAGGGTAAGGGCGCCAGGATAGTCGTCGACGGGACCTATGACCCTGATGACGACGCCTACCTGAACTTCACAGAGCAGGTGGACGTGGATGCCACCGATGCCCATCTGAGCCAGGAGGATGCCGACAAGCTCGAGGAGCGGATCCGTCGTCACATCGCCAAGGCCTGCACGGTCGAGCACACCTATGAGCATGAGACCCCGGTCAGGCTGTCCGTCAAGGTTCGTCACTGACACCGGACGAGGTCTGCGCAAGTCAACTCGCATACAAGGAAGACCCTCTGGGTTGGAGTTCCTCCCAGAGGGTCTTCCTTGTATCTGAATCCTGCCCGGCAATCATAAAGTCGGCCGACGTACCACCATCTAGGCTCAATTCCTTACGCGAATGTCAGGAGATCAGGTCTTTCGCCCTTACTTCCGGCGTTCCGGGTCAATCGTGGACTCGATATCGGCCAGCTGCTCAGGTTTCGCCGTATCGACGGAGACCTGTTCCACTCCGGTTATCTGATCGATGTCCTTCGTTTCGACAATCAGACCGCCCTCTGCGGCGGCCTTGAGCCCGGACTCCTCGGCCTCCACGTACTTACGGGGGACCACGTAGACAGGGCTCACGGCATGCTGCAGCAGGCCCTGGCTCGTTGACCCCAGCAGGAGACCGGTGAAGCCTCCGCGACCTCGGGATCCGACAACCACCACATCATGGGTCTTGCTGGCCTGGGTAAGGGCCTCAACCGCCGAACCAGGCACCACACTCTTGGTCACATGAAGATTGGGGTAGGTCTTCAGCAAAGGGGCGATACGGGTGTTCAAATCGTCCATGTACGATTCCATGACGCTTTGCTCCTCCGCCGATCCGGTACCCGTCAGGCCCGAGATGTTGGGAACGGCCGACATGACGTTCAGCTCAGCCCCCCAGCTGTCGGCAAACCCGGCGGCAATCTGCAGGGCCTTCAGTCCCCACTTCGATTCGTCCGATCCGACTGCCACGCTCCTGATTTGATTGTTCAGGTGCATCAGGTTCCCATCATCGTCGGTATAGGGCACGACCACAATCGGGCAGTAAGCGTAGGCAGGCAGACTTGAACTGGTGGTACCCAACAGACGCTCGGCCAGTCCACCCTTGCCCCTGTTTCCTATGACTATGAGCTTGTAGTTACGGCTGAGCTCGACAAAGACCGAGGAGGGGTCGCCGGTGACAATCAGTGTCGCCGCGCTGACACCCTGGTCATCAGCGATGGCCTTGGCCTTGGAGAGGATCTCCTGAGCATCATTGTGGGCGGCCACATCATCGCCCATGGTGGTATAGGTGGCATCGAATGAAACCGCTGCATAGCTTGGCAGGGAGTATGCGCATACGATTTGCAAAGTCAGACCTGCATGCTTGGCGAAATTGGCAGCCCACCAGGCAGCCTTGTAACTCGCATCCGAACCGTCGACACCTACCAGAACAGCCTTATCGTTGCTCATGAGACGACCTCCTTGTGCTCAAGGCGATACTGCAACCCGGTATCGCTCTACTGTCAGAATAGCTCACTCGCGTTCCACAAATAAGTCGGCGGACGGGGAACACGCCCAAGGACAAAACGCCTTCCATGACCTGCGTCTGCCGCGACAGGGATTCCAGCACTCATGCCAACTGCCGCAACCGGCCCGCAGAAACCTGACCTGCACACAAAAAGCGCCCCCAAAAGGGGGCGCTTGGCAAGTCCTATTCCAGTCGGCCTTTTTGCTTAACCGACCTCGGTAACGTCAGACCAGTCTCCTGTATTCGAAAGACCGGTAGGGAGCCTGTACCTTGACGGTCTGGCCCGGAGCGGGGGCATGAATCATGTATCCGTTACCCACATAGATGGCCACGTGCCCGGGAGCAACCATCAGGTCACCGGGGGCAGGAGTGCTGACCGGCGTGCCGAATCCGGCCTGAGCATCGGCATTGTGCGGAAGCGCGATTCCGAAGTGGGCAAAAACGTACTTGGTGAATCCTGAGCAGTCGAATCCGCTCGGGGTCTCACCACCAAAAACATAAGGGACACCCTGGAACTGCATGGCGTAGCTAACGACATCCTGACCGGTCCCGGTCACAGGGGCATCATCAACGGCAACCTGCTGAGTAGCCCGCTGACTGGAGCGGCTGGCAACTCCGGACTGATTCCTTGTCTGGGCGTTCTGAGCGGCCTGGGCGGCCTGAGCAGCGCGGGCCGCCTGACGGGCCTCGGCATCCTTTTCCGCCTGGGACTTGGTCACAGGAACATCCAGGGATTCAATGCCACCCCAGTTGGAGTCCTTTTCGACCGTAGTCGAAATCGACTCATCAAGAAGGTTTGCCTTCACCCTGTTATGAGGTGTGAAAGATCGTGACGAGGCAACAGCAGAATCCGCACTACCAGCGGCATTAGCCACAGCAGGGATACCTGCAAGCAAGGAACCGCACAGGGCGGCTGTCACAAGACGAGTCACTTTTTTGTGTAAGTTATTCATCAATTACAATCCTAACACAACAACTGATGACTGTTCAATGCTCAGGTGCATCCGATATGAAATGAGCGAACGCACCGAGGTGGCGGGAAGCCCGGCACAGTGATGAACTCCCGAACAGGCCGCCCGGGAATTCAGGGATTGCGCTCAGTAGTGGATGTACTGCAGCGCGTGAACATTGGTCAGGGTGCGGGAATAGGTCTTGCCGTTCATGACGGCACCGCACTCCGAAGTAACTATCGAACCATCGGGGTTGATCTTCTCGACGATTGCCACATGACCATAGGTCATGTCGGACCCTTCCTGACCCGGCTGGAAGACGATCACATCGCCGACATTGCGGGGGGTGTTGTCGACCCAGTACCCCAGCGCCCTGGCCGAATTAGCCCAGTTCATGCCATTGCCCAGGTGGGAACCGACAGGCAGGCCCAGCTGATGACGGCGAACATAGGCCCACCACGTGCACTGGCTGAACTCGTAAGCGTTGCCTCTCTCACCAGTGGCATGATTCGGGTTGAACCCCTCGGGAATCGCGTCCCGGTTCTCGTCCATCAGGTTGGCGACAACCGGATTCTCAGCCAGAGACTTGGACATCTGGCTAGCATCAAGATCACTATCACCGAGCTGCCAGGAACCCTCATTCGTCTGGGACTCGGTGGGAAGACTCTGACGGGTCTCCGAACGGGAAACGGTGGTGCTGCCATAGACGGTCGAATCCAGGGACCCGGCCGGAGTGGCCAGATAGCTCCCGGTACTGCTGGCCATGGGGGAAACCCCATCATTCCTGTTCTGCGAGAAAGTCAGAGAAGAAGCTGCGGCACCGACCAGAACGGTCAGGGCCGAACCGGTCACAAGGTGTGCGCGACGTGCCTCGGCCTTGGCGGCCAGGCGAATGGAGCGACGTGTAGGAGGGGCCACCTCATTAAGTTTCGCAACCAGGGCATCATCGGCATCCATGCCATCCTGCTGGGTGGAGCTCGAAGGAGGGGACACTAATCTGCCTATACGTGCGCCTTTCCTGGCCGGAGCCCTGTGCGCAGCATGCTTCATATATCAATCACTCCTATTGCGTTCCAACACGACTATCGTGTCGTACCACTCTAAAACTTCACAGGTGAACACCTTAAACCAAACCACTACGTTCGACAACTGTGATCGGTTGTCCATACTGGCGTACTCAACCCACTCCCTGTACGCCACCCAACTTGAGCAACCGCATGTTCATAAGGATTATACGGACTGGCGAAAAGTTGGTCAATTGTGGCCCGGGACATTCAATTACGGCGTGTTTATCCGGGCGTGTCGGCTTTTCTATCCACCGAAAGCGAACTGGTGCCGCTACTCAGACAGGGGTCGCGGCCAGAAGGAAGGAGCCGTTCTCCGTCGCCGTTCCAGTCTCCTGGACGGTAGATTGCGGCAGGGTGACGACAACCCGCCCGTCCTCCGACGGGATGAAGACGGCCTGACCCTGCTTCAAGGTAACGGAGCTGTACTCGGTCGAACACTGGATCGCCCCCTCGGTACAGAGGAGGATGCGTGGACCCTTGCGGGGAATCATGAGCCGGCGCGGCCCCAGCTTCTCGATCAGGTCACCGTACCGCTGGTTCAGTCTTGCCATCAGGGGCCAGGCCGCCTCACCCGCTGACACATTCCCATATACCAGCATGTACTCGCTGATCTTGGGTTTGTAGGTCACCATGTTGTGCATGATCAGGGTGGCGATCATGGAGCTGGACGGGTCGATAGGGGCGTTGGGCTGGCAATCCAGACTGCGCAACAGGTTGGGGATGTCGCGGTGCTTGGGGGTCATGCCGGCACGGAGCACGTTGTCGGAGTTGGTCATGATCTCAGCCGCCGTACCGTGGATATATGCATGAGGGGTGCCCGCAGGAATATAAACGGACTCACCCTCCTCCAGACAGACCGGGTTGAGCATCAGCAGACACAGGACCGACGGGTCTCCCGGGAAGGCTTGTGCGGCCTGGAGAGCGTTGTCCATGACGGCATGGGTCTTACGCCCCTTGACCTTCTGGCTGGCCGACTCAAGGGCGGCACCAAGCGCGGCGGATGACTCCTCCGGAGCCGTGATGGCGGTATGAAAGGCCCGAAAGATTCGTCGCCTGGAGTCCGGCCATATCAGCGAGGAGACGGGCATCATGGCATCGGCTTGGGCGAACTGGGCCGGGGGAACCCCCATGTGGAAGGTCCGCGCAGTCAGGGCCTCTGCCATCAATCGGGCCAGCGGGTGGTCGACCGCGCGCAAGAGGGTCAGCTGGAAAGCCACCGGCGAGAAACCTACAGAGGCCGTGAAGGGCTCCAGTGCCACCACCATCTCGTTTTTGGCCAGGGTGTCTTTGAAAGAACGGTCAGGCGCCTCCCGGGGTATGCCGGCGGCGTTCTCCCGGTTGAATCCTGCCCGGGCTTCGAAATCCAAGGGGTGAACCTGGAGGGATAGGGGTATCCGGGCGGATATTACCTTGAAGAGGTAGGGCAGGGTCGGGCCGAAGAGCCGCGAATCCTGCTCGCCCAGCATGGTCATGGGATCGCGCCGGATGGCATCGGTCAGGGGAACCGTGTCCCCACCGGAAAGAGTCAGGGCCGACGGGGATTCAGCGTGGCCACTGAACCACATCTCTGCCAGGGGTTCGGAGCTGCCGCCACCCTCCTGACCAAGGTGGAACATCTGCTGCAGTCGGTCATAGGACCCCCAGGCGTAATGCTTCTCCACGGCTCGGATCGGAAACACACAAGCCCCTTTCTGAAGAAGTCATTGCACAGATCGGGCACAAGGCCCCCGCCAATCACGTCATGATATGACAGGACTCGGTTTCTGAGCAAGATTGACAAAGACGCGGGTGTTACCTACATGGCCCGATGTCGAGAAATCGGATACAGTGGTAGCCATGAAGCTTGCCCCAATTTTCGACCCGGATGTACGCAGACCCTCCCCCAAGCCGGTCCAGGTCGACCTGCGCAAGATCTTCCTTTTCGGAACAGTGGTGTGGACCCTGGTCCTGGCCGTCATGGCAGTCCTCAAACTGATCGGATTCGAAACCACGAAGCCGTTGATTGTCTGCCTTTCCGGTGTGGGAGTCGGCATACTCCTGATTGTCTGGGAGCATTTCAACCGTTGGGATTATCGTCGGTTGGCCGAGTAACGTCCTCTTCGTCGCCTTCCCCGGCCAGGGGCAGGATCAGGCTGAAGGTACTCCCCTGTCCTGGCGCACTCCATAGCGTCACGGAGCCATGATGGGTCAGGGCTACATGCTTGACGATGGACAATCCCAGCCCGATACCGATGGCTGTCTGTTTATTCTGATTGTCAGCACGATAGAACCGCTCGAATATCCGGCCCTGGTCGGCCTTGTCTATGCCCCTGCCGCGGTCGATGACCCTGATGACCGCGAAGCGCCCGTCCTTGGACGGCTGCGCCACCAGGGAGACCGTCGAGCCCTCCGGTGAATAGGAGATGGCGTTTTCGATCAGTTTGGCCAGGGCCACCCTGATCTGCTGCCCGTCGCCATGGATGGTCAGGGGTCTGTCACACCGCCACTGCAACCTGACATCGGCCAGGTCCGCGCTATCCCGCTCATCGCGAACCACTTCCTCGATTTCCCCGGCCACATCCAGGGTGTTCTCCTTGCTGGGTTTGATTCGCTCCTGAGCACGAATCAGGAGGAGCAGGTCCTTGAGTACGTGCCCCAGGTAGGCGCTGTACCGCTGCACGGAGGAGGCATCCTTTGAGACGCTGCGCAGGTGGCTACGGAGGAGGTCGGGGTCGTCACCCTCCAGATCTGAGGTGGTCTTGAGCTGTGCGGCCAGCTCCTCCAGGGCCTGGACCGGCTTGAGCAACTGCCGCGAGACATTGGTCATGAAGGCATCCCTGGTCCGCGCGAACCTGACCGACTCACTCACATCGTCAATGAGGACCACGACCAGGGAGTCGTTTACTCGTCCCAGGGTGACCTTGAGCCAGTTGGTCCTGGACACGGCCCGGGCGCGGACGATGTCTTCTTCATCCCCATCTTCCGGCAACCCCTCATCCGATGCACCGGTACCCTGAGGATTCTTATCATCCTGGTCCGTTCCGATCGAGGCCACGGTATCGACGGCGAATTCCGTAGGTGTCCTTGTCGTCAGCGACAGGCTCCGACGCCCACCGGACCGGCGAACCTGCGCGATTGCGTCAAGGATTCGCTGGTCGCATATCTCGTCGTTCCCGACGATGCCGAGCCTGTAGGCATCAGGACTGGATCTGACCACCTCGTCGTCCCCATCGACCACCACAGTGGCTGCCGGAATCAGGGAAAGCAGGGCTTCGGTCGAATCGTCCAGGTCCTCTTCTTCCTCCTGATCGTCATCCTCCTCATGGTCTCCCAGGAAGCTGCACAGACGTGCCATGATCGATGCCATATGCCGACTCCCTCCGGTCTCTCTGCACCGACGGTGGACGTCGTGTCGTGGACCGATTGCCATTGATCGTTTCGGCACCATTCTCGCATACCCGATTCCGATTCAGCACACCCACCCGCCGCTTGCTCCGGACTTTTCCTTGCCGCCCCGGTCGCATAGACTGGGACCATACCGTTGACCAAGGCCGAAAGGGAACAGACATGCGAGTGATCTTCAACGAGGAACTGGGGCTGGTTGCCGACGACCTCGACCGTATGGCTCTGAGTGTCCGCGATGCCATCAAGAAGGCCGGTCGTTCCATGCTGAAGTGCGACGTCGAGACCGCCCAGGAAGTCATCGACGGCGATGCCGACATCGACCGCCTCCACGCCAGTATCATCGACCAGTGCATCAGGCTACTGGCCAAGCAGAGTCCTGTGGCCACCGACTTGCGTGTAGTGGTCTCCACGCTGAGTCTTTCGGCGACCTTCGAGCGCATGGGTGACCTGGCACGGCATATCGCCGAGACCGCCCGCCGGTCCTACCCCGACCCCACCCTGCCCGAAGAGGTCGTCCCCCTCTTCCAGCAGATGCAGGAGTTCCTGGACGTCCTGGCCGACCGCCTGGTCGATATGCTCTCCGACAGGGACACGACCATTGCCGAGCGGATCATCATCAACGACGACAAAATGGACAAACTCCACCAAAAGACGTTTGAATATGCGCTTTCCGACGATTGGAGGGGGTCCAGGCAACAGTTGATCGATATGGTCCTGGTGGCCCGCTTCATGGAGCGCCTTGGCGACCACGGCGTCTCGGCCGCCCGCCGCGTGGTCTACATCGTATCGGGATTCGATCCGTCAAAGGACCCCAGGGATCTGGACACCGACCTGGACTGACCCCTCCCCCGCATCTGGCGTGGCCGGCATTGGAAGGGGCCGTCTTTCCATACGCTCCCTGAGCGGAGTAAAACGGCAATCGATGCATGCATCAGAGCTGTCCGGCACCCTGGTGTCGGACAGCTCTGATGATAAGGAGGACGACCGGTCAAACCATCCGTCTACTTGACGGAGCCGCGAACCACACCGGAGATGACCCACCGCTGGGAGAAGATATAGACAAGCAGCAGTGGCGCCATGGCCATCAGATAGGAAGCAAATGCCACGGTGTAGTTGGTGTTGTACTGACCCTGGAAGACATACTGGGCCAGCGGCAGGGTCCTTGCGCTGGGGTCCGTCAGCACCACCAAGGGCATGATGAAGTCGTTCCATGCCCAGACACAGGTCAGGATGCCCACCGTAGCGTTCATCGGCATCAGGAGGGGGAAAATGATCTGCCTGAAGACCCGCCAGGTAGAGGCGCCATCAACCCGGGCGGCCTCCTCCAGCTCCATGGGAATGGAGTGCAGATAGGTCGTGTAGAGGAAGATGTTCATCGAGAACCCATACAGGGTATAGAGCACAATCAGACCGGCCTGATTGTCCAACCCGAGCAGACCCGTCTCTTTCACGACCGGCAACATGACGATCGGGAAGGGGATGAACATGGCTGCCAGGAAGTAGTAGTAGACGATCTTGAAGAACGGCCTGTGCATGTTTCTTGCCAGAGCATAGGCCAATACGGAACTGGTCAGCAGGGTCAGAACCACCGAGCAAACCGTTATCAGTGCCGTGTTCAGCAGGGCGCTGGGGAAGTTGGTCCGCTGCCAGGCCTCGGCGAAATTGCTCCAGTGCACCGGGTTCGGCCACTCGAAGCCGGTTCCCTGGGCCAACTGTTCAGGGCTCTTCAGGGCAATGGCAACAGCGAAATAAAGCGGCACCAGAACGGTCAGGGAGCAAACGGCAACCAGGGCCGTCAACCACCAATTGACACCGTGGAGGCGCCTGCCGAAGCTTCTTCCGGTATGAGGCGACGCATCGGTCGACTGTGCCGGGGCTGAGTTCATAACTTGACTGGCGGTCATGGCTCTTAATCCTCCTTCGGATTAAGGTAACGGAGCTGGATAAAGGAGAAGGCCGTGATAATAAGGAAGAGAATCGCGGCATCGGCGGACTGGTAGGCGAATTCCCCTCCCGTGAACCCTCCCTGGTATATCTGCAAAGTCACGGACTCGGTGGCCATGCCAGGCCCTCCATCGGTCAGGGCGACTATCTGGTCGAAGGCCTGCATGAAGTTCTTGATGTTGAGCACCACGTTGATGGTCACGTACCCCATGATCAGGGGCAGGGTGATGGACTTGAAGGCCTTGAACCCCGTGGCCCCATCAAGCGAGGCGGCCTCATACAGGTCCTCGGGTATGGTCTGCAGACCCGCCAGATAGATGATGATGGCGAAAGCACAGGCCTGCCAGACCGTCACGATGACGATGGGAATCCAGGCCCAGTGCTCGTTGGTCAGGATGTTGTCCCTGAGCAGGGGAATCGAAGAGAATATCCTCGGCACCGACTTGGAGAAGAAGAACTGGAAGACATAGCCGATGATGAGCATGGACAGGACGTAGGGTATGAAGAATATCCCCCTGAAGAAGTTCCTGGCCTTGATTTTGGCATTCAAGGCCAGGGCGACCGCCAGGGAAATGACATTGGTCAGTATCGTGGCCACCAAGGAGAAGAATATGGTGAACAGGTAGGAGTGCAGAACCCTGTCGTCCCCGAAGAGGTTGATGTAGTTCGAGAACCCTACCATGCGCCACTTGCCGTAGCCGGCATAGTTCGTGAAGCTGAAGAAGATGCCGGCCAGCATGGGGATGGTGTGGAAGATGGCGAACAGAATGACAAAGGGCCAGACCATCCAATAATAGGTTGCCTCCGCCAGTTTGCGGCGCTTGCGCCTCATCGTACCCCCGCCCACTGCGGGTCGAGCCTGTGTCATAGTCATGGGATTGCCTCCGCTCACTCGATGGTCCTGGCCGCGACCTTGCCCCACTCCTTGTCGAGTGTGGACAGGGCCGAATCAAGGTCGCCATCCAGCATGGCCTTGTTCAGAATGGGGTTGTAACTGATGCTTGAGGGTATCTGATGATCCGCATACCCCTTGATCCTGCCGGAATCGATCCAGTACTGCGCCGGTTTCAGGGTAGGGACCTCATCGACCGGAATGGACGAGAGGGAGGGGATGAGCTGCTGGGACTTGACGAATCTGCGCTGCACCTCATCGGAGAAGAGATAGTCGATGAAGGCCATTGATTCCTTCTCATGCTTGGGATCGGCCCCCATGGTGATGGCCACATCCCCTCCCGAGACCAGGATGGCATCCCTGGCGTCGTCCGTCGGATAGGGGAAAAAGCCTATATGTATCTTGGGGTTGATCTGCGTGACCGGGGCCATGGACCAGTTCCCGGCCAGGAGCATGGCCCCCTCGCCCCTGGCGAAGGCCGAGTTGCCGTCCTCGTATGTCATGGTTCTGACATCCTTGGTCGAGTGCTGGTATATCCAATGGAGTCGTTCCAACAGAGGCTTGAAGTTCTTTTCGAAGGAGACGGGTGAATCCGGTCCCACACTCCTGCCCTCGTCACGCATCTTGTCCCAGAACCCGTCATTGTCGTAATAAGGTGCCAGGCCGTCGAAGGGCGTGGAAACACGGTTGGGGTCGCCAAGGGTGCCGATGAAGGGAGCCACTCCGTTGGCCTCCAGCACGGTCACGGCATTTTCAAGGTCCTTCCAGGTACGTGGTTCCTCAATGCCGTAGCGTTTGAAAATATCGATGTTGTAGGTGATGCCGCAGACGTTGCCTGCGTAGGGAAGCATATTGATCTGCCCACCGTCGCGCCCCAGCCCGTTAATCACAGACTGCATGGCCGGCCGCACCCGTGGGGCGATCGAAGTCTTGCTGAAATCATAGAAGACGCCGGCCTTGGCCATCTTACCCATGCTTCCATTTGGGTTCAGAGCTATGACATCGGGGGTGCGGTCCTTGACCAGGAGGGCCCTCAGAGCCGTATCTGCGGATGAGACCTGATTTTGCACCACCTTGATATTCGGGTGCGACTTCTCGAAATCCGCGATGATTCTGGAGTAGTCCTCCACTGCTTCCGGCTTGGTCTGGAAAAAGCTCAGGGTTGTCACTTCGCCCCCTCCCGAGCCGGCACACGCAGACAGGGGTGCCAGAACCACCACGGCAAGCCCCACGGTAATGGCACGCATCAGCTTGTTCTCTTTTATCTTCATTGACAGTTCTCCTCTGCCCGTCCGAACCGGCCTGGATTGATGCCGAAGTTCGACTTGCGATTGCAACCCATCGGGATGGTGAACACCTGAACCGCCATTGGCACCCCGATTGTTGATGTAAACGTTAGCACCCACTTCTACTATTGGCAAGCACATCAGAGCCCTATAAGGTCGTCACGATGGAATGGCTTAAAATCAGCGCTCTACCAAAACTCGCGCTACAGGGAAAGAGATGAGCGCTGACTAAAAACCAGGCATCCTATGTATACGTATCCACTCACATAGCTCGCCATGATAGTATTCCCTTGGTATTGCAAGCCTGAGCGGGGGAATGGAGGGGGGCACCGTGGGAGCATCCATACAGGACGTGGCCGAACGGGCCGGGGTCTCCATAGCCACAGTCTCCCGGACCTTCACCCTCCCCGACAAGGTGCTTCCGGAAACCAGGAAGAAGGTCCTCGAAGCCGCCCGGGAACTTGACTACACCATATCCAGATCCGCATCGGCCCTGAAATCGGGGAAGTCATCACGAATCGCTTTCCTGACAGGCGGGGAGTTGGACTCCTGGTACGACTCCCACGTCCTGGCGGGACTGAACTCCATCCTCCATGACGAGGGATACGACATACCCCTCTATGCCGTATCCGATGTTCAGGAGCGTCACGCCTTCTTCTCCGACATGTCCATCAAACGCAACGCTGATGCCGTCATGGTCGTGTCCTTCCAGATATCCCACACCGAAGCGGACAAACTGGCAACGACCGGCATCCCCCTATTGGGAATCAACACCGAGCCGATTCCGGAGTTCTCTGCAACGGTCGGCATTGACGAGACCAGCAGCATGGAACTGGTTGTCAACCACCTGTTCAACCAGGGACACCGCAGCATTGCCTACGTATGCCTGGACCCGGATACCGAGTCCTTCAAGTGGAACGGCCGTGCTCGACTCCAGGCTTTTCTTTCCTCCTGCTCCAAGCTCGGCGACCAGGTGGAACCCACAGTCATCCATGCGCCCAAGGACGAGACGCGGGCGGATTACGCCCTTTCCCAGCTGTCCAGGATGAATCGACCCCCCACGGCCGTAATCTGCATGAACGACGAATACGCCCTCCCACTCATATTCTGCATGCAACGCTCAGGCTGGATGGTGCCTCGGGACATGTCGGTGGTCGGATTCGACGATTCGACCTATGCTCGCGAGATCGGGCTGACCACCATTCACCAGGACCCCTACGAAATGGGACGGTCAGCGGCCACTACCCTCCTTGGACTGCTCGCTGGTCAGGAGCCCTCCGAGAGCGTACGGATCCAACCCTCCTTCCTGGCTGTCCGCAGCACCACGGCACCCCCGGAACACTGACAGGTATCCGTCAGGTCATCTCGACGTTTGATTTTATCGATGTATACGTTATCATTGGCTGAGGAAAGCAGGAATCCGCAATGAGGGGACTCCTGGAACGTGTGCCGGCCAAGGATCGATGCCCGGCGCGATACGGACTTTCCACACTCTTGCTGGAAGGAGCAATTGATGCCGGTTCCAACCCCGGAAACCCAGGAAACCACCGCCGATACCTCTCTGATGGGATACGACCGGAAAGGGGCGGCACGAAACAGGACCAGCCTCTTCGCCGCAGCCGGTCTCGAATGGCCCGACGGTATGGTCATGGAGTGCGACCTGGGCAGGTTCACCGACTACCCCTTCAGCGTGGATGTGTCCAACAACCGACTCCTGGCCGCCCTGGACAGGAGCGGTCAGGTCAGAAGAGCCGTTACCGCGGTCGGACTCGATGACGTACGAGGCAAGACCATTCCCGGTGTCTACGTATATAAGAAAATGGCATTCTGCCAGGGACACATGGGGTTGCAGGTCTCCTGCCATGGCCGCAGGAGCCAGTCCCCCGCACTCTCCTTCATTGATGACCTCATTCCCGTTTTCGACGCAAGCATCGACGGCCTTCACAGTCGGACCACGGTCTTCGTGCCGCAGCAGGGCGGGCGGCGGCCCCTGAGCCTGATCCAGCTGTGCAGGCTGACCAACAAGGGCAGTGGGCCGGTGGACGTGGACCTGTCCACCCTCACCTCCGTTCAAGGAAAGGACGGAACGGCTCCCCTCCCCCTGTCGGTCAATCTCCTGGACGACCACCCGAAGAGCCAGGACCGCATCGATCGGGATGCCTCAAAACCTGACATACCCCTTCAAGGAACCGGAAGGATCCATCTGGAAGCAGGTGAGAGCCAGGACGTGGCTGCCGTCCTCGATTTCTCCGAAGACCGGAGGAATCTAACCACATACGCCAGCATCCAAGACTGCCGGAAGGCCCTTGAAGAGACCCTGGCCGCCCGACGCAACAACCTGGGCAGGCTGACCATTCCCGAGGATCCCTGGTACGGCGAACTGGTAACCCGCTCAGCCGAACTGGCCCGGCAGAGTCTCCTGCTCCTTGACGACGGTCGGGCCGCCGGCTCGTTCTGGGGCTCCAACGCCAATCCACTCCCTGATGTGTGGACCCGTGACTTCGGATATTGCGCCATGGGGCTGGTCGACAGCAATCCTGACCTGGCCAATCCGATGATCGAATTCCTGGCCCAATACGGCATACCAGAGCAGGCCTGGGAACGCGAGGCCAGAATGCACCCGGATGCCAGCGGATTCGAGCACTCTCTGGGCAACTCCTGTCTGGCCGTCGTCCTGGCCTCGATGCTGACGCACCGGTACGGAGCAAAGGCCCTCCATGTCAACCAAGTGGTGTTCTCCGATTACATACGCAGACTCGCCTCGGACCTGATCGCAAAACGACCGGAACCCGGACGCCTTTATGAGACTCTGTACATCTCGGATGGACCCTCTCGCGGCGACTACCACACCGGATCGAACATACTGGCCTGGAAGGCAGCCAAAGCCATGGCCGAGGACTTCACCAACCTCCTGGACGAAGACCAGGCCGAGCAGCTAGGCAGCATAGCGGACCAACTTCGCCGGTCACTGCACGATGAGTGCGTCCAAACCATCGACGGCATACCCATGTACGTGGAGGGAGCCAACGAGGATGGAACCATCATCGGTGTCCATGATGGAGAGGAGAGCGACCTGACCCTGGCATCGGTCTACGGGTTCGCCAGCCGCGACGACGAACGAATCCGCAATCACGCCATCTGGGCCCACAGCACCAGCGACCCCTACTACGCCCCGGTTACCGGAGGAATCGACTTCTGGGACTTCGATGACAGCAATGGAATCACCTATCCCGGTCACATCCATGGCCTCTGCCGGGCGAACACCCGGGAGGAGCTCAATCGGAGCCTGCTCGAACTACGCAAGACCACCGACCTGGACGGCTCATTCTGGTGGTGGCCCTTTGAACATGCCGAGCAGGATCCGACCCGAGTCAAGCGTGGTCTGGGCAAGTGCGGTTGGTGCGCCGGCGAATTCGTCAGCTTCTTCCTCCACGACATCATGGGCATCGAGCGCGACCAGGATACCCGCAGCATCAAGGTGGCCCCCTATACGCCATGGAGAAGCTTCACCTGGGAGGGGTTGGCCTTCTGCGGGGGGACAATCGACTTCGGACAGGATGGGAACACCCTCCATTTCACCAACCGGACCGACGAAACCCTCCATGTCAGCCTTCAGATCGCCATGCAACCAAACACCATGCTGGAAGATGTGACGCTGAATGGCGAGAGCAGACGATACCAGGCCAGCGTGCTCCACCTGCATGACGGGTCCGCCGTCAGAGTCGAGGAGGAAGTCACCCCTGGAACAAGCATCAACCTGCAGATCAAGACCAGATAATCAATCACTGGGCATCGGGAAGACACCAGACTCGCCCGGTATATAAAAGGTGGTGCCCCCTCATTGAGGGGGCACCACCTTTTATATGGACTGGTGATACCAGGCCGGACTGAATTACCGGCTCAGAATCACTTCTGGCCCTGGGCGGCGACGGCAGCGGCACCGGCGGCGGCGGCCTCCGGGTCCAGGTACTCGCCACGGGGCTTGATGGGCTTGAAGTTCTCATCCAGCTCGTAGAGCAGGGGGATGGCCGTGGGGATGTTCACCTTGGCGATCTCTTCCTCGGTCAGGTTGTCGAGCATCTTGACGATGGCCCGCAACGAGTTGCCATGGGCGGCAATCATGACGGTCTTGCCGGTCTTGAGCTCGGGAACGATATCGCTCTCCCAATACGGGGTGACGCGCGTGACCACGTTGGCCAGGGCCTCTGCACGAGGCACGGGATCGCCCGCGTAACGGGAATCATGCGACTGGGAGTACTTGTCATCAGGATCGATCTCGGGCGGAGGGGTGGCATAGGAGCGACGCCAGAGCATGAACTTCTCATCGCCGTACTCTTCGCGAATCTCGCTCTTATCCTTACCCTGCAGGGCTCCGTAATGACGCTCGTTCAGCCTCCAGTCGCGCTTGACGGGAATCCAGAGACGGTCCGCCTCATCCAGGGCGATGTTGGCGGTGTTGATGGCGCGACGCAGGAGGGAGGTGAAGACGATATCAGGCAGAACACCCTTGTCCTTGAGGAGCTTGCCGCCCTTCTTGGCTTCAGCCTCACCCTGCTCGGTCAGCGGGACATCCACCCAACCGGTGAACTGATTGGTTTTGTTCCATGCGCTCTGGCCATGCCGGAGCAGTACTAGTTTGTAAGTCATATACAAGAGTCTAAGACTTGAGTGGGACTCCCGACCAGGGTTATCTCAACCTGCTCCCTATCCTGAAACAAGCGGAGGGGATTACCGAGGTTCTCCCGAGTACACGGCATATCGCGGGAGAATGAGAGACCTCATCAGAAGGCCTATCGGCCGGGCGATATCCCGAAATCGCCCGGCCCCAGTTGGTTGAGTGTCGCCGCAGTCGACCATCCAAATCAGTGCGGCGCCAACGAGACGGGCGGAGCACTGCAACGCAACCTGTCACAGAGCTACTGACGGTTCAAAGACCTGATACTCGTCGGCTGAGAGTCATACCAGTTCCAGAAGAAGCCCGACAGTCCAGCACAGAGCCGACACCAAGGTTCCCTTGCCTGCCAGCACAGAGGCCTTGGACTGATGCCCCTTGGCGAACTTCATGCAAATGAGGAGAAGGAAGGCCGCGATGGGGATGACAATGATGACGGCCGGGACGGAAACCGTGCCGAAAGTCCAGGAAATCGTGACGAACTGGACCAGGGAAATCAGAATGCTGATTGCATAGACCAGATAGAGGGAAATACGCGCCATCCTCTTTCCTACCAGGACCGCATACGTGTGTTTGCCGGCCTCCCGGTCTGAGTCGATGTCGCGATAGTTATTGACCATGAGCAGGCCCACGGAGTTCAGCCCGCAGGCACAGGCAGCCAGGATTCCGGTCAGGTCCACGGACCCGATGATGAAGTACTCGGTACCCAGGGTTGCCACCAGCCCGAAGAAGATGAAGACACTGAGCTCACCCAGGCCATGGTATCCGTACGGGTGCTTGCCGCCGACATAGAACCATCCGGCAGCCAGACAGCAGATGCCTACCAGAATCATCCACCAATGACCGGTGATGGCCATGACGGCCAGCCCCATGACACAGGTAATTCCAGCAGCGATCAGGGTGGCTCGAAGGACCTTCCGGGGATCCACCCCTGCTGCGACCAGGCGTTGGGGCTTCCCCGAGACCGCCTCGGCAGCCCCGCGATTCTCGTCGGTGCCGCGTATGCCATCCGAATAGTCATTGGAGAAGTTCGCGGCAATCTGCATGGACAGGGCCAGGAAGACGAGCAGGACGAAGACCACTGCAATCCTGCCAGGAGTGGCCTGAAGCAGATTGGGATCGGGAGGGGTGACCGAACAGCCACTGTTGCACTGCTCCTGAAGGCGGGCCCGGACCACCAGGGCGGCGGCCGTGCCCACACAGACAGGCGCCACCGAGGCAGGAAGGGTCTTGGGCCTCATACCGTTAATCCACAATCTTGTATTCATCGCAACTCCTCATGCATTGGCAATTGCCACAAACCTGGCCCAGCTGTATCCGCCGGTCGCGCCGGTGGGACGAATCAAGCCAGGGGCTTGACCAGGGGGAAGGTGATGGTCTCCCGGATGGAGGCACCGGTCAGAGCAATCAGAAGCCGATCGATACCCATGCCCATACCCCCGGCCGGCGGCATACCGACACCCAGAGCCTCCAGGAAGTCCTCGTCGATATCCATGGCCTCCACATCGCCCTGGCTCGCCATCTTGGCCTGCTCCACGAAGCGCTGACGCTGGACCACCGGATCGTTCAGCTCGGAATATCCTGTCGCCAATTCGAACCCGCGCACGTAGAGGTCCCACTTCTCCACGACGCCCTTCTTGGTCCGGTGGGCCTTGACCAGGGGCGAGGTCTCGACGGGGAAGTCCCGCACGAAGGTGGGCTCGTACAGCTTGTCCTGCCAGAAGTGCTCCCAGAGATGCTCGACCAGCTTGCCGTGGTTCTCGGCCGGCTCCTCCTCCAGGCCCAGCTTGTCGGCGATGGCCCGCAGGTGATCCTTGCCCGTCTCCGGGGTGATCTCCTCACCCAGGGATTCAGACAGGGACTCGTACATGCTGATCTGTTTCCATTCGCCACCGAAGTCGTACTTCTGCCCGTCGAGCAGGGTGACCTCCATGGAGCCGAAGGCGTCCTGGGCGGCGTTCTGTATCAGTTCCTTGGTCAGATCACCGATGGTGTCGTAGGTACCGTAGGCCTGATATGCCTCAAGCATGGTGAACTCCGGGGCGTGGGTGCCGTCAGCGCCCTCGTTGCGGAAATCACGGTTGATTTCGAAGACCCGCTCAATGCCTCCCACCAGGCAACGCTTGAGGAAGAGCTCAGGGGCGATGCGCAGGAAGAGATCGATATCGAAGGCGTTCATGTGGGTGGTGAAGGGTCGCGCCGCCGCTCCCCCATGGACGGTCTGCAGCATGGGGGTCTCCACCTCCATGAAGTCATGCCCGTCGAAGGTGCGACGCAGGGAGGAGACGGCCGCCGAACGGTGCCTGACCATATCGCGCGCCTTTTCATCGGCGATCATGGCCAGGTAGGGCTTGCGGGTACGCTGCTCTTCGGTCAGGTCCTTATGAAGGGCCGGCATGGGCCGCAATGCCTTGGCGGCGATATCCCACTCGGTGGCGAAGACCGAGAGTTCACCGGTCTTGGACGACACCACCCTGCCGCGCAGGTACAGGTGGTCGCCCAGGTCGACCAGCTGCTTGAACCGCTTCAGGGAATCGGCACCTATCTCCCTCTTGGAGACCATGCCCTGGATACGGGTACCGTCGCCCGAGGAGAGCTGAACGAAACAGAGACCACCGCCGTTGCGGAGGAAGAGAACGCGCCCGGCGATGCCGACCACGTCCTCGGTCTCCTGGCCGGGTTCAAGCTTGCCTTCATAACGGTCCCGAACCTGATTGATGGTCTCCGTCACATCAAGATGAACCGGATATGGTTCAAGGCCATCCTTGAGCATCTGCGCACGCTTGGCCACACGGATCTGCACCTGCTCGGGATGCGCCTGGGGACCGAATTCCTTGTTGCTGGAGTCTATGGCCTCTTCGGGGCTGGCTCCGGATTCAACCCGGGCAGCGATGGCATTGTCCTGATCCAGCAGCATCTGGGCACGCTGGATGGTATTCATGCCCTCTTCGCCGGGCTCCTGGTCCTGTGGTCTTTCCGTGGTTTCGCTAGTCTCACTCATAACCCAACAGTGTACGCAAAAGCCGATACACGGCACCTATGGATGAGCCCCAACCGCCACGCCGAATGGTCTTGTACCACCCCACCGTGTAAAATCAAGGACTTGTCACGGGGTATAGCGCAGCTTGGTAGCGCGCTTCGTTCGGGACGAAGAGGCCGGGGGTTCAAATCCCCCTACCCCGACGGACACACGCAAGGGCAGACGGTTATCGTCTGCCCTTGCGTTTTATTTGCCCTGATGCGTCTATCCGTAATCGCAACCGGACGTTCCTCTGCACGTAATCACTTCCATCACCGATGCAGACAAGACCACGGCAACGGTGTGACCAAATCAACGTCCGTTTCCCGCGTTCGTTCATGCTTGCGGATTTAGAATGGGAACACTGCTCTACGTACCGCCAGGTTCGCAGTGTCATCAAAGGCGAGGGAGGCCACATGGTCGACGACAGGCAGGCCGACAATCATCAGGGGGAAGACTCCGCAGCACACATGCAGACTGACGGGGAATTTGACAGCCAGGCGTTCCTGGACGGTCTGGATGCCATCTTCCAGGCAGGCAAGGCCAAGGACGACGCCGAACCTTACCTACAGCAAGCCTTGGTGGATGCCGAAAACGCTGGAGACGACGCAGGACTCCTGACCGTACTCAACGAGACCATGGGCTTCTACCGCTCCCAGGGACGACACAAGGAGAACATGTGGATTATTCAGCGGGCCATTGAGCTGGCCACACGGATGCGGATTGAAGGATCCGAGGCCTGGACCACCACATTGATCAACGCAGCCACAGGCCTGCGCGCAGCCAAGCAGTATGACCAGGCAGAGGACCTCTACCGACAGGCCCTGGCCTCGGCAGCAAAAACCCTCAAGCCCGATGATAGAAGGCTGGCGGCCCTGCACAACAACCTCTCCATGCTCTACAGCGAGACCGGGCGGTTCGACCAGGCCGAGCAGGAACTACGCCAGGCGATGACCATATTGGAGGACTCGAGCCCCGATCCCTCAGCAGACCTGGATCTGGCATCGACCAACACCAATTTGGCTCTCCTGCTCCTCCAGGAGGGTACGGACGGCAAGCACGAGGATAAACGCGAGGCAATCGTTCAGGATGCCACGAACCACGCCGTCAAAGCCCTGGAAATCTACCGGCAAGGTCATCTGGAGGAGAGCGCCCACTATGCCTCGGCGCTGGCTGGATACGCCCAGGTCAGATTCTTCGCCGGCCGGTTCGACCAGGCAGTACAGGCCTATCGTCAATCCCTGGCAATCATCGAGTCCAGGTACGGCAAGGGCAGCGACTACTACACCATCACCAGTCAGAACCTAGAGCAGGCAGAAGAGGCGGCCAAGGAGGCCGGACAGGATCCCGATGCCGTCGAAGCCTCCCTCCCCACTGCCACACGTCCGTTGGCAAATGGAAGGAATACCGGCACCGACAACGATTCAGTTACCGGATACAACCTGGATTCCTACAAGACTTCGACCACACCTGACATCAGTGGTCTGGCCCTGTCAAAGGCATACTGGGAGCAAGTCGGCAAACCCATGATTCAGGAAAGGTACCCCCGGTATTTACGTCGTATGGCTGTGGGACTGATGGGGCATGGGTCGGACTGTTACGGTTTTGACGATGCCGTCTCCAGGGACCATGATTTCGGACCCGGGTTCTGCATCTGGCTGACGGAGGAGGACTACCAGGCCATTGGCGAGGATCTGGAAGCCGACTACCTGGTCCTCCCCCAGGACTTCATGGGCTTCCATCCCCGTACCGACAGTGTCCGGGCCAAGGGGGCCAACAGGAGGGTCGGCGTTTTTGAAATCGGCGACTTCTTCGAATCCCTGACCGGGTACAGGCAGGCGCCTCCCGAGGATCATCCTCACGAGTGGCTCCTCCTGGACGAGCCGACCTTGGCCGCCGCCACGAACGGGAAGATCTTCGCCGACCCCCTGGGCAGGATGCTCTCAGTCCGGCAGGGTTTCAAGAACATGCCGGATGACGTGCGTTTCAGCCTCATATCGCGCCGCCTGGGCATGATATCCCAGGCGGGTCAGTACAACCTTCCCAGGTCCCTGGCACGTGGGGATGGGGCGGCGGCGATGCTCTCCATCAACGAATTCGTTCGGGCCACCGCCTCCCTGGTCTTCCTGGTCAACAACCCCCTGACCGTCGGTTACCTCCCCTACTACAAGTGGCAGTTCGCGGCCCTGCGTCGTCTCAGCAGACTCATGGCCGCCCGACTGGGAGAGGTCACCCAGGAACTGGAGGACGTTCTCAGGCTCGCCTCGGCCGCCTGCTACGGCGGAGCCGGATTCGGCGAGGGCGGCAAGGGGGCAGGCCCTGCCGCCAAGCAGGTACAGGAGAAGATAGAGGGCATCTGCGCTCGGATCGTCCATGAACTGCAGGCCGAGGGGCTCACGAACAGTCGGGAGACCTTCCTGGAATGGCAGCGCCCCTATATCGAGGCACATATCCATGGCACCGACCCGGTCCTGCACAGCATCTAAGGGACCCGCGAAGGGCAGCAAAACGGGGCGAATCCGGAAAGGACGTCGAATGACAAGCGAAGACGACGAACAAGACCAGCGGGATGACCAATCCCTGCGGGAGGATATCGTCAGGCACGAGTGGGCTCAGTTCCAAGGTGTCAACAACGAGGGCGGCCCTGCAAACTGCCAGGGGAACTGGCCGATTTTCCACCAGATGAGACTGAGCCAGTTCATGACCTGGCCGGCCGACCTCCTATCCAGCTATGGCGACGATCTGAACCAGGCCGATGCCACGGGGCGCAACCTCCTGACCGAGAAGTACGGAAGGATGATGGAGTCCACGGTCCCCGACCAGTACCGGCGCGACATCGCCCCCTACCTGCCGAAACTGGGCATCGAGCGTCAGACCCGACAGGAGGCCATCATCGACCAGCAGGTGGCCTGGGCCAAGGAATTCCGCGAGCGCTACCCCAGACTTGGCAGGGAGATGAGGGTGCTCAGAACCAGCCAGGACACCCCTGATTCCACCTCGTTCGAAACCTACCTCCGAGGGGAGTTGAGCACCTATTCAGCCAGGACCCTGGGCCTGTATGAGCGGATGATTGCCGACATGGTCTCCCAAGGGCGAAATCTGACGGCGGAGACAATCCTGTTCACAGTCAAGCAGAACGGGTTCAACAGCCTGGATGAGGCTGAGCGGGCGCAGTCCTAGGCAGGGCGAGACCTCCTCGCACCATGTATGGGTCAGGGACTCGCTAAAGTTGGTCCAGTGCGAATCGGAAAACGCTTGATGGTCCTGGCGGCCACATACATCATCATCCTGGTGGCCTTTGTCCAGCTGGGTTCGGCCATGAACACGAACTGGCAGGTGGAACGGTACCAGGACCATATCAAGGTCGACACCAGGAAGACGGCCATCGCCTCCTCAAAAGGGCCGACCACCCCTGAAGGCACATATAAGGTACGGGAGAGCCAAATCCAAATCGAGCTGGCTCCTGGACATGCCATCGATGCCATCGTGCGCCAACCCGTGGGAGCCCCCGGCCCCAGGCCGGCCTGCCTCTTCATCCACGGGGCAGGAACCGGCAAGGCTTCCGAGGTATACGGAGATCTTGCCTCAGCCATGGCCTCGGCAGGCATCACCACCCTGGTACCCGACAAGCGCCTGGACACGTATTCCACCCTGCACAGGAACTACGAGGCCATGTCGCGAGATTACGACAAGTCCTTCGAGAAGCTGAGGTCCTGGCCCGGAGTCAACCCGGCCATGGTCGGCATATACGCCGAATCCGAGGGCACATGGATTTCAAGCATCATGACCGCCCGCCGACATGACGTGGCCTACACCATCCTGACCTCCGCCCCCGTCTATCCGGGACGCCAGCAGATGCCCATGGCCGCAACCTCATATCTCGATCTGATCAAGGCCCCGTCGGGCATCAAGAAGGTCATACCGAAACTCCTGGGGATGGACTTCTCATCCCTGGGTCTCGAATATGCCGACTTTGAGTCCCTCCCCTATCTTGACCACATCACCCAGCCGACCCTGGTCAACTACGGTACCGAGGATGTCTCCATGCCGGTGGAACAGGGGGCCAGGGAAATCATGCGCCGCGCCCGGGATGCCGGCAACCGGAACGTGACCGTCCGGTATTACCCCACCAACCATCAAATCAGAACCGGATCGCGCCTGGCCAAGGATGGACTCCCGCTGGAGTCCCATTACACGCACGACCTGGAGGATTGGATCAACGGGGTTGCCGAGGGCACCGGAGCCGACCAGTGGGCAACGCCCATGATTGCCGGGAGCAGCCCCAATCAGCTCTTTGCCGCGCCCGAGGAAACCAGCTCTGGGCTCCTGCGCTCGCTGAACACACTCCTGATACTGATGGTGGGCGGTCCCGTCCTCCTCCTGCTCGCGCTCCTGTCTTCCTGCGGGATGGCCTTGGCAACCTGGGTAAGGAAGCGGAGATTGCAGCGCGACCCGGAAGAGGCTCGGGCCGGAACAACTGGATACGGTAGCGGGATTGCCGTCAGACTATGCGGCCTGGGTCTGGGGTCACTGGTCGTTATGGGGCTCCTGGTCTGGTATGCGCTGCGTGTGGTTCGCCACGCCCTGACCCTCGAACCTCTGTCGTCAGCATCCGTGGCAGGATGGACCGGGCTCAGATGCCTGGCCCTGGTCCTGAGCTTGGTCCTGGCCTCGCTGATTACACGGGCTGTAATCAGGGTTCCTTCGAACAATCAGGAGGAAGGGACTGAGGTGCCGCCCCATGTAATCCATCTGGCCGCAGGCTGGGGACACTGGCTCACCCTGGTCCTGACCGTGATCGGATCCATCATGATTCTCGCCACCCTGGCCTTCTGGGGGCTGTTCAGCTTCTGACCGTGGGCCCGGTATCTGACCGATTGACCGCCGAAGCGTCCTTCTCGCTCACCTGTGACGATTGGTCCTCATGGAATTCGGCTGTTCCTCGCAGGTCCTTGGAATCTCGATGCCTCCTGTACACTCCCGACATCCAGTACATGATGGCAATGACCACCAGAAGGCAGCCGATGACCGCAAAGAAGACAGGGAAGATGACCGACCAGTTGAGGACCTCTGTCATCTTCTGCCCGTAGTGGAGGTAAACCAGGCCCAGGATGAGGAAGACCAGAGCGAAGAGCGAAATGACGCACCCCAGAACGATGGTCGGGGTGCTTGCCCCGGTTGGTCGTATCGGTTCAGGGTCGGGCTGTCTGGGGGCCCGGTACATGGGAGCGGAGTTGGGCTGGAAGGGAGCCTTCTGAGGGCCCGACCCCGGTGCCGTTGCCCCGGTCATGTTTGTTTCATCCATACGTAGCGTATCGGTATCCGACCCACCCTTATCGGCGGCATCAACGGGTGCACCGCTTCCAAGATGCGCCTCGGCACCCCTTGCGGTTTCACCCATCTCAGCCGTATTCAGCTCGGATGGGTCTGTGCCTGTCGATTCCATCTCAGTGGTTTCCGACCCGGTTGGTTTCACTTCCTCCGCACCCATTTCGTTCTTACCCCTCTCGGAATCGGTCTGCTCACTCATCATCCTCATCCCCCTGATCCGTGTACCAATCTTCATCGTCGTCGTGGTACCTGTTCCGGTGGTTGTCGTTGTTAACCGCCTTCCTCTCAGGCAGGGTGGCGGTACCCCTTGTAGTGACCTCGAGGTGGCCTCCGATGTCCGGCCGAAGCATGATATTCAACTCCGGATTATCCGGCATGTGCTTTTCGTCGCCCTGATCGAAATTACTCCAATACCAAGGCACCAGACCGTTCTCTTTCCGGTCCTGTATCTGCTGCTTCCACCAGTCCCTGTTCATCAGTAGGCGCGGCTCGACATCGGGTCCGTAGTTGAGGAGATCGTCGCCCGGATGCGCAAAGGAATACGTGCAACCTTGGGGCAGGATGACCTCAATATCGGCGAATAAGGCAGCAAGACGGATTTCACCGATCGGACAGCCTGAGGTTGAAATGTCCGAGTCGGTCATCTCGACCTGATGGGTGCCATTGTTCTTTTCAAAGTCGGTCAGGTCAATGACCGCCTTGCCCCGGTGGTCGACATCACCCTTCAGGAGAATTCCGGACCTGTACCTCTCCATCTCCTCTCTGGTCGACCCCATTTTCCTACCACTCTCACCCACGCGGATCGTGTGGTAGGTATCCAGGTTGGAGCGAATGGCGTATTCCGCATTACCGACCCCTATGCTGATGCAACTCAAAACCAAAACCACCAAGGCCGAAATAATCGCAATCGGGGTCAGCCCTCCGGAACGCCGCCCGATGCATCCAAGGACCAGGATGGTGATTCCCAACACCAGGGTCACAGCAGCAGCCCAGACCAGCGCCATCCGTATGGTATCGGGGAGGCCGCGGTATGGATTGACGGCAGCTATCCAGACGACTCCGCCAGAGACCAGTATCAGCCCCAGCATCAGGCTGACCAACCCCGGGCCTGCGGGTTTCCGACGCAGCCTGCGCACACGGGGCCGAGGCTCCGGCGACAGACCTGTATAGGCCGGAGCCGGAGCACTCGCAGAGGGGTAAGAAGCCGCACGAACGCCTGGGGAAGCGGGTCCGCCACCGGTACCGGACTGATGCTGGTCCGGACCAACTCCGGTGGAATGGGGTTGCCACGCGGCCTGAGGCTGCTGTCCGCCCTGCCAACCGGGAACGCCGGAACCCAAGGCGTAGGGGCCGGGGTTCTGAATCCCCTGACCACGAGGGTCGGGGCCAGCAGGACCGGAGTTACCTATACCGGCCCCATAAGGAGCGGAACCACCAATACCGGGGCCACTACCACTTGAGGCACCCGCACCCGGGTTGAAACCGCCGGAACCATTGCCACCATAACCGTAAGGACCTGCTCCGTATGGCCCCTGTGCACCATATGGCCCGGGAGCATATGGGCCAGGACCTGCCGGGGAGGGACCGAGCGGTCCTGAGCCATACCCAGGGGCGGCGTTTGGACCTCCGTCGGGGCCAGCGTTGCCGGCAAAATACCGTAAGGCCTCCTGCCTGCTCCATCTGATGAGGCAATACAGCAGGAGTCCCGCAATAAGGAAGGAAGCCACTCCGATTCCCAGGGCCCCTGCAGCCAAGAGCCAGCAAATGATGATGCCGACCATGGAACCCTGCCACTGCCCGTCACGTATGTCCTCGGCGATGATGGCTCCGTAACTGTCAGGGAACACGAACCAGGCGAACCCATAGAAGGCTGCACCAGCCCCGAACAGGAATATGCAGAGAATCATCACGGCCCTGACCAGGGCCACGTTCCAGCCCATACGCCGGGCGATAGCACCACAGACCCCACCAATCCACCTGTCATCCGGACGCACCAGGTAGGATTCCCGGCTCATCCGGAACAGCTTTTCGCTCAGCCTTTCATCGGGCTGCCCGTTACGATTGTTTTGATATCCGCTCATACTTGTATTACAGCAGAAAGAAGTCTGCCCGGGCATAGGGAAACACCCTGATTCGACCCTGAAAAACCCTGAAACCTCCCCCCTGATTACTCCCGACGGTAAATAATGGAAGCATGAACTCGACACAGAGGAACTTCCAAGGTCGGTTTGGTTCGCAACAGAATCCTGAAGACCGGCAGGGGGTGCCGCCCCAGCAGGTATACCAATGGCAGGAACGCCCTTATCCGGAACAGTTCCCGGCCCCCATCCATCCTGCAAGGCTTCCTCTGATGCGCCCCCAAGACGGACGTATGGTCTGCGGTGTCTGCAAGGGAATCAGTCTTCATCTCGGCATCAAGGTGGGATGGGTGCGCATCGTCGCCCTTCTCCTGGCTCTGACTATTGTGGGCGCCATCCCGTATGTCTTTCTCTGGCTGACACTTCCCTCCGGAGACCCGGTTGCCGCAGCAATGGCCCCTCCCCAAAGTCAGTCCCCGCTCTCTCGGGGCAACACAACCTCCACTCCAGGGCAACACCCCGAAGAAAGGCAGCACACTGTCCTGGGCCGGCTCTTCGGCAACACCTCCAAGCCGAAACTGATAGCAGGCCTGGGCATCATCCTTCTGCTTCTGGCCCTTTTCATGCTCATCGGCAACGTGAGACCCGCGGTCGTCATACCGGCTCTCCTCTTCCTGACCGGCATCGGCCTCTCCTGGATCCAAACCGGGGACTCCGGTCTCCGCATCCCCCTCCTACTGACCAGCCTGGGCCTCATACTCGCTTCGGTCATCACCTTCCTCCTTTCCACCCTCCCGCTCAACCGGGCGCTGACCATGATGTCGATGGCAGCCATACTCCTGTTGGGAATCACGGCCGTCGCCGTACCCTGGATCGGCTCCCTGATCCACCAACTCAGCAGGGAGAGCGCTTTGAAGGAACGCGAGGAGGAACGCGCCGACATGACCGCCCACCTGCATGACGGGGTATTGCAGACCCTGGCACTCATCCAGCTCCATGCCGACAATCCCCAGACCGTCTTCACCCTGGCCAGGTCCCAGGAACGCGACCTGCGCAACTGGCTCTACCAGGACCGGACCCCCTCGGAGCGGTCGGTAGGGACCGGCATCCGCGACATAGCCGCCGAGATCGAGGATTCGTTCGGAAGGCCAATCGAGGTGGTCACCGTCGGCGATGCCATGCCCTGCGCCCAGACGGACGCCCTTCTCGATGCCTCACGCCAGGCCCTGGTCAATGCGGTGACCCACGGGGGCGAACCCATATCGGTATACTGCGAGGCCGGGCACAGCAAGGTCGAGTTGTTCGTGCGAGACCACGGTTCCGGCTTCGACATGGACAAGGTGCCACCGGACCGTCTGGGCATCAGGCAGTCCATCGTGGGGCGCATCAAGCGACAGGGCGGTACGGTCGAGATAGTTTCACGACCTGGCTGGGGCACAGAGGTGAGGATGCACATGCCTCTTTCGACAGCCAGCCAGCAGGCGGGCAAACAGTAAGAGACCAATGGAGGCCGAGACCTCCGACAGACGACGGAATGATAGGATTCTGCTTGTGGAAAACCATGATTTGACCGCAAAGAACGGCGGTCGGAGGACAGTCGGGGACGGTCCGGATCCGAGCATTGATGCCTCCGCCGGCAGGCCGGATGACACTCAGTCAATACGTGTCGCCGTTGTTGACGACCATGAGATGTTCCGCACTGGCGTCATCGCCACGCTCCAACCCCACTTCAGCATTGTCGGGCAGGCCCCGGATGTGGAATCATCCATTCTCATGGTGCGGGAGACCCAGCCGGATGTTGTCCTCCTCGACGTTCACGTACCGGGCGGGCAGGGTGGCGGAGGCGCTGAAATCCTGACCAGGTCCCACCCCCTTTCGCCGAACTCCGTCTTCCTGGCCCTGTCCGTTTCCGACTCGCCCAAGGATGTCGGTTCGGTCATCAGGGCCGGTGCTCAGGGGTATGTGACCAAGACCATCTCCTCCAACGATCTGATTTCAGCCATCCGCCAGGTTCACGAAGGGTATGCGGTCTTCTCACCCAAACTGGCGGGATTCGTCCTCTCAGCCTTCCAGGACGACGAGGCCACAGAGACCGGCCTACCCGCCCAGGACGATGAACTGGACAGACTCTCCTCCCGGGAGCAGGAGGTCATGCGCCTGATTGCTCGCGGATACACCTACCGGGAGGTGGCCTCCGAACTCTTCATCTCGGTCAAGACGGTCGAGACCCACGTTTCCAGCGTGCTGCGCAAACTCCAGCTCTCCAACCGAAGCGAGCTCACGCGTTGGGCGGCCGACCGCCGCATCGTCTGAGGCAGGACAGGCATTCGGGCGCATACCGATAAGACGCATCTGCCTGCTGTATGCGTACGTTGAGATCCCTGGATCAAAGTCAGGAAGTCATGACAGTTTCAGTATTTCCTCACGAAGATGGTCTGCGCCTTTGAAGAGGATGCTCCTTATTCCGCAGGACTCGGCGGCTTCCACCTGATCTGGTGAGTCACCGATGAAAACCGCCTGGGTGGGAGATATACCAAACCGGCGCAGGGCAAGCTGGAAGAACAGAGAATCAGGCATTTGCACATGCTCTTCAGCGGATATAAGGGCGCCATCCAGGAGGCCGAGCGTCTCCAGTTTCCGTTCAGCCAACCTGGCATGGGACCGTGTGGTATTGGACAGTCCCCACAAGGTGAAGCCCTGATCGTGAAGGCCATCAAGCAGCTCGTCCATGCCGGGTTGCATTCCCGTGATCGTCAGGGCGAATCGCTCCAGGTAGAGGCGGAATACCCAGGCCACGGCAGGCCCATGGGTGCTCTCGTAATCGGTCAGGGCACGCTCCTCGTCCCAGCCCAGATTCATCAGGGTCCGGTAACGCCAGATTCCCCACTCGTCGCAAGGATCAAGGACCATGTCGATGACACCCTGAGGATACTGCCCTGCCAGCGCTTTGCGGGGGTTCCAATCGACCAGCACCCCTCGTGCGGAAAACAGCAGATGACGGATGCGTCCGTCCTCTTCATCCGTTTGAAAACCGCCGATTCCCTCTCCCTGCGTACCCATGGTCCATATGGTAACCAGGCTGAACTACAAGTCGCTCCTCCAATGCCCCACCCCGACCTGGGCAGGCGAGGAAACAACCGGCGGTATACTGTCAGGGGAATGCAAGTGAACAGGCGGACCACGCGGTGAAGATGGAAACCAGGTCTGCATAACCCGGGCACGGAGTCTCGCCCATATGTCTAAGGACAGAAATGAAACAGCTTTTCCTGACTTCATCGTTCGCCGAAGTAGCCGACAAGGTTGAAGACGCTGCCGGAGATTCCCTGAAAGGACGGACCGTCGCCTTCATTGCTACGGCCAACCTGCCAGAGGAATCCGATTGGTACGTACGGGATGCCCGTAAGGCCTTTGCCGACCTAGGATGCCGGATTGACGAGCTGGAAATATCGACCGCCGACCAGGACACCATCAGGAAGAGCCTGGAAGAGGATGAGCTGATTTACCTGTCAGGAGGCAATACCTTCTTTCTCCTGCAGGAACTGCAGAAGACCGGTGCCGGCGAGCAGATCAAGGACCAGGTCAACCGCGGCAAACTCTACATCGGCGAGTCAGCAGGCTCCGTCGTCACCGGACCGGACATCGCTTACCTGGAGGCCATGGACCCGAGATCGGCAGCCCCGGACCTGGCCTCCACCGAGGGACTCAACCTGGTGGATTTCCATCCATTACCCCATTACACCGAGGAACCCTTCGCCGAAACCAACTACAAGATCATCGAGCAGTACCGGGATTCCCTCCCCATCGTCGCCATCACCAACAGCCAGGTCATCAGGGTATGCGACAGGTGCCTGTCCATCCTTTGAATCGCTTGGTCACCATCTGAAACCCATGCGTAAGCTGTCCTGACGCGGGGATGGGATGAGCGGCGAAGAGTCAGTCGTTGGTGACTTCATCCCCAGGTTTGAACTCCTCCTCCTTACGGCTTACACGCTTCTTCCCGATACGGTAGTAGGCATTGAAGAGGCCGCCGGCCGTCATCAGCACAACCATGACGATGAGGAGCCAAACTGCCTCGCCGCAGCCAAAGGCCTCCAGGACCTCGTAGGAGGAGGCAATCATCTTCAACCATCCGGCCAGTGCGACGAAGTACCAGGCAGTGGCCTTATCGATGAAACTGAGCGCCCGATGCCGTTCACTCTTGCTCTTGGTGGCCTCGCGCAGAATCCTGTACCCCCGGGTACGTTCCTTTTGTATCTTGACCACGGGAACCAACCACCACCAGGGTGATATCATCTTCCATTTCCCGCTTATCTCATCGAAACCCACCAGGAGCTCCTGGTAGTCGTTCAGCTCCATCAGCCCCTGATACAGGGGGAAGGTGAAAAGGAGCCAGTCACCCAACAGGGAGACGATAGTGACGAAGTAGGTCATGATTCTGCACCTTTCATATGAACATCGCCGACGCTGCCACGATAGTACCGATACAGGGCCAGGGCGCACTGCCCCTCGGGCATTTCTAGCCCGTCGCCCATATACAAAATCTCTTCCAGGGCCAACCGCACGGACTTCCGACAGCGTATTTAGCGGCTCACACAGACATATAGCTGCCTACCCGGGCAGCGAACAATCGCGGTCACAAACAACAACAGCGAGCCGGACATAAGCATCGCTTTCTCCAGGATTGCAGGGCACTCAAGAACTACCTAAAGCCATGCCAACAGCTTCGACAATTCCGAACAGGCATAAGACCACTTCAAGCTCTACTACTGCCGAGTAAGGGGTATATACTATTATTAAAATTCTATTTTCATGCTAGGGGATAGTTATGGAATTCGACGAGGCCGTCAAGAATGTGGTGTCGAAGATTAAGAACCTAAAGGACTCTATCGATACCGAGGAAGCCACGAAAACAGCGTTCATAATGCCGTTCATCGGTCAGGTCCTCGGATACGATGTATTCGACCCCGGCGAGGTCATTCCTGAATTCACTGCCGATGTCGGCGTGAAGAAAGGGGAGAAAGTAGACTATGCACTGGTTCTCGATGGGCAAGTGCAAATTCTCATCGAATGCAAGAAAATCGGGTCACAACTCTCGGTAGAAAACGCAAGCCAGCTCTTCCGTTATTTTGCAACGACCCATGCGCGCATCGGTGTGCTTACAAACGGGCAAATATGGAACTTCTATATGGACATTGATGAACCCAACCGTATGGATTCCAAGCCATTTCTTGTTCTCGATCTGCTCAATATCGATGAAACAGTTCTCCCCGAACTGCTAAAGCTCACCAAACCCGCCTTTGACATTGACAGCATTGCTAGCTCAGCAGAAGAGCTTAAATATGTTGGCGCGCTGAAGAGAGCTGTAGCAGACGAATTTCGCACCCCCTCCGATGACTTTGTAAAGCTCCTTGCAGGGCATGTCTATGATGGCGCATTTCGTCAGAGCGTCATGGACAAGTTCCATCCTCTCGTAGACAAAGCCCTGAAGCGTTTCCTAACAGATCAGGTCAATGACAGACTCAAGACCGCTCTAGGCTCCGATGACATCAAGGTTGAAGCACCTTCTCAGAGCGATGAACAAAACTCCGATAAGAGCAGTACTGACGAAGCGGACGACAGCATTGAGACCACCGAAGATGAGCTCACAGCCTATCGCATCGTCAAAGCCATTGCTTGCAGCGATGTCGACTCATCCCGGATTACCATGCGAGATGCAAAGATGTACTGCGCCATCTTCCTGGACGACAACAACCGACGCCCCGTAGTCAGACTTTTCTTCAATGGAAGGCAGAAGTACCTGGGGCTCTTTGACGAGAATAAAACCGTAACGCGGGTACCTATCGACAACTTCGATGAAATATACCAGTACTCAGATCAGATTCGAGACCAGGTACAGAGACTCGTAACGAGCGAGTAATCGCAAGTCGTCAAGTACCAGTACGTAAAGCATGACACTGCGTCGTGCCCCGATGTTTCACAGGGACACGACGCGGTGATTACCCTAAACTAAGGTTGAAAGTCCTAACCAAAGCTATACGGTAAGTAACTAATTCCCGCGCATCGAGATGCATGCAAGGGCGCAATCTCCTAAAGCAAGGCCCTGGAATCTCTTCCAGGGCCAACCGTGCGGACAGGGCGGGATTCGAACCCGCGGAACTTTCGTTCAACGGTTTTCAAGACCGTCTCTTTCGACCGCTCAGACACCTGTCCATGAGCCTGAACCATCAGGCACAACTATCATGATACGACATCCGCTCCATCGACATTCCGCCGAGGGTCGCGGGCCGCACCGCAAATCTGGCTCAGACCTCCCACTTGGTGGGTTCAAGGACCTCCTTGCCACCCATATAGGAGCGCATGGCCTCCGGTACCACTATGGATCCGTCGGCGTTCTGGTGGTTCTCCAGGATGGCAACCAGCCAGCGAGTCGTGGCAAGCGTGCCGTTCAGGGTGCTGACCGAGCGGGTCGACCCGTCTTCCAGGCGTTCACGCTCGTTCAGACGGCGGGCCTGGTACTCGGTGCAGTTGGAGGTGGAGGTCAGCTCGCGATAACGGTTCTGAGTAGGCACCCAGGCCTCGCAGTCGAACTTCCTTGCGGCAGAGGATCCCAAATCGCCCGCCGCCGTATCGATGATGCGATAGGGCACGTCGACCTTCTCCAGCATCTCCTGCTCCATGGCCAGCAGCTGCTGGTGCTGTTCGCGGGAGTCCTCCTGCTTGCAGTAGACGAACATCTCCACCTTGTTGAACTGGTGGACGCGGATGATGCCCATGGTGTCCTTGCCGGCGGCGCCTGCCTCACGGCGGTAGCAGCTGGACCATCCGCAGTAACGCAGGGGCCCATCGGACAAATCGAGAATCTCGCCCTCATGCATACCGGCAAGGGCCACCTCAGAAGTGCCCACCAGGTATTGGTCATCGGGCTCACGCAGACGATATATCTCATCTGCATGCGAATTGAGGAAGCCGGTGCCTGCCATGACCTCGGGGCGGACCAGTGTCGGGGTGATGGTCGGGATGAAGCCATGCTCCTGCGCCTGATCCACGGCCATGGTCAGCATGGCGATCTCCATACGGGCCACATCTCCCCGGAGGAAGTAGAAGCGGGATCCTGAGATCTTGACGCCCCGGCGCATGTCGATTCCAGCCACACCCACACCCAGGTCCAGATGGTTCTTGGGGTCGAAGCCTTCGGACTTGAAGTTCCGCGGCGTGCCGACCTGCTTGACGACCACGTAATCATCCTCGCCGCCTTCGGGTGCCTCGGGCTCCACGAGATTGCTGAATCGCCACAGGAGATTCGTGTATTCGGCCGTAGCCTCATCAGCAGCGGTCTTGTTGCGTCCGACCTGCTCGGCCAGCTTCTTGGTCCCGGCAATCAGCTCCGCCTTGGAATCACCTGATGCCGAGGCCACCTGTCTGCCCAAGGACTTCTGCTCGGCCCTGGAAGTTTCGTAGGCCTGGAGCGCCGATCTGCGCTGGTCGTCGGCCTTGAGAACCTCGTCGACGAGTTCCACGGACTCGCCGCGCTTTCGCTGGGATTCCTTAACCACATCGGGATGCTCGCGAATGAACTGGATATCTAGCATAGTTGGATTCTACTTCCGCCAATCGACACGGATGGCTTCGCCGGGGCGCGGTAATCAACGAATCGGACCACCCCGCCTACGGCACCTATTCGCCGAAAACGGTCTTTCTGAACTCCCTGCCGGCAGGGGTATCGGCCAGACCACCCGCCCCGGTCTCGCGCAGGGATGCAGGCATGGCCTCTCCGATGGATTTCATGGCCGCAACCACCTGGTCGGCAGGAATCTTGCTTGTCCCTCCGGAGAGGGCAATGTCGGCGCAAATCAGGGCGTTGGCCGTACCTATGGCGTTCCTCTTGATACAGGGAACCTCAACGAGTCCGGCCACCGGATCGCAGACCAGGCCGAGGAGGTTGCTCAACGCCATGGCGAATGCCTCGGCACAGGTTGCCGGATCCCCACCTGCGGCTTCGACCGCGGCAGCCGCGGCCATGGCGGACGCACTCCCGACCTCGGCCTGGCAGCCACCAGTGGCCCCGGCAATCATCGCCTTGTTGGCAGTAACCAGACCGAAGGCCCCAGCAGTGAACAGACATCTGACCTGCCCCTCCCTGGAAAGGTCAATCCGCTCCCTGAGGGCATTGATGACCCCTGGCAGAGTGCCGGAGGAACCTGCCGTCGGCGTTGCGCAGATAACCCCCATGGCGGCGTTGACCTCATTGGTGGCCATGGCCGCAACCACCGCCCCGACCATGGTGTCACCGCTCAAGGTGGTCCGACTTCGCCTATACCTGTCCAGGAGCGCGGCCTCTCCCCCGCTCAGCCCGGTCTTGGAGAAAACGCCCCGGCCCTCCGACCCTTTCTTGGCGGCGGCCAGCATGACATCCAGATCCTGCGACATCCTCGACCAGACCTGGTCCCGGGTCCGCCCCGATCTGGCGCACTCCTGCTGGATCATCAGCTCGGAGATGGGTGTCCCTGTCTTCTCTGCAGCGCCGACCAACTCAGCAATCGAACCGAACATGACACATTCCTTATTTCTCGATTTGAATTCAGTGAAGGTAGATCAGCCGCGACGCGAGGACATCGATCTCGTCCTGTTGAGCCGCGGAGAGGGGATGCTCCAACTCAAAACCAATCATCCGCCGACCCTCGCCATCAATTTTGGGATATATGGTCTTCTGCATGACATGGCCGCCCCGGCCCAGCATTGCCTCAACGGTTGAAAGCGCCTTGTCGGAGTCGCTCCGGGAATGGTTCTCCTCGATGAAGAGCATGGGCAGGAGACCGGAAGGCCTCATGTCATAACCATCCATTCGGATTCGACGGACCTCGATGGTCCCTCCGCCGATGGAACAGGCCCAGAAGGAGACGACCTTCCCGTCCTTTTCCATATCCAGGACGGCCGTATTGGGATGGTGGATGGGGCTGTCGCCATCCTCCTCGATGAACTCGATATCCACACCCATGCCGCAGGCGATGGCCAAGGCGTTGGGAACCTTGGGATCATCCGGGGCCAGGCCAAGAAGACCGCTGGCGATGGCGTAATCGGTCCCGTGCCCCTTGTGGGTCCGGGCAAAGGACTCATAGTAATGAATCACGGCCCTGTCGGGTATGCCACCTGCAAGGATATGACCGATTCTCCCGATGGAGACGGCCCCCGCCGTATGGGAACTGGAGGGCCCGATCATCACAGGGCCGATGATGTCGAACACACTGCGGTACTTACCCATTGCTGAGCCCCATCATCACCCTTCAACCATCGTTTTCTCACCTGCATCGGCAGTCACGCCCGACTTCAAGCGGCACATCACGTCCTTGCATTGTTTACACCCCGAACCATGAATGCGCAAGGTGACAGGCAACGTAGAGGATTCGTTCATGTCTGGTCGGCTCCCGATGCCTCGCCGCCAGGGACGGCACAATGGAATCATGCCAACTCCAGCAGTCGTCTTCCTGTGCACTCTGGCAGGACTTGCCATTGTCTTTGCGGCGGTGGCCCTTCTCATGCGCGCTTACAAACAGCGGGAGTTCGCACGCAAACTGGAGGCCAGGGACGACGACCAGGTCAGTTACGCCTTCATCATCAACCCCTCCAAACCCCAGGCCGCCGAGACCCGTGAACACATCCAGGCCTACTGCAAGGCCAAACACATCCGTGAGGTTCGCTTCATTGAGACCCGGCTGGACAGGGATGGGAAGGCATGCGCCCTGATGGCACTTGAACAGGGGGCCCAGGTGGTCGTCGCCGTCGGTGGCGACGGGACGGTTCGGACAGTGGCAAGCGCCCTGGCTGGAACCGGGCAGGCCATGGGCATCATTCCCATCGGGACCGGCAACCTCTTCGCCAGGAACATGGGCATTCCCGTCGGCAATCTGGACGCCGCCCTGACCGTGGCGACCTCACACGGATCCAACCTGGTGGACGTGGGCCGCATGTTCCTCCTGGACGGACAGGACAAGGACCGCGGGCATGCCTTCCTGATCATCGCCGGCATCGGGTTCGACGCACTGATGATCGACGACACGGACCCCAATCTCAAGAAGACCGTGAGCTGGCTGGCCTACTTCATCAGTGGAGCCAAGCACCTGTTCGCCCCCAAATACACCGGCGACATATCCATCACCCGCCCCGACCAGGTGACCCAGACCAACACATCAGTGACCTTCCGCACCTTCATGGCCGGCAACTGCGGCGAGATTCCGGGATTCTCCCTGATGCCCAACGCGTCCTGGGACGACGGAAACCTGGACTTCGAAATCATCGACACCTCGGCGGGACTCATAGGCTGGGCCAACCTCTTCGGCGATGTCATGCACCAGACCATCACCCGCAAGGCCAGCAAGTCACCCCTTTCCACCAACTCGACCATCGTCCAGCTCCAGGGGCCCCGGGCGGAAATCAAGCTGGATGACCCTGCCCTGGCACAGGTTGACGGGGACATCCTGGGAGAGACCCGCCACATCGCCCTTGAGGTGGAGCGTCAGGCCCTGAATGTCCGGGTGCCCCAGACCGACTGACACCTTCCTCCCTGCCTCCACTCCCCTCGGATAGTTCTCCCATGCCGGTGGCATGATAGAAGGCATGGCAGCACAGAATGCGGGCATGCCCGCCACACCTGATGATCTGATCAACCTGGACGACCTGATCGGCAAGTACTACGACCTTGTTCCCGATCCCGGCAACGATGCCCAGAAGGTCTCCTTCGGCACCTCAGGTCATCGCGGGTCGGCCCTGACCACCTCGTTCAACGAGGCTCATATCGTCGCCATCAGCCAGGCCATTGCCGAACGACGCAAGGCCGAGGGAGTCACCGGCCCCCTCTACCTCGGGCGGGACACCCACGGCCTATCCCTTCCTGCGTGGAAGACCGCAATCGAGGTACTGACAGCCAACGGGGTCCGGGTCCGGATAGACGCCAACGACGACTACACCCCCACCCCCACCGTCTCCCAAGCCATATTGACCCACAACCGTGCCACTGACGGAACCCAGCGCTTCACTGGCTCTGACCTGGCGGACGGAATCGTGGTGACCCCCTCACACAACCCGCCCACCGACGGCGGATTCAAGTATGACCCGCCCACAGGGGGGCCGGCCCCCGCCGAGACGACCAATGCCATCGCCGCACGAGCCAATGAGCTTCTGGGCGACTACCGGCGGGTAAGGCGGATTCCCTTCGAGCAGGCCATCGAGTCCGATCTGGTGGAGCGGTTCGACTTCCGCGAGCACTACGTGGCCGACCTGGGCAATGTCATCGACTTCGACCTGATTCGCTCCTCGGGCGTACGTCTGGGCATCGACCCGCTCGGCGGTGCATCGGTCAACTACTGGCCCCTGATAAACGAACGGTATGGGCTGAACATCGGTGTCGTGAATCCTGAGGTGGACCCAACCTGGCGGTTCATGACCGTCGACCACGACGGAAAGATACGGATGGATCCCAGCTCCCCCTTTGCCATGAAGGGCCTGGTGAACAGGCTCGAAGCCGGGGCCTGGGATGCTTACGACCTGGTAGGCGGCACAGACCCCGATGCGGACCGTCACGGCATCGTCTGCCCGGGCAGTGGAGTCATGAATCCCAACCATTACATCGCCGTCTGCGCCGAGTACCTCTTCTCGGGCAACCGGCCCGGATGGCCCGAGGGCGCCGGTATCGGCAAGACCCTGGTCTCCTCATCCCTGATCGACCGCGTGGCCGCCTCCATCGGGGCAAGACTGGTCGAGGTGCCCGTGGGCTTCAAGTGGTTCGTTGACCCCCTCTTCAAGGGTGAGGTCGCCTTTGGCGGCGAGGAGAGCTCCGGCATGAGTTTCCTGCGTCGGGACGGCCGGGTCTGGACGACAGACAAGGACGGACTGATTCCCGACCTCCTGGCCGCGGAAATCACGGCGCGGACAGGGAAGAACCCGGCCCAACTCCACCAGGAGCAGGTCGAACGCTTCGGCCAGAGTTGGTATACGCGTGTCGACACCCCCACCACCCTGGAACAGAAACAGAAGTTCGCCCGTCTGAACGGCGACGACGTCACCGCTTCAACCCTGGCCGGTGAGCCCATCACCGCCAAGCTGACCGAGGCACCGGGCAACCAGGCAAGGATAGGCGGCATCAAGGTGACCACCAAGGACAATTGGTTCGCCGCCCGCCCCTCCGGCACCGAGAACATCTATAAGGTCTACGCCGAGTCCTTCGTCTCCCCCGAGGCCTTGGAGCAGGTCCTGGACGAGGCCGGCCAGGTGGTTGACAAGGCCCTGGGCTGAGCCGCATACGCAATCTCATACCCCCGCAACCAAACTGGCTGGTTGCGGGGGTTTTCTGACATGCTGTCTAATCTGGAAACCATGACAAACGATAAGACCGTGGTCGTCTCAACAGACGGCAGCGCCCTGAGCAATCCCAACGGACCCATGGGATGGGCCTGGGCCGACCACCAGGGTGGGGATGCAGACGCAGGAGGGGCCAGCAACGGCACCAACCAGATCGGCGAGCTCTGCGCCGTGCTCCAGGCCCTGCGTGCCCACCCCGGAAGCGATTCCCTGGTAATTCAGACCGACTCGCAGTACGCCATCAACTGCTCCTCCAAGTGGGTGCACGGATGGAAGAAGAAGGGGTGGAAGAACGCCGCAGGCAAGCCGGTCAAGAACCGCCAGCTGATTGAGGCCATCGACAAGGAAATCAGGCAACGCCAGGGGTCCGTGACCTTCGTATGGGTCAAGGGCCATGCCGGCGATGCCTTCAACGAGAAGGTCGACTCCCTGGCCCGGGGGTACGCCGAATCAGCCAAGAACGGTGGACGCACCGGATGCCTGCCCATCGAGGGGTGGCAGTCGCTCCTGTGCTCCGACTACACCCAGGGGCTGCAGGTACCGGATGAGGTACAGCAGGAGCTGGATGGGGGACCTGCCGTTCTGGATGCCCGGGGACGCAAGCGCAGCACCACCAGCTCCGACGACCGGCCGCTTCCCACCGAGGAGGAAGAGATGGAAACAACGACCGCAGAAGCAGAAGATTCGTCAATCACAAACACCCAGTCGCAAGCCGAACAGCCGCCTGAGAACGATTCTGACATCAATGAACAAGCGGAGCCGGAAGGGCGGGATGATTTAAAACAATCGGCAGATGCAGTACCTGATGAGCGGAATGACGATCCGCCGGCGCAGGCAATGAACGCCCAGGTCCCTGATTCCCCGGAGAGCACAGAACCAGACATGGCCTGTCCGCCCGAAGAGGACGGGGCCCCATCATCAGCAGAGCCGACGGACACTCCCCCGACCTCCCGAGGACTGCTGACCAAGGGCGAGGTCGTCATAACCCCGCCCCCCTCGCAGAGCCCCAGTTTCGCTGGACACAGGCTCCACATCACCGGTTCGATTGAAATCGACGGGTACATAGACCAGGAGGGCAGGGTGGTCATCGACCAGGCCCCCTTCCGCCTGCACGGCATCGAAATCGATGACTGACCGCCCGGCAGCAAGATGACGAACGGGTTCGCGTACTATGGAACCAAGCTTTGTATAGGCCACACCTCGTAATGGGGCTGGATAAGGAGAACAATGGACAAGACCGAACAGGACAGGCTGAAGATGGCCGCCGGCATCGAAGCGGCCAAGCTGGTCGAGAACGACATGATCGTCGGCCTGGGCACCGGATCGACGGTGCGATTCTTCGTCGATGAACTGGGTCGCCGCGTGCAGGAGGAGGGGCTGACGTTCACGGGGGTCACCACCTCCCTCCGCACCAAGGAACAGGCCGAGGGATACGGCATCAACATCGTTGACGTGGATGATGTAGACCATATCGACATCACCATCGACGGCGCCGACGAGGTTGACAAGAACTTCGACGGCATCAAGGGTGGCGGCGCCGCACTGCTCTGGGAGAAGATCGTCGCCACCAATTCCAGCAAGATCGTTTGGATCGTCGATGAGTCAAAGGTCGTTGACACCATCGGCCGATTCCCCCTGCCCGTGGAAGTCATCCCCTTCGGCGAGCGCCACGTCCTGGACCGCTTCAAGGAGCGGGGCTACGAACCCGTCCTCCGTCTCGACGACCAGGGCCAGCGGGTACTGACCGATGAGCACAATCACGTCATCGACCTCCACATGGAGAAGATCGAGCATCCCGAGGATCTGGCCCAGGACCTGATCACCACCGTAGGCGTGGTGGAGCATGGACTCTTCCTGAACATGGTCGACACCGTCATTGTCGGCGACCCCAACGGCCCACGAGTCATGACGAACTCCAACAAGTAGGCAGCAGAAGAAACAAGAAACCCCCGAATCAAACCGATTCGGGGGTTTCTCCGACCCTGAGGGCCGTAAGTCATAAAGCTACTTGCGCTGGTGACGAGTCTTACGCAGCATTTTGCGGTGCTTCTTCTTGCTCATCCGCTTGCGGCGCTTCTTGATGACAGAACCCATCCGAGCCTCCGATCCTTATATACCTGGAAGTGTCCAACTTGCCCAATAGTACACCGCTTGGGCGACTACTAGAGAGGGAATGCCTTGTAAAAGGCTTCCAGGGCCGCCTTGGGCCCCTGAGCCTGGAAGACAACAGTGTCATTCTGCCATAGCGCCTGGGCGGTTTTGGCATCCCCGGCGACTTCCCTCTCCACATAGACACCGGTGGCTCCGCCTTCAGCCTTGACCCTGCCGGAAGCAAGCTCCTTGCCGGTCATCCCGGCCGCAAAGGCGTCGTAGGCCTGTTTGGCATCAGCCGCCTTGGTCCACTGCGCCAGGTGGAGGGTCACCTCCTCGCCGTCCTGACCGGTGGAATAGACCAGGGTATATTCCTCGACCGGCACCCTGGCCCCCCAGTCCGTGGCGGCTTCAGCCTTGGTACGGGCAAAATCGGAGACCGCATCGGGCATGGCCTTGAGCAGCTCACTTGAGTTCTCCGGAAGCGGCACGGCGGCGATCCTGGGACTGGGCTTGGCTGACTGCCCCTGGCTCTGCCCGGCCGTTGCAGTCGCTCCCGCGTTTGGCCCCTGACCCTTAACGGCCCAATGAGGCCAGACGAATGCGGAGAGAAGGACCAGAACAACCACGGCAGCCAGGGCGATGACCAGCCTGATACGGCGACGACGAACAGCAGTTGATGGAGTAGTTGGCATACCCCTATTCTCTCATAGGCGCGACGCGACCGATGCGAAGAGTCGTTGCAAGCGATTCGCCTTTCGATGAACCATCCACCTCCGAGTGAATATGACTACCCCTTGTCGCTCAATTTGGATAGCGTGCTGGTATGGCCAAGACTGGATTGCAATACGTCTGCACCGACTGCGGATGGACCGGCGCAAAGTGGTTCGGGCGCTGCCCTCAATGCGGGCAGTGGGGAACCGTCGAAGAGTTCCGCGAACCCCGATCCAGGAGTGCGGAGGGGCCGGGTTCCGCCGCAGGCGGAGGTCACACACGCCCGGCCAAGCCCGGCTCGGAAGAGGCGAAACCCATCACCCGGGTAGGTTCCGAAGACCCCACCAGGGTACCCACCGGATTCACCGAGTTCGACAGGGTCCTGGGCGGTGGGATCGTGCCCGGGTCGGTCATATTGGTGGCCGGGGAGCCCGGAATCGGCAAGTCCACACTTCTCCTGGAAACGGCTGGCCGGGTGGCCGGCAGGAACAATGACGGCACCAAGGTCCTCTATGTATCCGGAGAGGAATCCCAGGCCCAGGTGCGCATGAGGGCCACCCGTGTCGGGGCCGTCAAGGATTCACTCCTCCTGGCCTCCACAACAGATCTGGCCACGGTGCTGGGGCTTATCGAACAGGAGAAGCCCGACCTGGTCATCGTCGATTCGGCCCAGACCATCGTTTCCGACAAGGTTGATGGAATCTCGGGAGGGTCGACCCAGGTACGGGAGGTGGCCATATCCCTGATCGACATGGCCAAGACCTATGACATTCCCGTCCTCCTGGTGGGTCACGTAACCAAGGATGGGTCCATTGCGGGTCCACGCACCCTGGAGCATCTGGTCGATGTGGTCTGCCAGTTCGAGGGCGACTCCCAGACCGCCCTGCGCATGCTGAGGGCGACCAAAAACCGGTTCGGTCCTACCGACGAGGTCGGTTGCTTCGACATGGGCGAGCAGGGCATCGAAGAGGTGACCGACCCCACCGGCCTCTTCCTTTCGGCCTCCCAGGACCAGGTGGATGGGACCTGTGTCACCTTCACACTTGACGGACACAGGAGCCTGCCCATCGAGATCCAGGCACTGGTCACAGCCTCCGTCCTGCCGACACCCAGGCGGAACACCAACGGCATCGACACCAACCGTCTGTCCATGCTGGCTGCGGTCCTCTACCGGCACGGGCATGTGAACCTGCTTACCAAGGACTTGTACGTGTCCACGATTGCCGGCGGGCTGGCCAAGGAGCCGGGTTGCGACCTGGCCATCGTCTCGGCCCTGGCCAGCGCCGCCAGCGCCAAGCCCATCGAAAAGACCACCTGCGCCATCGGAGAGATTTCCCTGACCGGCCAGGTACGGCCGGTGCCCCAACTGAACCATCGGCTGAACGAGGCCGCCCGGTTGGGATTCACCCGTGCCCTGATACCTGTCGCCAGGGGGAAAAGAACCACCAAGCCCATTCCCGGGTTGGAGGTTGTTGAGGTATCCACCCTGACCGATGCTCTGGATGCCCTGGGGGTCCGCTGACCACAGCCATACGGGCTGGTGCCCGAAAGGCTATAAGATGGCAGGAAACCCTAGTCTCAGGAGAGAGCATGCCCATCAATCACGCGCATGGGGAAGTCCCTGACTTCCCCACCTGGGCGGCAGCCATGTCGCAAACCAGCAACCGGTCACTGGCCGGAGCCAGGCTGGTCCTGCCCGACGACACCATGACCGATTGCCAGCGACAGCGACTGATCAGCCAGGCCCAGGAGTGGGGAATGGTCGTGCAGGATGTCGACAATGTGGACGCCACCGCATCCGAGGATTCCGCCCGCCCCCATCCCACTGACTTCGACCTGCCATTCGGCCCCACGGAGACCATGGTGGATATGCGTCGGTCCAGCGGGGGCGAGGCCATAGACTGGGCCCAATCCCGGATGCCCATCCTGACCGGGCTTATGGCAAGGCTCAAGTCCGAAGTGGACTTCGGCTCGGCACGGATCGCCACCTGTCTGATCCTGGAACCCAAGACTGCCGTGCTGCTCAGGGAGCTGAAGCGTGCAGGGGCCGAGGTGGGTGTCTACTGCGAACCCGGGGCCGTGGACCAGCGGGTCGCCGATCAGCTCAAGCAGGAGGGAATCACCGTATGCGCCGACTCCTCCTGGGACGACGACCAGGCCAGGCAGGGTGCCCTGGACCTGATGGACAGGATCAACCCCAACCTGATCATCGATGACGGAGCCTCCTTCGCCCGCCTGGCTCTCCGCGAGCGCCCGCACATGGCTGCGGACCTGATGGGCGTCGCCGAGGAGACCACATCCGGAGTGAGGGCCTTTGCCGCCATGGAAAGGGATGAAGCCCTGACCTTCCCGGTCATCGCCGTCAACGACAGCCTGATGAAGACGGATTTCGACAACGCCCACGGCACCGGTGAGACCTGCCTGACCACCATGCAATCACTCCTGGGGGCACACTGTTTCCAAGGGCAGCGGGTCCTTGTTGTCGGATATGGACCTGTCGGGCGCGGGTTCGCCCTGGGCGCCAGGGCTCTGGGCGCCCATGTCAGCGTCAGCGACACCGACCCCCGGGCCGCGCTCCGTGCGGTATTTGATGGCTTCCCCTCCCAGGACACCTCGGAGGCCCTGCCCGTGGCCGATATGGTCATCTCGGCCACGGGGGTCACCCACACCATCGACCTGGAAGACATGCAAGCCATGAAATCGGGAGCGGTCCTGGCCGTCATTGGGGGAATCGCCAATGAGGTGGCCCTGGACCGAATCCCGAACTGGCTCCCCGATCAGGTCGATGAGGTCATGACCATCAGCGTCCCGGACGGGCCGGAGCTCACCCTGATCAGCCAGGGTGATGGGGTCAACTACACGGCAGGGGGTGGCAATCCGATTGAAATCATGGACCTGAGCTTCGCCGTCCAGGTATCCGCCCTGGCCCACCTGATCAGGCATGGCAGAGAGTTGGATCGGAGGGTCCACCGGCTCCCCGACCAGGTCGACAGGCGCATCGCTTCACTGGCATTGGAGGCCCGCGGCTACCAGGTACGCCATCAGGCATCCGAGACCGTCCAGGATTGGAGAACCACCCGTTTTGATGCCCGAAGGGAGAAATCGCAGGCATGAAGACAGCATCATCGGCACTGGGCAACCTGGGGCTGGGAGAAGACCGCTTGGCGGATGTGACCGTATACTCCGCCAAGCTCGTCATCCCCGTCACCGCACCGGTCATCGTCAATGGGGCCGTTGCGGTAAGCGGCGACAGGGTGGTCCATGTGGGCACACGGGCCTGGGTCCTCCAGGAGCTCAAGGAGGAGGCACCCGGGGGCAAGGTGACCGAACGGTACTGGGACGGGATTCTCATGCCGGGTCTGGTCAACGCCCACACCCACCTGCAGTACACGGGCATGGCCGAGGTGGGTCAGGGCGAGTACAAGGACTTCCACGCCTGGGAAGAGGCCTTCAACCTGATTTACGACGATGAGAGCCTGCCCCACGCCTGGCGCTACTGGGCCATGGAGGGAGCCCGGCAGTGTGTCGAGTCCGGCACCACGGCCGCGGCCGATATCGTCACCGACCTGGACGCGGCTGCGGGCATGGTGTCCCAAGGTATGCACGGCATCACCTACTGGGAGGTCATGGGCTGGGGAAACGAGGACTGGGACGACAGGGGCCGGTACCGCCTCAACCTCGAGCTGCATCGACTGGAGGAGGAGCATGTCCGGCAGTTGGGCATCAGCCCCCATGCCCCCTACACCCTGGAGGCCGAGCCTTTTGTGGACCTGCCCGACATCGCCAGGCGTCTGAACATGCGGCTCCACATCCATCTGGCTGAAACACCCCTGGAGGCACGAACGGAGGCCCCTGAATCGGAACGGGCCATATCGTCCGCCATCCGGGGCGACGAGACCTGGACCAGCTATCGAGAATACAAGCGGGAGGGGCAGGGACTCTCGGCCATCCAGTTCGTGGACCAGCTGGGCTCCCTGGGGCCGGACGTGCACATCGCCCATGGGGTCTGGGCGGATGAGGAGGACCGTCGAACCCTCCGTCAGCGCCAGGTCTCCGTAGCCCTCTGCCCCAGGTCCAACCGAATCACCAACACCGGCAAGGACGCACCGGTAAGCCGGTACCTCAAGGAGGGAAACGCCCTCTGCGTGGGTACCGATTCCCTCTCCAGCTCCCCCAGCCTGGACCTTATGGACGAGGCCGCTGCGCTGTACCGGCTGGCACGCCAACAAGGGTACGGAGGCAGGGATCTCCCCCGCAGACTGATCCACATGCTGACCCTGAACGGGGCCTCCGCCATGGGATTGCATCTGGCAGCCAACCGGATAGGGCAGATCAACGCCGGATCACTGGCCGATCTCGCCTTCATGGATATTCCCGTCCGGACGGAAAACGCGGACGCCATCGATCGGACCCTGGAGGAGCTGGTCGCCTCCGGCGGCGGCCACAACCGAGCCACCCTCATATCCGGCCGGGTGGCCTACAATGCCGGTATCTTCTGATTGAACCGAGAAGGACGGAGACCCTTATGAGCTTGGCGCTACAGGACATGAGTCCCTACGCACGTTCCCTGGTAGACCGGCTGGGACTGGAGCCCCACCCCGAAGGCGGCTGGTATGTGAGTGATTGGCGGAGCACCCATATGGACACCGCCAGCGAGAGGCCGCTCTCATCCCTGATTTACTTCCTCCTGGCCCAGGGCGATGCCAGCGCATGGCACAAGGTGGATGCCGACGAAATCTGGCTCTGGCACGGACCGGCACCCGTCCATCTGCAACTGGGAGGATACGGCGACTCCCCCGCCCGGGAGCCGGACCAGTTGACCGATATCTCGCTGGGATCACAGCTGACCGAGGGCGGAAACACCGCAGCCGATGCAACCCCTTGCGGGCACTATCTGGTTCCTGAGGGATGCTGGCAGCGGACCCTCCCAAGCCAGGGCGATGCGTTGGTGTCCTGCGTGGTCAGCCCCGGCTTCACCTTCGACGGCTTCATCCTTGAGGATTCAACAGACTGACCGTCTTGAGGGCAACCCGCGCGGCGGCATCGGCGGCCCTATCCATATCGGCCTCATGGCTGTTCAGGTCATCATAGGCCTGGCCGCAAGGGTTGCTGATGCCCCGCACACAGAGGAAGGGCACCGCACACTTACCGCAGACCTGAGCCGCGGAGGCCTCCTCCATGGCCTCCCCGTCGGCCCGGAACCTGGTGACCAGCTCGTCCAACACCTCAGGAGCGGTGTTGAAGCGATCGCTGGTCGAGATGTTGCCGACCACAAAATGAGTCTCCTGGCCACTCCTTTCCCCTCCTGGTTCCACTACCGGTGCCGGGCGGGCATCGCGTCCCCTCCAACGCCCCGATGCGACCAGGTCCCCTACGGATTCAGCCCGCTGGTAGCCCAGTGCCTCGGCAGCTGAGGTGGCGGTTTGGAGAAGGTCCGAATCAGCCGGGAAGTACTCCAGGTAGGGAGGACACTCGGCGATGATTGCCGTGTTGGTTTCCGCATAATGCTGCTCGGCCCCGATAAGCAGGTCTCCAATGGCCAGGTTGGGGTTGATCGATCCTGCGATTCCGCTGAAAATCACCGCCTGCGGATTGAACCGGTCAATCAGGAACTGGGCGCAGGAGGCCGAATTGGCCACTCCCATACCACCGACGCAGACCGCCAGATTCATGCCGGCATAGGTTCCGGTCCACACATGGTTCCCAAGCAGGGCAAGCTCCTGCCGCCCCTCCAGTGCGGCCCTGATTGGGGCCGCTTCCCTGTCCAAGGCGCATTGAATGGTCACGGTGCTGATCTGTTTCCTGTCCATGGTTCGATGGTCGCCGACATGGCCGACAAACATTGGTCGCATAGATGAAATCTAGAGGCCCTTATAAGAAAAAACTGAAGTGCTATCCTCCATATGGATGTCTGTACGGGCGCGCTCCGGTAGACCTTTGCCGCTAGTATGGTTCCCGTCCGGACGGTTGAGGAGATTATCGCCGAGACTGGTTGTTGACCGGATCCGATCCCAGTAGCCACCACAGTCATTGTCACTAAGGAGCAATCCACACATGACCCTCTTCACCAGGAAGACAACGACCAGGTTCATGGTCGCAGCACTCACCTTCGCTACCCTGATGTCGGGAGCGGCCTGCGGTTCCGGCTCGTCCTCGGCCAAGGACGACACCAAGTCGGGAGCCATCACCGAAGAGACCATCAATCCCGGTACCCTGACCATCGCCACGGGGGATCCCGCATACACGCCCTACGTCGAAGACAACGATCCCGAGAGCGGCAAGGGCTATGAGGCCGCCGTCGCCTACGCGGTCGCCGAGAAGATGGGCTTCAGCAAGGACAAGGTCAAGTGGACCCGCACCTCCTTCGATGCCGCCATCGCCCCGGGCACCAAGGACTTCGACATGAACATCCAGCAGTTCTCGATCACTTCGGAACGCAAGAATGCCGTCGATTTCACCCCCAGCTACTACAACTCCACCCAGTCCCTGGTTGTCCACAAGGATTCCAAGTACGCCTCGGCGAAGTCCCTGAGCGAGCTCAAGGACGCCAAGATCGGCGCCATGGTGGGTTCGACCTCATACACTGTGGCACAGGACAAGCTCAAGAAGGACGTCCAGACCTTCAACGACAACGCCACCCTGGCCCAGGCACTGGATACCAACCAGATCGACGCACTGGTCATTGATACCCCTTCGGCCTACAACATCGTCGAATCCAAGCAGGTCAAAGAGGGCGCCGTACTCGGTCAGATCAAGGGATCCGAGGATCCCGAGGGCATGGGCATCGTCCTCCCCAAGGATTCCAAGCTGACGGAAGCAGCCTCCAAGGCCGTGACCGAACTGGACAAGGACGGCACCTTGAAGAAGCTGCAGGAGCAGTGGCTGCACGAGTACACCTCCACCCCCACCCTGGGCTGACCAGAGTCGGAACAGACGGATCAGAATCGGTCAGGTATGTCTTCAACCGCGCAAATACACATCAGTGAGGTTCAGAGGGAACGGGAGCAGTATGACCGTCACCAGAACCTGAAGTCAGTGGCCACCAGCATCGTCAGCACCCTGGTGCTGGCCTTCCTGGTGGCCCTGGGTCTCCATTACGCCCCGGGCTGGCCCAGGGTCAAGGAATCCTTCTTCTCGGGCAAGTACTTCGCCCTCGCCTTCCCCAAGGTGCTCCAGGGACTCTGGCTCAACCTCCAGGTCCTCTTCTTCGCAGTAATCGGGGTGGCGATCCTGGGAACCCTCCTGGCCATGATCCGGACCAGCCGTTCCCCCTTCCTCTTCCCGCTCCGGGCCTTGGCCCAGGTCTACACCACAATCATGCGCGGTATCCCCATGATTGTGGTCCTCTACCTGATCGGGTTCGGCATTCCCGGCCTGGCCATCTTCGGCCGGATTCCGGTGGCTCTCCTGGGCACGGTGGCCGTGATTCTCTCCTACTCCTCGTATGTGGCCGAGGTCCTCAGGGCCGGCTTTGAGGATGTAAGCCCTTCACAGCGGGCATCGGCCCGTTCCCTGGGCCTGACCTCGGGCCAGACCATGCGTATCGTGGTCATCCCCCAGGCCCTGCGCAAGGTGGCCCCTGCCCTGATGAACGACTTCATCTCCATGCAGAAGGATGTGGGGCTGATTTCGGTCCTGGGTGCCGTCGACGCGGTACGGGCCGCCCAAATCGTGGTTGCCACCAGCTACAACTTCACACCTTATGTGGTTGCATCGGTCCTCTTCATCTGCACCTCGGTGCCCTTCATTCTTCTCAATGACTGGTATTCCAACAGACTTCGCAAGCGCGAGCAGAGTGGAGGGATGGTATGAGCACCACGACACGCGTTCCCGAAACCGGTGGGGAAACCCCGGTTCTGCGCCTGGACCAGGTTCGCAAGTCCTATGGAGGCAACGAGGTTCTCAAGGGAATCTCCTTCGACATCAAGCCCCACGAGACCGTAGCCCTCCTGGGTCCCTCCGGGTCGGGTAAATCCACCCTGATGAAGTGCATCAACCTGCTGGAGCGGGTCAACGATGGACAGATCTGGCTGGGCGACACCGACATCACCGACCCGCGGGTGAACCGGGATCAGTGCAGGTCGCGGATTGGTGTGGTCTTCCAGCAGTTCAACCTCTTCCCCCATATGAACGTTCTGAAGAACGTCACCCTGGGTGCCATCAAGGTCCACGGTGTCCCCAAGGACCAGGCCAGGGAGAGGGCCCTGGAACTCCTGGACAGGATTGGCATGAAGCAGAAAGCCGGCGCCTATCCCGACCAGCTCTCCGGAGGCCAGCAGCAGCGTGTGGCCATCGTGCGGTCCCTGATGACCGACCCCGAGCTCCTTCTGCTTGACGAAATCACATCGGCTCTGGATCCGATGCTGGTTGGCGAGGTCCTGGAGATGGTCTCGGAGCTGACCGACAAGGGAACCACCATCCTTATGGCCACCCATGAGATGAGCTTCGCCCACCACGCGGCAGACAGAATCGTCCTCCTCCTGAACGGGGTCATCGCCGAAAACGGAACTCCCCGCGAAGTCATGGACGAATCGGAAAATCCCAAGACCAAGGAGTTCTTCAGCCACTTCCGAGGTCTGTAGACAGGGTATGTATGGGTGTGCCCCACCGGTTGCAATCGGTGGGGCACACCCATATGTCAATCACTCATCTTCGACTCGGAGCCCGGTACTGAGCGGCACGATCGTCATCATCTCAACCAGAATCTCAGAACTGGAACAAGCACCCGGCCAGGCCGGCCCCATCCACGATTCCAATCTGGGCGGGGCTGCCGCATCACGCCGGATCCGTGTCGGGTTACCCTACCGCCTTGTCGGTCAAGACGCCGGTGTGCTGAGCATCCAATGCAAGTTGGTCCTTGAGCTCGTCAGCACCCGCGTACCGCTCTTGGGGACGCAGGAAGTCAAGGAACTCGATACGGACCCGGTGCCCATACAGTTCCAGCCAGTTATCGGTGATGACATTGGCTTCCAGCACCCGCTCTGCATGCCCGCCTTCGGACTGGAAGGTCTCCTTGGTACCGATGGAGATCGCCGCCGGCATCCGCCAGGGAGAACCGGAAGCCAGACGAACATGTCTGTCAAGCGTCTTGGCCACACCCCCGGTTGGCCCCTCCCCCTCACCATCTCGGCTGGCATCACGTACCGGCCCCATGTCGACCAGCCAGCCGGCATAGACTCCATCCATCGGCATATATCCGCTATGCTCACTGCTCAGATTCGCAGTGGGAAAACCAAGCTCCCGTCCACGCTGCTCCCCCTGAACCACCAGCCCCTCGACCGAGTGGACTCGACCCATAATCTCGGAAGCCTCCCGAACACGCCCCTCGGCCAGGAGGTGACGCAGGTTCGTGGTGCTCCAGACCCGGACCCTCCGGCGCCCTTCACCAGAGGAGGCTTCGCTGGGTTCAACCGCCCCGTCCCCGCCCAGGGATACATATCCCGGACCCCTGTCGTCGACTACATCCAAACGGAACATGCCCGTCTCTTCCGCCTGGTCTCCGATGGCAGCGACATCGCCGGTCCGCCCGGCACCCATCCGAGCATCCCGGCCCAGAACGAGAGTCTGCATGCCCAGCCTGTCGACCAGCTGCCTGATGAAAAAGCGGTATGACTTGGCAGCAAATGCCAATGTGTAGTGAACAATCAGTACCCGATCCAGCCCCATCTCCTCCATAAGGCGGACGCGCTCATCAACCCCCATGACCTCTTCGGAGTCATGGCCCAGCAGGTCATTGGGCAAATCAGCCATGGCATGCGTGTCCGCATAGAGATGAACCCGCTTGGGACTTGGGTCGAACATGATGGCCACCGCTGTGGAGTCCGATTCGGCAGCAAGGTCCACCACACGTTCCAAAACAGCCTGATGACCCCGATGGACCCCATCGAACTCACCCACGGTCAGCACGGAACCCCTGGTCGTACTCAGCACCGGCCACTCCACGATACCGGCCGGATTCGGTTTCAACCTGCTGACTTTCATCTGTGTCCCGTCGACTGTTGAGGCCTTCCCGGAACGGACAAGGCCAGACTCATTAGCACTTTAACCCAGCCTGGAAAGCCAGGCAATACGATTCACCGCTGGGAATCACGGCGGAAGACGACATCCGGTTTCGACAGCTGGCCCCCATGGGGTACCAGGACGGCAGCGAGGTATGGGCCTGTTTCATCCCTGGCGATGGCGGCCGTGGCCCCCTCGACCCCCACTTTCAGGAAGCGGCCGTTTGCCAGCATGGCGGCCTCCTCCCCATCGACCTCGATGGTGGGCATGATCAGCCTGGCAGCATCGACCAGGCTGATGGAGCCTCGCAGTATCTCCTCGGAGGACTGGTCCAGATCGACCCTGTTCCTGGAGACCGTCTGACCTTGACGGTCCGTATAGGTCCTGGCCGAGACCTGCCCGGTGACCAACCTGTCTTCCAGGTCCGGAGTCTCAAGATCGAACCGACCCACCCTGGTCCTACGCAGACTGGTCAGGTGCCCACCGGTGCCCAGCAGGTCACCCAAGTCCCTGGCCAAGGCACGGATATAGGTCCCGCTGGAACAGGTCACCACCACATCCAGATCCACCACTTCCAGCCCGCCTGACGGGCTACCGGGTGCTTCTGCAGGTAAGGCACCTTCGCAGGATGACGACCTATCAAACTCACCTGTTTCAGGCTGCTGGTCGACACCGCCCATGTCCTTGCCCGGCAGGACCAGGGTGCGGTAATCCAACACCTCGAAACGAGCGATGTGTATGGGCCGAGCCGCCAGCTCGACCTCCTTGCCCTGCCTGGCCAGATCATAAGCCCGACGGCCGTTCACCTTGATGGCGGAGAACGAATCGGGCACCTGATTGATATCACCTGTAAGGTGGTCGGCGATGGTCCGCTCCACGGCAGCACGGTCCAGACCCTTGACCGCCTGCCGGACGTCCGGCCCGGAGGGAAGCATCCTTCCCTCGGCATCGTCGGTGGTTGTGGCCTGTCCCAGACGAATCGTGGCGAGATAGGTCTTGTCATGACCGACGACCACCTTGAGCAGGCGGGTGGCCTGCCCAAACCCAATGATCAGCAGGCCTGTGGCCATAGGGTCCAGGGTTCCGGCATGTCCCACCCGCCGCATGCCCAGCGTGGAACGCACAGCCGCCACCAGGTCATGGCTGGTCACCCCCTGGGGTTTGTCGACCAGGACAATACCAGACCGGTTTTCCTGTCCGGAACCCTTCATACCATCCACCTTTCCGGCACATATACAACCGATACAGCGCAACTTACATACGGGGAGCGAGTTTCATCCTCGTGCTCTGCGATACCACCGGGCGCCGGTTCCGATGAAGCAGAAACCTGCACACCATCGGCGGCGGGAAGCATGAGGATGAGACCATTCCTGGTTGTTTGACAACCAGGAACCGGTCACTGCTCGTCCGGCCAGGACAGCATGGAAGCCGTCCGGGAGGCGGGGCCGAGGGGTTGATCGTCCTGTTCTTCAGCAAGCCCCGCAGCTTCCGCGGCCTGCTCCCCATCCGTACCCGAGTCGACGTCACCGGTCGCGGTTCCGTCCTGGTCCGTGTTTTCGTAATCCTGGTTTTCATCATCGTCATGACGGTAGGGATCAGGGTCTCCGGCATACTGGGCGGTGGCCCTGGCCTTGGCGATTTCCTCGTCCCTGTGACGGGCGGCGGTGAGCACATCTTCGATTTCGGTGGCTTCGGCCGGCACCTCATCATAGATGAACCGCAGGGTCGGCGTCAGGCGAAGGCCCGCCCTGGCACCGACCAGGGAGCGCAGACGCCCGCTGGCCTGGCGAAGGGCCTGCTGGGCACGCTTCCGCTCACCCTGCTCTCGACCCTCCCGGCCCAACTGGGTCCAGTAGACCTTGGCGATCTGCAGGTCGTTGGTCACCCTTACCTCGGTTATGGTGACACCACTCAGCCGTTTATCGTGCAGTTGTGATTCCAAGGATGACGCAATGACCCGCTGAATCAGCGCCGCGATTCGTACGGCGCGCGGATTGGTTCCCATCCTGGTTCCTTTCTCATGGTCTGTCATGGAAGTCCGCCCCGGACGGGATGACCCGAACCGGGGCGGAGGACCAGACCTGGCATCCGATGGGGACCGGCGACTTCAACCACCGGTCCCCCGATACCGTCCGTCTGTGATTACTTGCGCTCGACCTCGCGCATTTCGAAGGTCTCGATGATGTCGCCGATTTCGATGTCGTTGAAGGAGCCCAGGTTGATACCTGCCTCGTACCCCTCGGACACCTCGTTGACATCGTCCTTGAAACGACGCAGGGAAGATATCTCAAGGTCGTTGATGGTGACGACACCGTTGCGGGCGATGCGAGCCTTGGTGCCGCGCTTGACCGTACCATCCTGGACCATGACACCCGCGATGTTGCCGAACTTGGAGGAGCGGAATATCTCGCGGATCTCGGAGTGGGAGGTGGTGGCCTCTTCGTACTCCGGCTTGAGCATACCCTTGAGGGCGGCCTCGATATCCTCGATGGCGTTGTAGATGACCGAGTAGTACTTGATCTCCACACCCTCGCGGTCCGCCAACTCCTGGACCTGACGGTTGGGACGCACGTTGAAGCCGATGATAACGGCCTTGTCGACGGTTGCCAGGTTGACATCGTTCTGGGTGATGGCGCCCACACCGCGGTGAATCACCTGGATACCGACCTCGTCGGACACCTCGATCTTCATCAGGGAGTCTTCCAGCGCCTCGACGGAACCGGAGGAATCGCCCTTGATGACGATGTTGAGCATGTCGACCTCGGACTTGGCGAACTGCTCCTTCAGGCTTTCCAGGGAGACAACCTTGCGACGCTTAGCCAGCTGGGCCGCGCGGGCAGTGGCCTCACGCTTCTCGGCAATCTGACGGGCTGTGCGGTCGTCAGGGGCGACAAGGAAGAGGTCGCCTGCGGTAGGCACGGAGGTGAGACCAAGCACCTGGACCGGGGTCGAGGGACCCGCGGCATCCATCTGCTTGCCGTTCTCATCCAACATGGCACGGACGCGGCCATAGGCCGAACCCGCCACGATGGCATCGCCCACGTGCAGGGTACCCTGCTGGACCAGCACGGTGGCCACGGCTCCACGGCCCTTGTCCAGTCGGGCCTCGACGGTGGCTCCTCGAGCGTCCATGTCGGGATTGGCCCTCAGATCCAGGTCGGCATCAGCCGTCAAGAGAACGGCTTCGAGCAGCTTATCGACGTTGGTGCCCATCTTGGCGGAGATGTCGACGAACATGGTGTCGCCGCCGTACTCCTCGGAAACCAAACCGAACTCGGTCAGCTGTCCACGAACCTTTTCGGGGTTGGCCCCGTCCACATCGATCTTGTTGACCGCCACGACAATCGGCACGTGCGCCGCCTGGGCGTGGTTGATGGCCTCGACCGTCTGGGGCATAACGCCGTCATCCGCAGCAACGACCAGAATCGCCACGTCGGTCAGCTCGGCACCTCGGGCTCGCATGGCCGTGAAGGCCTCGTGACCAGGGGTATCCAGGAAGGTGATCTTGCGATCCTCGCCTTCCAGCTTGACGGTGGCCTGGTAGGCACCGATCCTCTGTGTGATGCCACCGGCCTCGCTTGCCGTGGTGTTGGTCTGCCGGATGGTATCCAGCAGTCGCGTCTTACCGTGATCGACATGGCCCATGACCGTAACCACCGGGGGCCGCGGCTTCAGGTTCTCGTCGTCCTGGCTCAGCTGCTCCTCATCAAGGTCGATGTCGAACTGCTGAAGGAGTTCCTTGTCCTCCTCCTCGGCGGAGACGATCTTGATGTTCCAGCCAATCTCCTCACCCAGAATCTGGAAGGTGGCCTCGTCCAGGGATTGCGTGGCCGTAGCCATCTCGCCCAGGTGGAAGAGGACCGTGACCAGGGCCGCGGGATTGACATTGATCTTGTCGGCCAGATCGGCCAGGGTTGCGCCCTGACGGAGCTGAACGGTACGGCCGTTACCGGCGGGGATGCGCACACCGCCGATGACGGGTGCCTTCATCTCCTGGAATTCTTGCCTCTTGGCCATCCGGTTCTTACGGGCCTTGGAGGACTTGCCGCCCTGGCGCCCGAATGCACCTGCGGCACCGCCCCGGCCACGACCACGCGGGGCAGCGCTACCGCCACCAGGATGGAATCCGCCTGAAGCAGGAGTCGATGAGGCTCCGAACCTGTTGCCACCGCCCTGATGCGACTGCTGTCCGGGGCGGTTATGGCCCCACTGGCCCGGACGTGCACCCTGGCCTCCTCTGGGAGCACCGCCACCTCGACCATTGCGGAACCCACCATGACCGCCGCCCCTGCGGCCGTCGTTGACGGTCGGCTTCGCCATGGGATGCGGCCTGGGGATATCGGAAGGAACCGGTGCCTTCATGCCCTGCTTGCGACTGAAGGGGTTGTTGCCGGGGCGGGGTGCCGAAGCACCGGGACGCCCACCATGAGCACCAGGAGTACCGGGAGTAGCTGCACCGGGGCGACCACCACGCTGCCCTTGCGGGCCGGGACGGCCGGCGGAGGAGGCAGGCCTTGCCTGACGGGGCTGTCCGTCCTCACGGCCCTTGGAGGGCTGGGCCTGAGCTCCACGCTCTGGCCTGCCGTCCTCGCGGGCCGAGGAGGAACCGGGCTTGGGTGTGTGTGCATCCGAAGACTGTTGGGGCTGAGACACAGGGGCCTCAGGCTGGGAGACCTTGCGGGACTGCCCTGGCTTGGGACTTGGGGCTCCAGGCTTGGGACCGGTTTCCGACGATGATGCCGCCGCGCCCGACTTGGCACTGGTGCGATTCGTCGAGGCTGCGCGGGCAGACTGTCCGGGCTTTGCTGCGCCCTCGGGGGAGGACTGGCCGGCCCCGCCCTGGGGGAATGAGCTCTTGAGCCGGCGAACCACCGGCGCTTCGACAGTGGAGGAAGCGGACTTGACGAACTCCCCCATGTCCTTCAGCTTTTCAAGGACAGTCTTGCTGTCCACGCCAAGTTCCTTGGCCAATTCATATACGCGTGCTTTGGGCACTTACTTTTCTCCTTTACCGGACCGCGCATATGAATGGCGCGATCACTCTTCCATGACGGCGAACATATCCTGTATCATCGTGCGACCATGATTGTGTTACCTCGTCTCAGTGCCGGAGCTGGGGGCATGGGCCACCAAGCTCGGAATATCAAGTCCAGCATACTCGCCTGGTCGGATGTTCCAGGTCACTTCTCTTCGTCGGTGGAAGAAGTCTCCCCCGTCGCTTGTTCGCGCAGTTTCTGCTGGCGAGCCTCCTCGGACTCGATGCCGATCTTCCAACCGGTCAGTTTGGCGGCAAGACGGGCATTCTGCCCCTCCTTGCCGATGGCCAGTGAGAGCTGGGCATCCTTGATGAAGGCGATGGCCGTGCGGTTGGTCTCGCTGACGATTTCGACCTGCCGCACCACAGCGGGTGAGAGGGCCGCAGCCACATACTTTGCGGGGTCCTCGGACCAGTCGACGATGTCGATCTTCTCGGGTCCCAGGTTCTCCATGACGGCACGGACCCTGGCACCGGACGGGCCGATCAGAGCACCCTTGGGGTTGACCCCCTTGGAGGTGGCACGGACCGCAATCTTGGTGCGCGCACCGGCCTCACGGGCGATGGACATGATGGAGACGGCCCCGGACACCAGCTCCGGCACCTCCCGCTCGAAGAGACGACGGACCAGTTCGGGATGGGACCGGGAAACCACAATCTCAGGCCCCTTGAGTCCACGGTTCACGTTGACCACATAGACCCTGATACGCTCGCCATGCCTGTAGCGTTCACCAGGAACCTGCTCGCGCCTGGGGAGGATGGCCTCCACGTCTCCGACGGCCACATGCACATTGCCCGGGTCATTGGCGTCCTGTTGGACCACGCCGGTAATCAGGTGTCCCTTCTGCCCGGAGAAGGCACCGAAAATCCGTTCATCCTCAGCCTGGCGGAAGAGCTGGCGAATAACCTGTCTTGCCGTGGAAGCGGCCAATCTGCCGAAGTCCTTGGGCGTGTCGTCGTATTCCTCCCCAAGGTCATATCCGGGGTGAGGATCGTATTCTGTGGGCTCCCGAGGGGTTTCGTCCTGGGCCCAGACGGTGAATGTGCCTGCCCGTGAATCCAGTTCCACCCTGGCATGGCGGGCTGCATGCGGCGATTTCTGGTAAGCAAGCAAAAGGGCCTCGCTCAAGGCTTGGTCCAAGGTCTCGGCATCAATCCCTTGCTCGTTAGCCAGCTGATGAATCTCAGCCAGGTCCAGTTCCATGTCAAGACCTCCTATGAAGTTATCAGACCCTGCTTCTTCCTGGTCTGCAATCCCTACTATTCTAGCCATTCATGCAGACACTCCAGGATTTCCGCCCCTCCAGCTCTTCAGGGCGTTCGAAGGGGCGAATCCTCCGTCTCATGTCAGCGGCTTTTGCAGGACTTCTGCTGACTCCCGCCCTGGCTGCATGTTCCAATCCCACCCCCATCAAGGTATCCGTCCAGGAGCCGGGCGGTCTCCGGACCAGTACCTGTGAAACCGCCTATTCCAGAGCCTCCACGCGAGAGCACCTGGATATGGGGCCTTTCGGTATCGCCACGGCGGAGTCTTATGAAGAAACCGCCCAGTCGTGGATAGATGCAGCCGTCGAGTGCCCCTCCAGACGTGATGAAGCGGCCGTCTACGCCGCTCGTGCCCACATGCGAGCCTGGCATGTACAGAGTGGGGAGGCCGCCGGGGCGAAGCCGTCCACAAGCCTCGCCATCTCCTCGTCCGACAACCTGGATACCGCCGCCGCAACCATGGGGAAGGAGGCGGCCACACAGGCAGCCAAAGGCGAGGACATGGCTGGTTTCGCCATGTCGGTCCTGGCGGCACGCCATGCCGGCGCGGAATGGATGCTGTCCCTGTCGGACGCCCATACCACGGCCGGGCAGATTCTGGTCTCCCACCTGGAAGCCGACCCGCGGCCAGGCACCTACTCGGTCCAGGAACTCCTGGCCCACCCTGACACCATCATCGACAAGGCCAACGGGCTTCGGGCCCCAACCACTGCCCTTGTGGAAATGAACGCCGCCCGTTCCATCCTGGCCTCCATCGATGCCATGTCCAAGACCACATCAGGAACCGGTAAGCACCAAGAAGGCTCGGCCGACGAGGCCGCCAGGAACCATCGGAAAGCCGTGCGGGAGTTGACCGACCTGGCCGTCTCCCACATATACCTCTCCCTGGCGTTCGGTTACCCCAATACCAAGACGGCCATCTTCGCGCCACTCTCCGCATCCTGACCCCGGTCCTCCAGTTGGGCAAGCCGGGAATTCAACCCCTGTCCCGGTTGATTTTCATGGCGTTGACGGTATCTAACGGTGTTAAGATAGAACGTGTTCCGAGCGGCTATTCCGTTGGAACACGGGGGGTATCACCAAGTCAGCGTAGGGGATGGTGAACACTGTTCCTGCTCCCCTGCGTTGACGGGTGTCCGGCATACGGCTGCCACCCTCACTGAGCCGTCCCGGTGATTCATCAGTCTGGTTCAACTGCTTGCATGGTGCGAGAAACCTGACGAATAGACCGCTTTCAGCCTCTCTTCGTTCTTCTACGGGACTCCGCACTCGAACATCTCCGTGCACGAGTCCGACAGAACATAAGGAAAAAACCCCGGGAATCCCGGGGCTCTCATTGGCGGTTGAGGAGAGATTCGAACTCTCGGAGGGGGTTGCCCTCACACGCTTTCGAGGCGTGCTCCTTAGACCGCTCGGACACTCAACCAATGTCGTTGCACGACGCTGCCGAACAACAACTTTTCCATTATGCCACACCTTCCCCGTCTGACAAACCGCGTGGCGCATGAGCAGAGCTACAGGGTACGCCTGGCCCGGATGGACGCAGCCCGTGCCGCTAGCTGGTCGTCAGGAGGATACTGCACATGCTCAAGTGTCAGTCCGCAAGCCGCAATGGGACCAGTCGATCCTTCCCGGACGGGATGCTCCACCTTATCGGCGAACCATGAGACGGACCGTTTGCCCAACCCGACTCGAAGCGAGGCATTGACCAGGGATCGGACCATGTTGTGGGCGAAGGCATCGGCCACAATGGTGAAACAGACCAGCCCAGACTCCATCATCGGTGTGTCATAGTTCATCCGGGCAGAGTCTGAACCCTCGACCAATTCGGCGGGCGGTTCAATCAGCGAGCGTCTTTCAACCCTGTCCCAGCGTGCCAGCAGAACCTTTCGAATCGTGGTCCCCCCCTCGTTCGCTGTGGCGAAGGACCCAAAGTCATGCAACCCCAGGCAACAGCGAGCCGCCAGGTTCATGGCATCCAGATCCACGTGACCATCGACGGGAAGAACAAACCCACGCATCCTAGGGTCCAGGTCATCAGGCCGGTCGCAGACCCGGTAGACGTAGGTGCGTTCAAGTGCGGAGAAGCGGGCATCAAAACCTGCTGGAGCCAGGCCAAGATCATGAAGGGCGATATCGGAGGGCAGAAGATGCCGGAGCCGCCTCTTCAAGGCTTCTGCCGGATCCACGTCCATGTGCCCCCTGCAGGATTCCAGGATGGTTCGAGGCATATCCAGATGGCAGACCTGATGGGATGCATGCACACCGGTATCGGTCCGACCAGCCACCACCAGGCGGGGATTCCATACCGCTGCCTGGCTGCCTGCCCGCTTCCCCCGTTGGTGGGTGACCAGGGCCAGGGCTTCCTCCAGGCATCCCTGAACGGTCCTCAGCGAAGGTTGCCTGGCCCATCCATAGAAGTCCCCTCCCTGGTAGGCCAGATCAAGGCGCAACCTGACGGTATCTGACGGTTCATCCGCCTCCGGGGCGCTACCCTCTCTCAGATTCTCAGCCATCGGTTTTCCTTTGCTCTTGGTATACCCTCCCCACACTCCAAGCTGGAGTCAACGAAACAAGAGGGGCGGAATACGGAAGAGGGTCGGGAAGTAACTCCCGACCCTCGTTCAGACCTTAACGGCACCTGCTGGCGCCTTTTCGAGGCTTACTTCTTGGAGGCCTCATCGGCATCCTCGGCCACGTCAGCTGCCTCTTCAGCAGCTTCTGCGGCTTCGTCAGCCTGGTCAGCGGTCTTCTCCAGATCCTCGGCGGCCTCATCAGCCTGGGCCACATCCGCACCGGACTCATTGGCATCGACAGCCTGGTTCACGGCATCCTCCGCAGCACCATCGGCGATGGCGGCATCGGCTGCTGCTGCAACCTCGGCATCCTCATCCTTGGCAGCCACCTTGGCGGCAGCCTCGGCCTCCTTGACGGTTGCCTTCTTGGCGGAGAGGGGCTCGGTCACGAGCTCGATCACAGCCTGCGGGGCGTTGTCTCCACGACGCGGAGCAATCTTGGTGATACGGGTGTATCCACCTTCACGCTGCTCCATCTGCTCTGCAATCTGGGTGAAGAGGATGTGGACCACGGACTTGTCGCGGATGACCCTCATGACCCTGCGGCGGGACGAAAGATCCCCACGCTTGGCGAAGGTGATCAGACGCTCGGCCAGAGGACGAAGCCTCTTGGCCTTGGGCAGGGTGGTGGTGATACGACCATGGGCAAACAGGCTGGTGGCCATGTTGGCCAGCATCAGCCGCTCATGGGCCGGGCTGGAGGCCAGACGTGGGCCCTTGCTGGGTTTTGGCATTGGATTATCTCCTTACAGGCCCCGGTGACCAGGTGGGCATTCGCCCGAACATCCGATCCCGGGGATCTCTTACTTCAGCGGGCGCCGCGACAGAACTCCGGCATCCGCTCCTACGAAGGCTGACGGCATCCTCACTCGTCATCAGGCGAGAAGAAGGTGCCTCCTTCGAGATTGTTGGCATCGAATCCCAAAGGCGAAGCCTTCAGGGAGAGACCCATGCTTTCGAGCTTCTCCTTGACCTCGTCGATGGACTTCATACCGAAGTTGCGGATGTCAAGCAGGTCCTGCTCGGTGTGCGAAACCAGCTCACCGATGGTATGGATACCTTCGCGCTTGAGGCAGTTGTATGAACGCTGCGTCAGGTTCAGGTCCTCAATCGGCACGGACATCTCCGGATCGGCCTCTTCCACGACCGGCTCCGGGCCGACTTCCACGCCCTCGGCCTGGGTGTTGAGCTCACGGCAGAGACCGAAGAGCTCCACCAGGGTGGAACCTGCCGAAGCGACAGCATCACGTGGAGAGATGGCCGGCTTGGTCTCGACATCCAGGACCAGCTTGTCGAAGTCCGTGCGCTGCTCAACACGGGTGGCCTCGACCTTGTAGCTGACCTTCAGGACGGGCGAGTAGATGGAGTCGACCGGAATCCGGCCGATCTCGTCGCCGTCCTGCTTGTTGAGCTGAGCCTGGACATAGCCACGACCCCTCTCAACGGTGAACTCAATCTCCAGCTCCCCGTCATCGGCCAGTGTGGCGATGTGGAGGTCGGGGTTGGCGATGGTGACGCCGGCCGGCGGGGTGATGTCCCCGGCGGTGGCCTCGCCCTTGCCGCTCTTACGCAGGTACATGACCACAGGCTCGTCGTACTCACTGGTCAGCACGATGCCCTTGATGTTGAGGAGGATCTCGGTCACGTCCTCTTCCACACCGGGCAGGGTGGTGAACTCATGCAGGGCTCCGGAAATACGGACCGAGGTGACGGCCGCACCGGGGATGGAGCTCAGCAGGGTACGTCGGAGCGAGTTGCCCAGTGTGTAACCAAAACCGGGCTCCAGGGGCTCGATGGTGAAGCGTGAGCGCTGGGCATTGACGACTTCTTCAGTAAGTGTCGGACGCTGTGCAATAAGCACTGTTGCTATCCTTTCAGCTCCGACCGGCGGTGCACACACCGGTCTTCGCGGGTGGATTCCATGGTTTTTCTAGTGCTCAGACGCGACGGCGCTTGGGGGGACGGACACCATTATGTGCCTGTGGAGTCACATCGGAGATGGAACCGACCTCGAGACCTGCGGACTGCAGGGAACGGATGGCGGTCTCACGACCCGAGCCGGGGCCCTTGACGAAAACGTCCACCTTCTTGACGCCATGCTCCATGGCCTTGCGTGCGGCAGACTCCGCGGCCATACCCGCTGCGTAGGGCGTGGACTTACGGGAGCCCTTGAAACCGACATCGCCACCGGAGGCCCAGGCGACGACTGCGCCGGAGGGGTCAGTGATGGAGATGATGGTGTTGTTGAATGTTGACTTGATATGCGCCTGCCCGACGGGAACCGACTTGCGGTCCCTGCGACGAGGCTTGCGCGCGGCCTGCTTTGCTGCTGCCATTGATCCTCGTTTCCTTCTAACGAATTACTGAATTGCTTGCCCGGGACGGTCGGAGCACTGCTCCCCCGGTCCCGAATCCGGCCTTACTTGGTCGCCTTCTTCTTTCCGGCGACTGTGCGCTTCGGTCCCTTACGGGTACGGGCGTTGGTCTTGGTGCGCTGACCACGCACGGGCAGACCCCTGCGGTGGCGCTGGCCCTGATAGCAATTGATCTGGATCTTACGGCGAATATCGGCGTCAATCTCACGACGCAGATCACCCTCGATCTTATAGTTGCCTTCGAGGTAATCACGCAGCGTAATCAGCTGCTCATCCGTGAGATCCTTGACGCGGGTGTCCGGATTCACTCCGGTCGCGGCAAGTGTTTCCTTGGCACGAGTGCGCCCGACACCGAAGATATAGGTGAGGGCTATCTCGATGCGCTTCTCGTTGGGGATGTCGACTCCGGCAAGACGTGCCATTGCGATTCCTTTTGTTCTACGCAGGTCGTGCACCAAGTCATCCGGTCTCCCGGCCCGGGCCTGCGCACCCGGGGTTCAGCCTGTCGGCTGTGACTTAGCGCCTTTGTTACATTGCCGCTGGAAATCCGCTCAGCCCTGGCGCTGCTTGTGGCGCGGGTTTTTGCAGATCACCATGACGCGGCCGTGTCGACGAATCACGCGGCAGTTCTCGCAGATTCTCTTCACACTAGGGCTGACCTTCATGGTTTTCCTTTACTTGTGTACCTATCACTTGTACCGGTACGTAATACGACCGCGGTTCAGATCGTAGGGACTCATTTCAAGCACCACCCTGTCCTGGGGCAGGATACGGATGTAGTTCTTGCGCATCTTGCCTGAAATGGTGGCCAGGACAATGTGCTTGTTCTCGAGCTCGACGCGAAACATTGCATTCGGCAACGCCTCGACGACACGCCCTTCAACTTCAATCACACCATCTTTTGCCATAAGCCTTCTATCCGATCCTCGGCTGATTACACAACGTGTCAGAAGACACGCCAACTTGCAAGTATAGCACCTTCAATAACGCTCAGTAAAGTGGCGTGTTGATATAGCAAAAAAGCCGCACCCATACGACCCACTATGCAATCCAATCATAGCAGCGTATCGGAACGGCTTCTCCAATCAGCCAGCAGACATGAAAAACCGCGGACCGATCGGTGGTGGAGATTACCCGATTCAGCCCGCGGAGCTTTTAAACCGCCCGATACGCGCTCTTCAGCGCCTTGGCGAGAGGGGAACCTCACCCCTCGATGGCGATGGTCTTCTTGTTCTCGACCGGCTTGACACTGGCCTTGGGCAGGCTGATCGCCAAGGTCCCGTTGGCGTACTTGGCATGGATGTCTTCCTGACGGACCTGGTCGCCCACATAGAAACTCCTGGAGCATGAACCGGTGTACCGCTCACGCCGAATCCAGCGCCCCTTGTCGTCCTTGTCGCCCTGATCACCGCTCTTCTGGGCGGAGACCACCAGATACCCGTTCTCCAGGCGCAGTGCGATGTCCTTCTTGTCGAATCCAGGCATGTCCACATCGATCCGATACTGATCTTCCGTCTCGCGGACATCCGTATTCATCAGGATACTGTTCATTGCAAGCCCCTTTCCATCGCCCTGGCGACGGGAGTCATGCCAGTTGTTGAAGAAGGGATCGTCAAAGAAATCACCGAAAATCGAGTTGTTCATCAATGCAGGGAACATAGCCATCATTGCGCTCCTTCAGTACTGTCTGTCCGAATATCCCGGCAGCCGCCCCGCACCCCCACTCGGAAACACGTGGATGGCGGGACATCCGAGGTCTTCGCCCCTTCGTTGCCTGTCACTGTATTCAATCCCCCAGGCACCCAGATCATGCCCGGATTTCACTCTGAGGCAAAAACTTGAGTGTACAGGACTCAAGTTTTACTTCCTCACATTCCGTCTGCCGAGAGATAACCGCCCACATGTCAGACACTTCAGGGCCGGACCCTTGTTTCCGCACAAGGCCGGACTTTAGAATGAAACCGATTTGCCAAACCGGCAACAGTGGATGGGGACACGATTCCCGCCGTGCAGCCGACTGTCAAGAACCATCAAGACTAAGGAGCCTTGTGTGTTTACCAATGAATATGTCAATCGTGTCTACCAGCAGGTAGAGCGCCGCGACGGCGACCAGCCCGAATTCCTCCAAGCCGTCCGCGAGGTGTTCGAGAGCCTGGAACCGGTTGTGTCCAAGCATCCCGAATACGAGGCCAATGGCGTTCTGGAGCGCCTGGTCGAGCCTGAGCGGGTCGTCAAGTTCCGAGTGGCATGGACGGACGACCAGGGCGGAATCCAGGTCAATCGGGGTTACCGGGTCCAGTTCAACTCAGCCATCGGACCCTACAAGGGAGGCCTGCGCTTCCACCCCACGGTGACCGAGTCGGTTGTCAAGTTCCTGGGCTTCGAGCAGATTCTGAAGAACTCCCTGACCGGTCTGCCGATGGGCGGAGGCAAGGGAGGATCGGACTTCAACCCCAAGGGGCGCTCCGATGCCGAGGTCATGCGCTTCTGCCAGGCCTTCATGACCGAGCTCCAGCGCCACATCGGCCAGTTCACCGATGTCCCCGCCGGTGACATCAATGTGGGCGGTCGTGAAATCGGCTACCTCTTCGGCCAGTACAAGCGTCTGCGCGATGAGTACTCGGGGGTCCTCACCGGAAAGGACATGACATTCGGTGGGTCCCTGGCCCGTACCGAGGCCACCGGTTATGGTCTGTGCTACTACACCCAGGAGGCACTGAAGGCCCTGCGTCAGGATTCCTTCCAGGGCAAGACCGTGGCCATCTCCGGGTCGGGCAATGTGGCCATCTTCGCCACTGAAAAGGCCCAGCAACTGGGTGCCAAGGTGGTGACCGCATCCGACTCCAACGGGTACATCCACGACCCGAACGGTATCGATCTCGATATCGTGAAGGACATCAAGCTGGGCCACCGCGGCAGAATCAAGGAGTATGCCGACCGGGTCGACGGAGCCGAGTATCACGAGGGTTGCGAGGGGGTCTGGACCGTTCCCTGTGATATCGCGCTTCCCTGTGCCACCCAGAACGAAATCGACCAGGAATCCGCAAGGACCCTGGTTGCCAACGGATGCACCGTGGTCTGCGAAGGCGCGAACATGCCCTCCACCCCCGAGGCCATCGCCGTCTATCAGGACCATGGCGTGCTCTACGGTCCTGCCAAGGCCGCGAACGCAGGCGGCGTGGCCGTCTCAGGCCTGGAGATGAGCCAGAACTCCCTCCGTCTCCAGTGGACCTTCGACGAGGTGGACCAGCGGCTGAAGGACATCATGGCCGACATCTTCCAGAAGTCCTATGCGGCTTCCAAAGAGTACGGCACCCCCGGCGACCTGATGCTGGGTGCCAACGTGGCAGGATTCACACCAAGGTCGCAGACGCAATGGTGGCCCAGGGCGTGCTCTGAACCGACCTGCCGAAGCGGAACAGCAAAAGAACCCGCTACCTGATTCTCCGGAAACATCAATGGAGGGGGCCGACTCATCAGGGTCGGCCCCCTCCATTGCGTTCGGCACCTCCGACCACAATGAGGTCGGACACCTATCTCACTCCAGCTCCAGGGCACCCGTGTAGAGCTGGTAGTACTCCCCTCGCTTGGCAATCAGTTCATCATGGTTGCCGCGCTCGATGATACGGCCGTGGTCCAGCACCATGATCACGTCGGAGTTCCGGACCGTGGACAGCCTATGGGCTATGACGAAGACGGTCCTTCCCTGCATCAGGGCATCCATACCTCGTTGGACCACCTCTTCGGTCCTGGTGTCGATTGAAGACGTGGCCTCATCCAGAATCATGGCCGGCGGGTCGGCAACGGCAGCCCTGGCAATTGATATCAGCTGCCGTTGCCCCTGGGAGAGGCCGCTCCCGTCCCCCTCCAAAACCGTCTGGTAACCCTGGGGAAGCATCCGGATGAAACTGTCCGCATTGGTCATCCTTGCCGCCTCGATGCACTCCTCATCCGTGGCATCCAGGCGCCCGTACCGGATGTTGTCGAGGACGGTGCCGGTGAAGAGATTGACATCCTGGAGGACAACGCCCAGGGAGCGGCGAAGATCCGGCTTGCGGATGTTCCTCACGTCTATCCCATCGTAGAGTATCTGCCCCTGCTGGATGTCATAGAAGCGGTTGATCAGATTGGTGATCGTGGTCTTGCCGGCACCGGTGGCTCCGACCAGGGCCACCTTCTGCCCGGGCTTGGCGAACCAGGTGATGTCATGCAGAACGGGGTTTTTCGGATCATAGCCGAAACCGACATCCGTGAACCGCACGTCCCCCTGGAGAAGGGTGTATCGGCCGTCGGCCGAGGTGATGGCCTGGTCCTTGGCCTTCAGGGCCACATCCCGGGCATCGCCGGGGAGCTTCATGGCGGCCTCCAGCGAGCGCCTGCCGTCATCATCAACGGCGCGCTTCCAAGCCCAGTGCCCGGTCTCATAATCGACAGGGGTCATGGTTCGCCCGTCCGAGGCAAGCTCGACATGAACCAGACTGACCGAGCCCTGGTCGGATTCCACAGGCTCGTCCATCAGGTCGAAAATCCGGGAGGCACCGGCCAGGGCCATCATGACCATGTTGAACTGCATGGACACCTGACCAATGGGATTGATGAACGACCGGGAGAGCGTCAGGAGGGAGACGATCGTCCCCAATGTGAGCGGCCCCTTTCCGGTCAGCCCCACGTTCCCCATGCCTGCAATGCCGGCAAGGCCACCGACGATGGCCAGGATGACATAGAGCAGATACCCCATGTTGCCCACGACGGGCATGGTCACGTTCCCATAGGTGTTGGCTTGGGCCGAGGCGTGGAAGAGTTCCTCGTTCCGGGCCTCGAAGGCCTGTGCCGTGGCCTCCTCATGGTTGAAGACCTTGATGACCTTCTGCCCGTTTACGGCCTCCTCGACGAAGGCGTTGACCTGGCCGAGATAGCGCTGCTGATGAACGAAATACCGACCACTCCTGGTAACCAGGACCCGGACCACCACAATCAGGACCGCTGCAAAGACCAGGGTCAGGATGGTGAAGGGAATGGACAGCAAGAGCATGGAGATCAGAGCGGCCAGGGCGGAGAGGACCGAGGAGACCATCTGAGGGAAGGACTGGGAGATGGCCTGGCGGAGAGTGTCCGTGTCGTTGGTGTATCGGCTCATGGTGTCACCGTGTTCGTGGGTGTCGAAGAAGCCGATGGGCAACTCCTGCTGGTGGGCGAACATCTGGTCGCGGATGGTTTTCAGCGTGCCTTGTTCCACCCCGACTATGAGCCAATTCCAGAACCACGAGCAGAAGGTCCCCACCAGGTAGAGGCACCCCATCAGAATCAGGGTCCGCATCAGGGGGCCCCAATCCGGGTCGGTGACTCCCACCAGGGGGAGGATGTAGTGATCGATCAGGGGCTGGAGGAAGAAGGCGGATGCCGCCTGGGCCCCTGCGCTGATGATGATGCAAACCACAATCACGACCATCTGCCAGCGGTAGGCCATCAGATAACTCAGGAGGCGGCGGGTCGTTCCCGGTGCGGCCTTGTCCAGGCGGGGCTTGCGGTTCTTGAATGATCCGTCACTCATGGTCCTTGTCCTCCCCGTCCTTGTTCCTGGTCTGTGATTCGTATATGGATCGGTATTCCTGACATGTTCGCAGGAGGTCTTGGTGCGTACCCTTATCAAGGATCCTCCCCTCCTCCAAAACCAGAATCATGTCCGCGTCCTCCACCGAAGCCAGCCGCTGGGAGATGATGATCTTGGTGATGTCGGGAATCTCCTGTCTGAACGCCTGTCGAATCAGCTGGTCGGTCTTGGTATCCACGGCACTGGTGGAGTCGTCCAGGATCAGGATGTCCGGTTTTTTCAGCAGGGCCCGGGCTATGCAGAGACGCTGGCGCTGTCCGCCGGAAAGGTTGGACCCCCCTTCGTCCAGACGGGTCTGGTAGCCGTCAGGGAACTCCCGTACAAAACCATCCGCCTTGGCCAGAGAGCAGGCATGTACCAGGTCCTCGTCGCTTGCCTGGGGGTTGCCCCAGCGCAGGTTTTCCGCAATGGTGCCGCTGAAGAGGACGTTCTTCTGGAGCACCATGGCCACCTGGTCGCGCAGGACCGTCAGGTCGTACCGGCGCACATCCACACCACCTACCTGAAGCGATCCCTCGGTCACGTCATAGAGGCGGGGAATGAGCTGGACCAGGCTGGATTTGGAGGCCCCTGTCCCGCCTACGATGCCCAGAGTCGAGCCGGAAGGAACGTCCAGGTCGATGTGGCTCAGCACGGGGCGCTCCGACCGATCCGAATAGCGGAAGGTCACATCCTGGAACCTGATGGACCCGTCGGCAACCTCCATGACGGGATCTGCGGGATCCTGCACGGTGCTCACCTCTTGCAGGACCTGGCAGATACGCTCGGCTGAGGCCTGGGAGATGACGACCATGACCACAATCATGGAGACCATGTTCATGGCCATCATGATCTGGATGGCATAGGTGACCAGGGCAGTCAGATCACCCGTGGTCAGACCCAGGGAGGCGTTGTTGCCGGAGGCCACGATCTGTGAGGCACCCATCCAGGATATGACCAGGAGAGAGGCATAGATGCAGAAGTTGAGGAGGGCGGGATTCAGGCTCATAATCCGCTCGGCCTTGCAGAAGGCCCGGTATATGGACTGGGAAATCCTGCCGAACTTGCCCTCCTCATAGTCCTCCCGGTTGTAGGACTTGACCACACGGATGCCTTGAAGGTTCTCATCCACAACATTGTTGAGCCGGTCGTAGGTGTGGAAAACCCGCTCGAATATCGGATGGACCAGAAGGGAAAGACCGATCAGGCCAAGGCCGAGGATGGGGATGACAATCAGGAAGACCAAGGATATGGGTTTGGATATCCTGAAAGAGAAGAACCAGGCCACAATAACCATGATCGGTGCCCTGACACCGACCCTGATAACCATCTGGTAGGCGTTCTGGAGGTTGGTCACGTCGGTGGTCAGTCTGGTGATAATGGACCCGGTGGAGAACCTGTCGATGTTGGTGAAACCGAAGGACTGCACCTGGGCGAAGAGGTCACTGCGGACGTTCTTCGCAAGGCCAGAGGATGCAATCGCCGCGTACCGTCCGGACATGAATCCCGAGAAGAGGGAGACCGCCGAGCAGATCAGCAGTATCAGTCCGAATTTTATGATGGCCGGCATGGAGCGTCCTGATACACCCTGATCAATCAGGGAGGCCATGATGGTCGGTATCACTATCTCCAGGACGCTTTCAAGGAAAACAAAGCCCGGCGCCAGCAGGCTTGCCTTCTTGTATTCGCGCAGAGAACCCAGAATGGTGCGGACGGTGTGCTGCGGGTGGGCCGGTTCTTGCCTGTCCGATTCCGTCTCGGATGTAGTAGAACCCTTCAAATTGCCCTCCCTGGTTTCTGTGCGGTCTCATCCATACCGGCTTCTGCATTCGGCAGGCATGGGAATGAACGAATCAACGCTACCACTTTGTTCTTTCCTATTGGGGTAACTAGGGCTGGTATTCAACCATTCACGAAAAAGGAAGTTGCACGACCGTTCAGGTCATGCAACTTCCTTGAAGAATATGCCGGTCAGATGACGCCGGAACCGGAGGCCAGCCGCCGGGAGCCGGATGGCTCATCCATCCCACCGCGCAAACGGACGTGTCCGCTTATCGCGGCGCACATCCTCAAAGGTCAGCGCCTGTCCAGCTCTTCGATGATGGTCTGGGAGATCCTGTCGACCTCGCCCTGTCCATCGACTGCAACCAGGAGACCACGGGACTTGTAGGTGTCCAGAAGAGGTGCGGTTTTCTCGGCGTAGATATCCAGACGCTTGGCGATGGCCTCGGGGGTATCGTCAGCGCGCCCCTCCTCCTCTGCACGCTTGGCAATGCGCTTCATCAGGATGTCATGATCGGCATCCAGGGCGACCACGGCCGTAAGGGGGGTACCCAGCTCCTGGAGCATCTGGTCCAAGGCTTCAACCTGCGAGGAAGAGCGGGGGTAGCCGTCCAGAATCCACCCCTGAGCGGCATCTTCCATACCCAGCCGGTCCTTGACGATCTTGTTGGTCAGCTCGTCGGGCACCAGTTCACCCTTGTCGGTATAGGCCTTGGCCTGCATGCCCAGCTCCGTGCCGTTCTTCAGGTTGTATCGGAAGATGTCACCGGTGGAGATGGCGGGTATGCCATAATGCTTGCTGAGCAGGGCCGCCTGAGTACCCTTGCCCACTCCCTGCGGTCCCATGATCAACAGTCGCTGTACCATTCCTCGTCCTTTGCTCGAGTCCTTGTCTATCCGGTCCCCGACGCGTCAGCCGCGCGGAACCCTCATCTACGTATGTTAGCGGTTGCACGGTCCAAAGCGGCCATTCCCTAAACCAGGAAGGTCCGGCCACCGGCATGGTGGTCGGACCTTCAACTCTTCTTCGGCCGAATCGAATCGGAACCGGCAGGAGGAATCAGCCTTCCTTGTGGTCCCCATCCAGGAGGAACCCGGTGTACTGGAACTGCTCGGTCTGTGCCTTGGCCTGCCGCAGGGTGTCCAGGCCGACACCAGCGATGATCAGGACGGTGGTACCGCCGAAGGGCAGCTTCGAGTTGATCTTGAGCAACATGATCAGGACGGTGGGAATCAGAGCCACGAAGAGCAGATAGATGGCGCCCACGGTGTTGAGCCTGTTCATGACGTAGCTCAGGTACTGGCTGGTGGCACGTCCTGCCCTGATGCCGGGAATGAAGCCACCGTACTCCTTCATATTGTCGGCGGTCTCATCCGGGTTGAAGGTAATCGACGTGTAGAAGAAGCAGAAGAAGACGATCATGACCGAGTAGAGGGCGATGTACCAGACCGACGTGGTGTTGGCGAGGTTCTCGTCTATCCACTTGACCCAGTTCTGCTCAGGCTTGCCGAACTGCGCAATCAGGGTGGGGATGGCCAGAATCGAAGAGGCGAAGATCGGCGGAATGACACCCGACATGTTGACCTTCAGCGGAAGATAGGTGGAGGATCCCCCGTACATCTTCCTGCCGATCATACGGCGGGTGTACTGAACGGGAATGCGGCGCTGGGCCAGCTCCACGAAGTCGACGAAGATAAGGATGAAGACCAGAACGGCAACGACGATGCCGAACTTGGTCCAGTCGCCGTTCTTGCCGGTGGTTCCCCATCCGATGTTCCAGAGCTGGGGCAGGAAGCCCGAGCAGATGGAGGTGAAAATGAGCACCGACATACCGTTGCCGATGCCCTTCTCGGTGATGAGCTCGGCCATCCACATAATCAGACCGGTGCCACCGGTCATGATCAGAACCATGACGACCAGGTTCCATACAGAGCTGTCAGGAATGACCTGACTCTGGCAGGCCCCGTTGAAGAGGGCCCCGGACCGTGCAGTGACCAGGATGGTCGTGGACTGGAGGATAGCCAGGCCGATGGTCAGATACCTGGTGTACTCAGTCAGCTTGGCCTCACCCGACTGCCCCTCCTTGTGCAGGGCCTCGAAGCGAGGAATGACCACACGAAGGAGCTGAACCACGATGGAAGCCGTGATGTAGGGCATGATGCCCAATGCAAAGATGGAGAGCTGGAGCAGGGCTCCACCCGAGAAGAGGTTGACCAGGCCGATGAAGTCCTCGTTGCCCGCTGTCGTAATGCACTTCTGCACCGCAGGGTAGTCCACTCCGGGGGTCGGTATGAAAGAACCGATCCGATAGATGATGATGATACCGAAGACGAAGAGGATTTTCTTCCTCAACTCCTTGGTCCTGAAGGCCTGGATTAACGTCCTCACCTATGTTCCTTCCCTACCGCGCCTGAGACCTGCCCTAAAGCCGCGCTCATCTTTTGCTCAATCCAGCATAACCGATGGGTCAGTCATACCGGCTCGAAATTGGAATCGGTCCTCACCCGTAGAACGGGGAGGACCGATGAACCATTCCTGCCAGGCAGGTTATGTCCCCTCCGACTTTCAGTCTTCGGAGATGGACCCGCCTGCCGCCTCGATCTTGCTCTTGGCAGTGGCCGAAGCCTTCATGCCCTTGAGGGTAAAGGCCGACTTGGCCTCACCTTCGCCGAGGACCTTGACCGGGCAGCCCTTGCGGACCGCCCCGCCCTTGACCAGATCATCGACCGTGATCTCGCCACCCTTGGGGAAGAGCTCGCTCAATGCGTTGAGGTTGACAACCTGATACTGCTTCTTGAAGGGGCTACGGAATCCACGCAGCTTGGGCAGCCTCATGTACAGAGGCAGCTGGCCGCCTTCGAATCCGGGGCGCACCTGATAGCGCGCCTTGGTGCCCTTCATGCCACGGCCCGAGGTCTTACCCTTGGAACCTTCGCCTCGACCCACGCGAATGCGGTCACGCTTGGCTCCGGGAGCCGGGCGCAGATCATGCATCTGCAGAATCGTGGGCTCTTGCTTCTCGCTAGCCATTGTCAGTCAGCCTCCTCTACGGTGACCAGGTGGCGGACCTTGTTGGCCATGCCCCTGTAGACGGGCGTGTCCTCACGAATGACGGACTGCCCGATCTTGTGCAGACCCAGGGACTTGACGTTTTCCTTCTGGCGTGCAGTTGTGTGCACGAGGCCCTTGGTCAGTGTGATCTTGATCTGCTTGGCCATCACTCACCTGCCTTAGCGTCGTCGTTAGCCTTGTCCTTGGCCTCTTCACGCTCCTTGCGGGCCTCGGCAATGCCGGCGGCACGTGCGCGGAGCAGGGAATCGGGTGCAACCTCTTCCAGGGGCAGACCACGGCGGGCCGCAATCTCCTCGGGCTCCTCCAGCTGCTTCAGGGCATCCACGGTGGCGCGAACCATGTTGACGGCCGTTGCCGAACCCATGGACTTGCTGAGGATGTCGGTGATGCCGGCGCACTCCAGGACGGCGCGGACCGGACCACCGGCGATAACGCCGGTACCGGGGGCCGCAGGCCTTAGGAGGACGGTACCTGCTGCATCGTGGCCAATCACCGGATGGGTGACGGTGCCACGGATGCGGGGAACCGTGAACATGTGCTTCTTGGCGTCCAGCTGACCCTTGGCGATGGCTGCCGGAACCTCACGGGACTTACCGTAGCCGACACCGACGGTGCCCTTGCCATCACCCACGACCACGAGGGCCGCGAAGCTGAAGGTACGTCCACCCTTGTGGACCTTGGACACACGGTTGATGGTCACGACCTTGTCCAGGAGATCATCCCGGTTATCGTCACGATCACGACGGCCACGGCGACCGTCACGACGACCATCCCGGGAACCGCCACGGCGACCACCACGGCGGTCATCGTTCCGGTCGTTCCTGCCACCCTGGCTGGACTGAGTGTTCTTGGAATCTTCAGTCACCTGGGTTGTTTCCTTCGTGTTCTCGTTGTCGCTCACAGTGCCAAACCTCCCTCACGGGCGCCTTCTGCAACCGCTGCGACCCTGCCATGGTACTTGTTGCCGCCACGGTCGAAGACCACGGCGGTGATGCCGGCATCCTTGGCCTTGGCCGCAATCTGCTCGCCCACCTTGCGGGCTGCTTCGGTCTTGGTTCCCTCGAAGGAGGAATAATCCGAAGCCATCGTCGACTCGCTCACCAGGGTGACACCCTTGGAGTCGTCGACGATCTGGGCGATCATGTTGCGGTTGGTACGGGTGACCACCAGACGAGGACGCTCTGCGGTTCCCACCACGCGCTTGCGCAGACGGGCGTGACGACGCAGGCGGGCTACCTTCTTGCCTTTACCTAGAATCGTGACTGTCATATCACTTACCAGCCTTTCCGGCCTTGCGCATGATGTGCTCATCGGCGTACTTGATGCCCTTGCCCTTGTAGGGTTCGGGGGCGCGCAGGCGGCGGATGTTGGCCGCAGCCTGACCGACGGCCTGCTTGTCGATGCCGGAGACAATCACCTCGTTGGCGTTCGGGGTCTCGAAGGTGATGCCTTCCGGGGGGTTCACCGTGATGGTGTGGGAATAACCGAGAGAGAACTCCAGGCTCTTGCCCTTGGCCACCACGCGGTAACCGGTACCTACGATCAGCAGGTGCTTCTTGTACCCCTTGGAGACGCCCTCGACCATGGAGGCCACGATGGAGCGGCTCAGGCCATGCTTGGCCCTGGTGGGACGCTCATCATTGACCGGAACCATGATGATCTGGTTGTCTTCGACCTTGCCTTCCACCCCGTCGGGGATGGTGTAGCTGCTGGAGCCCTTGGGACCCTTGACCGCGAATTCCTGGCCATTGATGGAGACTTCCACACCTGCCGGTACGGCGATGGGGAGCTTACCGATATGCGATGCCATGTTCAGCTCTCCTTTCTCACCACACGTAGGCGACGATTTCGCCACCAATGCCTCGGTCGAGGCATTCCTTCTGGGTCATCAGTCCCGAGCTGGTCGAGATGATGGCGATTCCCAGCCCGCCCAGGGGCATGGGCAGAGAATCGGACTTGGCGTAACGGCGCAGACCGGGCTTGGAGACGCGCTTGATGCCCTGGATGGACTGACGTCCGTCGGGGCCGTACTTGAGCGTGATCTCCAGATCCTGCCCAACCCGTGCTTCCTTGGCCCGGAAGTCGGCGATGTAGCCTTCACGCTTGAGAATCTGCGCGATGTTCGCCTTGAATTTGGAGTACGGCATGTCGACTGTTTCATGCTTGGCCGCACTCGCATTGCGCAGACGTGTGAGCATGTCTGCGATGGGATCTGTCATTGTCATGTGGGCTTATGCCCTTCCTCGCCGTGGTTTCCGCCGCCGTGCAGATTCCTGCAGCAGCCGCGGACCTTCAGCGTCGATCTTTACCAACTGGACTTCGTAACTCCGGGGAGCTCACCGCGATGGGCCTTCTCGCGAAGGCAGATGCGGCAGAGGCCGAACTTGCGATAGACGGAATGAGGACGACCGCAGACCTGGCAGCGCGTATAGCCACGCACCTTGAACTTCGGCTTGCGTGCCGCCTTGTTTCTCAGAGCGGTTTTTGCCATATCAGTTCTCCTTGAAGGGGAAGCCGAGCTGCTTCAGCAGTGCCCTGGCCTCCTGATCGTTCTTGGTGGAGGTCACCACGGTGATATCCATACCACGCTGGTGATCGATCTGATCGGGATCGATCTCATGGAACATGGACTGCTCCGTGAGGCCGAAGTTGTAGTTGCCCTGACCATCGAACTGACGGCCACTGATGCCGCGGAAATCACGGATACGGGGCAGAGCCAGGGTCAACAGGCGGTCCAGGAACTCCCACATACGCTCGCCACGCAGGGTGACGTAGGCGCCGATGGCCTGGCCCTCACGCAGGTGGAACTGCGCAACGGACTTCTTGGCCTTGGTGATCTTGGGCTTCTGGCCGGTAATGGCCGTCAGGTCCTTGACCGCACCCTCGATCAGCTTGGAGTCACGAGCTGCTGCACCTACACCCATGGAGACGACGATCTTCTCGACCTTCGGGACCTGCATGGGGTTGGAGAAGTTGAATTCCTTCTTCAGTGCGGGCACAATCTGCTCGTTGTACTGCTGCCTCAAACGAGGGACTGCCGGTGCTTCAACGGTTGTATCGCTCATGACAGCTCCTTGCCTGACTTCTTGGCGAAGCGGGTACGCACGATCTTGACCTTACCGTCGCGCGCCTCCTCCTTGATGTTGACACCGACGCGGGTCGGCTTCTTGGTGTCCGGATCGATGACCATCACGTTGGAGCGGTGGATCGGGGCCTCAGTCGGTACGATGCCCGACTCCTGACCCTGCTGAGTCGCCTTGACGTGCTTCTTGACGATCTGGACGCCCTCGACGATCAGACGGTCGTTGGGAAGAATCCTGACGACCTTTCCTTCCTTGCCGCGATCCTTGCCACGGATGACCTTGACCTGGTCGCCTGTCTTGATCTTGGCTACCATCTCAGATCACCTCCGGTGCGAGGGACACGATCTTCATGAAGCGCTTGTCGCGCAGCTCACGACCGACCGGCCCGAAGATACGAGTACCGCGGGGTTCGCGGCCATTGCCCAGAATGACCGCCGCGTTCTCGTCGAACTTGATGTAGGAGCCGTCGGGACGACGGTGCTCCTTGACTGTACGGACGACGACCGCCTTGACGACCTCGCCCTTCTTGACCGACCCGCCGGGAATGGCATCCTTGACGGTGGCGACGATTACATCACCAATGCCGGCATAGCGACGCTTCGACCCGCCGAGCACGCGGATGGCCAGAATCTCCTTGGCACCCGTGTTGTCGGCGACATGAAGCCGCGATTCCTGCTGAATCATTGATTCTCCTTAGCCGCGCTGGTTCTCCGCAGACACCCTGCCAAAGGCGGATGGATGCGGAGCCTGGCCGAACTTGTTACTTGGCGCGCTCGACGATGGAGTCGAGACGCCAGCGCTTGGTCTTGCTCAGAGGCCGAGTCTCCATGATACTCACGAAGTCGCCAACATGCGCTTCGTTCTTTTCATCATGAGCCTTGACCTTGCGGTTGCTACGAACGACCTTCCCGTAAAGGGGGTGGGTCGAACGCTGCTCCAGCTCGACGGTGATGGTCTTGTCCATACCGTCGGAGACGACATATCCGGTGCGTACCTTGCGGAAGTTGCGCTCCTGCTTGTCAGCCATGCTTACTTCTCCTCAGCTTTGCTATCGGCCTTTGCATCGGAGGGCGCCTGGCTGATGCCCAGTTCGCGCTCACGCAGCACCGTGTACATCCTGGCGATGTCGTGCTTGACGGCCTTGAGGCGGGAGGTGTTCTCCAGCTGGCCCGTAGCGGACTGGAAGCGCAGGTTGAAGAGTTCTTCCTTTGACTTCTTCAGGAAGTCCTCGATCTCCGCATCGGTCTTCTCGTTCAGATTCTTGATGGAATATTCGGCTGTTCCGACTGACATCAGATGTCACCGCCTTCGCGTGCGATAATCCGGCACTTCATAGGGAGCTTGTCGACGGCACGACGAAGGGCCTCGCGGGCCACTTCCTCAGAGACGCCACCGATTTCGAAGAGCACCCTGCCGGGACGGACATTGGCCACCCAGAACTCGGGCGCACCCTTACCGGAACCCATTCGGGATCCCAGGGCGTGCTTGGTCAGGGGGCGATCGGGGAAGACCGTAATCCAGACTCGACCACCACGCTTGATGTAACGGGTCATGGCGATACGGGCCGCCTCGATCTGGCGGTTTGTCAGGTAAGCCGGAGCCAGAGCCTGAATGCCGAAATCGCCGAAGGCAATCTCGTTGCCGCCCTTGGACATGCCCGAACGAACCGGACGATGCTGCTTGCGGTATTTAGTCCTCTTTGGGATAAGCACAGCTCACTCCTTTGCTTCAGTTGCGACGGGTGCCGCTGCGGTCTGCTCTTCAGCTGCCGCTGGCGGAGTCGCCACACCGCTGTTCTGCTGGGCTGCGTCCTGCTCACGCCTGGTGCGTCCCTCAGTGGGACGGGAACCACGACGGGGACGGCGGTCTCCACGACGACCCGGGCGGTTGTTCTGCTGAGCCTGCTGCTCCTCGAACTCACGCTCGGTCATATCGCCCTTGTAGATCCATACCTTGACGCCGATGCGACCATAGGTGGTCCTGGCCTCGAAGAAGCCATAGTCGATCAGGGCACGGAGCGTCTGCAGGGGCACACGGCCCTCGCGGTAGAACTCCGAGCGGCTCATTTCGGCTCCACCCAGGCGGCCGGAGAGCTTGATCCTGATGCCCTTGGCCCCGGCGCGCATGGCATCCTGCTGGGCCTTGCGCATGGCGCGGCGGAAGGTGACGCGGTTGGTCAGCTGCTCAGCGATTCCCTGAGCAACCAGCTGCGCATCAATCGCGGCGTTCTTCACCTCGAAGATGTTCAGCTGAACCTGCTTGCCGGTGATCTTCTCCAGCTTGGCACGGACGCGCTCCGCCTCGGCACCGCGGCGACCAATCACAATGCCCGGACGGGCAGTGTGGATGTCGACGCGCACACGATCACGGGTCCGCTCGATGACAATCTTGGAAACGCCTGCGCGCTCCAGGTCCTTGTTCATCTCCTTGCGGATCTTGTCGTCCTCAAGCACGAAGTCGCTGTAACGCTCCCCCTGCTTGCTGGAGTCGGAGTACCACTTGCTGCGGTGCTCTTCGGTGATGCCGAGTCGGTACCCAAACGGGTTGATTTTCTGCCCCATTACCGGGCTCCTTCCTTGTCGGCCACCACGACCGTGATGTGGCTGGTCCGCTTGTTGATGCGGGCCGCACGACCCTGGGCACGGGCACGGAACCTCTTCAGGGTGGTGCCTTCGTCCACATAGGTCTCACGAACCACAAGCTCGTTCTCACGGAAGGGCTCATTGGCCCTATCCGCCTTGACACGGGCGTTGGCGATGGCGCTCTCCAGGCACTTGCGGACCGGAACGGCCGCATCCTGGGGGGCGAACTTCAAAATGGTCACGGCCTCGGTCGCCTGCTTGCCTCGGATGAGGTCGACGACGCGGCGAGCCTTGCGAGGCGTCACGCGGACGTGACGTGCAATTGCCTTAGCTTCCATGTGTCTCTACTCTCCCTCGCCTCAGCGGCGTGCTTTCTTGTCGTCCTTCACGTGCCCCTTGAAGGTGCGCGTGGGGGCGAACTCGCCGAGCTTGTGGCCCACCATGGCCTCGGTCACGAAGACCGGGACATGCTTACGACCGTCATGCACAGCGAAGGTGTGCCCGATGAAGTCCGGGGTGATCATGGAACGACGGGACCAGGTCTTGATGACGTTCTTGGTTCCCTTTTCGTTCTGCTCGTCGACTTTCTTCTGCAAGTGGGCGTCGACGAATGGGCCCTTCTTGATGCTACGAGTCATCTCTTCGGCACTCCCTTACTTGCGGTTCTTACCATTTGGACGGCGGCGCACGATCATCTTGTTGGATGCCTTCTTGGGCTTGCGCGTGCGGACCTCGCCCTTGCCCCAAGGAGACACCGGCGGCTTACCACCGCGTGTGCGTCCACCATGCGGGTGGTCGACGGGGTTCATGGATTCACCACGGGTGATCGGTCGACGACCGAGCCAACGGGCGCGACCAGCCTTGCCGAGCTGAATGTTGGCATGATCGGAGTTACCGACCTCACCCACAGTGGCGCGGCAGCGTGCATCCACGTTGCGAATCTCTCCGGAGGGCATACGCAGCTGGGCGTAAGCACCATCCTTGGCGACCAGCTGAACGGCCGCACCGGCCGAACGAGCGATCTTGGCGCCGCCAAGAGGCCTCAGCTCGATGGCGTGGACCACGGTACCGGTGGGGATGTTGCGCAGCGGCAGGTTGTTGCCGGGCTTGATATCGGCCTTSKSGCCGGTCTCAATGACATCACCCTGCTTGACGCCCTGGGGGGCGATGATGTAGCGCTTCTCACCATCCGCGAAGTGCAGGAGGGCGATACGGGCCGAACGGTTGGGGTCGTACTCGATCTCGGCAACCTTGGCGGGCACGCCGTCCTTGTCCCAGCGACGGAAATCGATGAGACGGTACTGGCGCTTGTGTCCACCACCACGGTGACGGCTGGTCACACGACCATAGGAGTTGCGTCCACCGGTCTTGCTGAGCTTGCGAACCAACGACTTCTCGGGCTTGGAGCGCGTGATTTCGGCAAAGTCCGAAACCGAAGCGTTGCGACGGCCCGCGGTCGTCGGCTTATATGTACGGATAGCCATAATGTAGTTCTTCCTTAACTTTTCTCGGCTAGCCTTCAGTTACCACTACCGAAGACATCGATCGACTGCCCCTCGGCCACCTTGACGATGGCGCGCTTCTCGCTGGCACGCTGGCCGTACCCTGCACGGGTACGAACACGCTTGCCCTTGCGGTTCAGGGTGTTGACCGATGTGACCTTCACATTGAAGATCTGCTCAATGGCCTGCTTGATGGCCACCTTGTTGGCGGAGGGATCCACCACGAAGGTGTACTGGCCCCGATCCGAGTTGGCATAGCTCTTCTCGGAGACGACCGGGCGCAGGATGATATCGTGCGCGGGCTTATGGATTGCTGCCATGAAAATCAGGCCTCCTTGACGGTCTCGGACTTGGCGTCGCCCCTGGAAGCGAGGAAGGCTTCAAAGCCGTCCTTGCTGAAGACGACATCCTCTGCGGTGACCACGTCGTAGGTGTTGAGCTGATCGGCGAAGAGCACATGCACGGTGGGCAGATTCCTCACGGAGAGCCACTCGTTGATGTTCTCGCGGGAGAGCACGATGGTGGTGAAGCGGTTCTCGACCAGGGGCAGGAGAGCTGCCTTGGCCGCCTTGGTGGACGGAGTCTCACCGATACCGAAATCAACCACGTGGATACGCCCTGCGTTGGCCCTGTCGGAGAGGATGTAGCGCAATGCTGCAGCCTTCATCTTCTTGGGGGTGCGCTGGGAGTAATCGCGGGGCTGGGGTCCGTGGACCACAGCGCCTCCGGCCCACTGAGGGGCGCGGATGGAACCCTGACGGGCACGACCGGTGCCCTTCTGCTTCCAAGGCTTACGACCGCCACCGGAGATGGTGGAGCGGGTCTTGACCGAGTGGGTGCCCTGGCGAGCCGCGGCCAGCTGGGCCACAACGACCTGGTGGATCAGCGGCACGTGGGCCTGGACGTCATCCTCGGCGATGCCGAAGATGTCCTCGGGGGCCTCAACCTTGCCGGCTGCCTTGCCCTTGGCGTCCGTGATGTTCAGAGTCAACTTAGCCATGATTTCAGGCTCCCTTCACTGCCGAACGGACCAGGACGATGGCGCCGCGGGGGCCGGGGACGGCACCCTTGATGGCGATGACGCCCTTCTCGGTATCCGCGGAGACGATGGTCAGGTTCTGGACCGTCGAGGTGTCGTGACCCATGCGGCCTGCCATCCGCTTCCCCTTGAGGATGCGGCTGGGGGTGGCGCATGCGCCGACAGAACCGGGACGACGCTCGTTCTTGTGCGAGCCGTGGGTACGGCGATAGGACTTGAAGCCCCAACGCTTGATGGTGCCCGCGAAGCCCTTGCCCTTGGTGGTGCCGGTCACATCGACCTCGCTGCCCTCGGGCAGCAGCTCCAGACCGAGCTCCTGGCCGGGCTGGTAGCTATCGGCATCACCGGTTCGGACCTCGACCAGGTGACGACGAGGGGTCACACCGGCCTTGGCGAAGTGGCCAGCCAGGGGCTTGGTCACCTTGGTGGGATCGATCTGGCCGTAGCCGATCTGGATGGCCTTGTAGCCGTCCGTCTCCTCGTTCTTGACCGCGGTCACCACGTTGGTGGAAACATCCACCAGGGTCACCGGGACGAAGAAGCCGTTCTCATCCCAGACCTGGGACATGCCCAGCTTGCGGCCCAGGAGGGCCTTTCGGTTCCTCTGATCTTCAGCCATACGGTTTCCTCCTCCCTTACAGCTTGATTTCGATGTTGACGTCCGCCGGCAGATCGATGTGCATCAGAGAATCCACAGCCTTGGGCGTGGGATCCACGATGTCGATGAGACGCTTATGAGTGCGCATCTCGAAATGCTCGCGGGAGTCCTTGTACTTATGAGGAGAACGGATGACGACATACACGTTCTTCTCAGTCGGCAGCGGAACGGGGCCAACCACAGTTGCGCCCGCGTTCGTCACCGTCTCGACGATCTTCTTCGCCGATTGGTCGATGACCTCATGGTCATAGGACTTTAGCCTGATGCGGATTTTCTGTCCCGCCATTGCCGTCCGCCCTTTCTAGCGATCTATATGACTGGTTATCCAGCCTGTTGCAGGGCACTGATCGGCGGGGCTCAGCGGGAATTCCACCCGACAAGCCAAAACCGCATCCATGCACAGCCGTCCGGAACCCAGTGGGGTCAGGTCCCGAGCTGTACCCGCTATTTTGAATTACAAAGTGCGAGCCCAAAACAGGCAACTTTCATATTTAACCACGAGGCCACCCCTAGCATAATCCGGGCGTGTCGCTTTGGTCTCGATCATAAAACCGCTCATACCAGCGCCTCGCGCATGAAAATGGTCGGCCTCTTCACCGTGAGTTAGATCCCGGTGAAGAGGCCGACCAATCAACCTGTCTTTGACAGGGTCAGATGCGCTGCGAAGCTTCCTCCGTAGCTGCCTCGCCCTCCCTGCTGACGCGCAGACGATGGCCCTCTTCCTGAGGAACACCGTAGTAGGCGGCGATGGCGATGTCCTTCATGTCCTCGATCTGAGGAATGCGGGGGTTGGCCGGGGTGCACTGATCCTCATAGGCACGCATGCCTATCTGGTCAAGGACACTCCAGAAGTAGTCCTCATCCACACCTGCAGCCTGGAAGGAGCTGTCCATGCCCAGCTTCTGGTCGCGGTAGTCCTCAACGGCCCGCGCCAGGAGCTCCACACCCTCCTCGGGGGTGGAGGACTCGATGCCCAGCACATGTGCCATCTCCTGGTAACGCTCGGCCGCGATGTACTCGCTGTACTTGGGCCAGGAAGTGGGCTCCTGCGGAATCTGCCCGTTGTAGCGAATCACGTAGGGCAGGAGGATGGAGTTGGTCCGTCCATGCGCGATGTGGCACAGTGCCCCAATGGTATGTGCCATGCCATGGCACATACCCAGGAAGGCCGAACCAAAGGCCATGCCTGCCATGGTGGCCGCGTTGTGCATTCTCTCCTGGGCCCGGATCTTGGTCCGGCCGCCCTCTGTACCGACCGAAACGGCCAGGTTGTCCCAGATGAGCTTGGCTGCCCGTAGGGCCATGGCATCGGTGTAGTCGTTGGCGTAGACCGATACGAAGGCCTCCATGCAGTGGGTCAGGGCATCGAAACCTGAGTCCGAGGCGAGCCGCTTGGGCTGGGTCCGGGCCAGGACCGGGTCGACGATGGCCACGCTGGGGGTCAGGGCATAGTCGGTGATCGGGTACTTGTAGCCGGTCTTGTGGTCGGTGATGACCGCGAAGGGGGTAACCTCCGAGCCGGTGCCTGACGAGGTGGGGATGCAGACCAGCTTGGCCTTGGAACCCAGCGGCGGAATCTTGAAGGCCCTCTTGCGGATGTCGAAGAACTTCTCACGCACGTCGGCGAAGGATATCTCCGGACGCTCGTAGAGGAGCCACATGATCTTGGCCGCATCCATGGGGCTGCCGCCACCCACCGCGATGATCGTATCGGGGCCGAACTCGTCGCGCATCATCTCGGCACCGCGCTCCACGGTCTCCACGCTTGGCTCTGGCTCAACGTAGTCGATGATGCGGAAGGTAACGGGCTCGGGACGGGCACGCAGCTGATCGATGATCTTGTCGACGATGCCCAGCTGCTCCATGACCTTGTCGCAGACGATGACAGCGCGGTGGATGCCGAACATGTCGCGCAGATACCGTACCGAGTTGGGTTCGAAGTAGGTCTTGGGCGGCACCTTGAACCACTGCATGTTGTTGTTCCTCCGCGCTATGCGCTTCACGTTGATCAGATTGACCGCCTGTACGTTGCCCGACACGGAGTTGCCGCCGTAGGAGCCGCAACCAAGGGTCAGGGAGGGAGCGATGGAGTTGTAGATGTCGCCGATGCCACCCAGGGAGCTGGGCTGGTTCCAGATGATTCGGCAGGCGTGCATGCGCAGACCATACTCGCGGACCAGCTTCTCGTTGTCGGTGTGGATGGCGGCCGTATGTCCGGCACCGTGGCGGAGCATCTGCTCGCACTTGGCGAAGGCGTCCTCCTTGTTGCGGGCCTTGAGAACAGCCTGGACCGGAGCCAGCTTCTCCAGGGTCAGGGGCTCCATTCCACCGACCTCCTGGCATTCGGCAGCCAGGATGGTCGCATCCTCGGGAATCTCAAAGCCTGCCTGGTGGGCGATGAACTGGGGAGACTTCCCGGGCACCACGGAATTCAGCTTGGGGGCGGGGGCATCCTTGCCGGCATAGGCAGTGACACCGAACATGTACTGCTCCAGCTTGGCCTTCTCCTCCCTGTTGACGAAGTAGGCACGGCGGCGCTTCATCTCGTCGATCACCCGGTCGTAGACGTCCTGGTGGGCGATGATGGCCTGCTCGGTGGCGCAGATCATGCCGTAATCAAAGTGCTTGGAGAGGATCAGATCATTGACGGCCCTGGGAACGCATACATCCTTATCGATATAGGCGGGGGCGTTCCCGGCCCCGACACCCAGAGCAGGCTTGCCCGAGGAATAGGCGGCCTTGACCATGCCCGGACCGCCGGTGGCCAGGATGGTGGCCACACCCGGGTGTTTCATCAAGGCACCGGTGGCGTCGACCGAGGGGTGTTCGATCCACTGAATGCAGTCCTCCGGAGCACCTGCCTCGATGGCTGCGTCACGAACGATCCTGGCGGCCTCGACCGAGCACTTCTGAGCGAAGGGATGGAAGCCGAAGACAATCGGGCACCTGGTCTTCAGGGCGATCAGAGACTTGAATATGGCGGTGGAGGTCGGATTGGTCACCGGGGTGACACCGGCCACGACACCAACGGGCTCAGCCACTTCAACAATGCCGTCCACATCATTCTCGTTGATGATGCCCACCGTGCGCTGCTTGGCCAGGTGGTTGGTCACATGCTCGCAGGCGAAGATGTTCTTGGTGGCCTTGTCCTCGACCAGACCACGCCCCGTCTCCTCGACGGCCATCTTGGCCAGGACCAGGTGCTTGTTGAGGGCTGCTATCGAGGCCTTGGCGACGATGCGGTCGACTTGGGCCTGATCGAGCTCCTCGAATTTCTTCAGAGCCGCTTGAGCCCTGGTGACCAGAACATCAACCTCCTTGTCGGGGCTGACCACCACAGCTTCTCCCTGCTTTGCGGAAGCCCCCTTATTGATGTGCGCATTGTTCTTTTCCGAGACCACTTGCCCTCCCTTGATGAGCAGTTGTCAGACATACGAAAACCGGATGATCCGGTGCCTACCGGGTGAACACTCAAACCCGGCATAGTGACCAAGGTCACAATATAGCGAAGAGGGGCTACCAAACCCGATTGTGTGCGCGGCGACGTTCACTTGTCGCGTGTCGTGTGGATATTCGTTCTTTTTCTGGTCAATACAGAACAGGTTTCGTTAATTTTCACGTTCGCTTTTGCTGGCGACATGCAACAAGCCTCCCCGGCTCAGACTGGAGCGGACAGGATATGAAAAATCCCCGGGTCCGAAGACCACGGGGATTGCAGTGTTGACCGAAGGTCAGCGCTTGGAGAACTGAGGTGCACGGCGAGCCTTGTGCAGACCGGCCTTCTTGCGCTCCACGACACGGGCATCGCGGGTCAGGAATCCGGCCTTCTTCAGGGCCGGGCGGTTGGCATCACGGTCGATGGCGTTCAGGGCACGGGCCACACCCAGTCGGATTGCGCCCGCCTGGCCGGTCACGCCGCCGCCGTCAACGCGGACGATGATGTCGAACTTGTTCTCAAGCTTGAGCAGAACGATCGGCGAGTTGACCTCGCGCTGGTGCAGACGGCTGGGGAAGTACTCCTCCAGGGTGTGCCCATTGATGGTCCACTTGCCGGAGCCGGGAACCAGACGTACACGGGCGACAGCCTCCTTGCGGCGGCCGGTGCCATATCCGGGCTCGATGGCGGAGGTACCGGTACCTGCACCGGCGTTGGTCTCCGAAGTGTAAGCTGCGGTCTCCTCAGACTCGAGAACCGCGGAGCTGTTGTTGTTTTCAGCCATGGTGATCTATCTCCTCTGGTTCTACTTGGCCTGCTGGGAGGTCTGGTGAATCTCGTAGGGAACGGGCTGTTGCGAGGTGTGGGGGTGCTCCTCACCTGCAAAGACGCGCAGACGGGTCAGCTGGGCCCTGGACAGCTTGTTCTTGGGAAGCATGCCCTTGACGGCAGTGGTGATGATGCGCTCAGGGTTGTGCTGGAGCAGCTCGCCGTAGGAGTCGCGACGCAGACCGCCGGGACGACCGGAGTGGGTGTAGAGCACCTTGCCGCTCTTGTCGCCGGTCAGAGCGACCTTGGCCGCATTGATGACGATGACGTTGTTGCCTGAATCGGCATGGGGTGCGAACGTGGGCTTGTTCTTGCCACGCAGAAGGTCGGCCACCTGCGCAGCCAGACGACCAAGCACCACATCGGTGGCGTCGACGATATACCAGTCATGAGTCAGATCGGCTGGTTTCGGGGTGAAAGTCTTCACGATTCAACCTTTTCCTTGCATTGTGTTTCGGGCTTCCCACCCGGCATGATGCCATACCGATGAGAGGCCATATTATCCGTGGGCTCCCTGAAAGTCCTAGACGGCGAGTGGGAAAAGCGCTTTGAGGACCCCTTAGGGAAACACAACAATCCACAATTGTAACGCCTGACGGCTGTTCGTCAAAACGCGAGTCGAAGATTACTGGTCCAGCCGCTTCTGCGCCGCATTGGCAACCTCAACCCGATCATCCTGTGCCAGGGTCTTCACGGTCTCCATAGGGGTGTTGGGGTTCAGGGCCACCGCCCTGCGCACCATGGAGGCCAGAATCAAGGGGGCACCCTCTTCGGTGCTTGTTCCCAGGCCACCCAGGTAATCAAGGGTGTCCGCATCGGTCGTCGAAGCCTGGGCCCCCTCCAACCGCATCTTCCAGGAGGCCATCGGATTGGTAAGAGCGGCGGCCCTGACCTGGGGGTTCTCATCCTTGGTCAGGATGCCCACCAACCAGTTCTTGTCGTCCCTGTTGGACGCAACCGCCTGGCGCACTTTCGGGTCGGCATCCTTGGAGAGCTTGACCAGGATATTCGGGAAGGGCATGGTCTCAGCCAGGAAGACCCTGTCATCGACCGGCGTGTGGTCATTACCTGCGACAGCCTCCAGCAGGGCCGTGAATCGGGAGAATGCCGCCTGGTCCGAGCGGTCGGGCAGGGGACGGCGGGCAAATTCATGCAGCTCTTCGGAGTCCGTGGAGTGCCTCAACCGCTCATAGAAGACCGTCAGCGCCTCATGGGAATTGCGGTCCTCCCCCTGGTCGGTACCTGTCTGGGCCGGGGATTCCGATTCCGGCTGTTCCTGGGGATTGGTCATGGTGCCAGCTTAAGTCCACTCCGTGATTTCCTGGACACACCTGCAAATTGCGGGAACGATCTACGATTCCGCGGCCCGGTCATAGGGTGTTCCCCCGAGGAGAGCGGTGGTCCCCCACCCCCGCCTACCATATAGCCAGAACTCTCAGAAGCGGACCGCCGGAGGAAGGGACCACCATGCAGACCATCCTGGACCCATCCGACAACCCCTCCATGGGGTCCCTGGTCGACAGAAAGTCCGAGTTCATCGGCAGCGCCTGCCACATCGGGAACCAGGATGAGGCCCTGGACTTCGTGGAGCAGGTCCGCAGAGCCAATCCCAAGGCCAGGCATGTCTGCCACTGTGCCGTCTGGGGCCCGGAAGGCCACACCAGCGAGCGCCTGAGTGACGACGGCGAACCGTCAGGCACGGCAGGCAAGCCCATCCTGGAGGTGATGCGCCGCCAGAACCTTACCGACTGCGTGGTGACCGTAACCAGGTACTTCGGCGGCATACTCCTGGGTTCGGGCGGATTGATACGCGCCTACTCCTCGGCCGCCTCCCTGGCTCTGAAGGCTGCCCATCCGGCCAGGATAGTGACCTCACGCAGGTACCGAATATCCGTCGCCTACCCCGACCACGGCCCCCTGCTCCGTCTTGTGGAGTCCGTTGGGGGATCCGTCGCAGAAGAGGCATTCACAGACAACGTGACCCTGACATACGACATTCCCCTCGACCAGACCGAGGAATTCGGCAGGAGCCTAAGCAATCTCCTCCAAGGAGGAGCTCCTCCAACTGAACTGGAGACGGTACAAAGCCCTGTTCCGCTGACCTGATTCCCGGGTTCGCATGCCCCATGGCGATAGGCCTGAATATGGAAAACCGGGAACCGTCATTCTCGGACGGTTCCCGGCAATCATGCGGAGACGAGGAGATTCGAACTCCTGGACCGCTTGCGCAGTCAACACCTTAGCAGGGTGCCCCTTTCGGCCACTCAGGCACGTCTCCCTGCATCCAACCCTATCACCGGATCCGAAAAGAGATTCGGATAAGGCCAGAACAAATCACTAGAATACCATCTCTCCAAGATGGGACTCGCCGGATTCTTCCAGGGCTGGGCTTTCACCCCATACACGGGGTCTTTTATCGGGTGTTATCACTGAACTTTGCCTATCATGGAGCCATGAGTACTGCACCAAGGCTGGCGGCCGCCAAGAAGGACTGGGGACACGACGAGACCGTGTGCACGGTACTGCATATTGATATGGATGCCTTCTATGCCTCCTGCGAGGTGGCCCGGTATCCGGAACTCAAGGGAAAACCGGTCATCATCGGCACCGGCACACGATCCGTCGTATCAGCCGCCAGCTATGAGGCCCGCGTCTACGGGATAAACTCGGCCATGGCCGTCAGCAGGGCACGCAAGCTCTGCCCACAGGGAATCTTCCTCCCCGTTGATATGGCCTATTACCATTACATCTCCCATGAGATCTTCAAGACCGTATTCTCACGCATCACCGACCGGATCGAACAGGTTTCGGTGGATGAGTGCTTCATGGATGTTTCGGGCGCCCTGATGAGATGGGGCTCGCCGACGAACATCGCCCGATGGATCCGAAGCACCGTGGCCGAGAACTTCAACGTGACCTGTTCCGTAGGCATCGCATCCAACAAGCTGGTGGCCAAAATGGCCTCAACCAATGCCAAACCCGATGGGATGCTGCTCATCCCAAAGGACCGGCAGGCCGATTTCGTCCAGCTCATGCCCCTGCGGGGGATTCCCGGAATCGGACCAGCCCTGGAGAAGCGACTCAATGCCTGGGGCGTCAAGGACGTGGCGGACCTGGCCAAAATGAGCGAGCACGACCTGACCAGGGCTACCGGGTCGAAAATCTCGGGAAGAATGCTCTACCTTTCCTCCCACGGTCTCGATCAGAGCAAGGTGCGTCACCGTCCACCCGAGAAGTCCATCGGCGCCGAGCGGACCTTCATGCATGACACGACCAGCATGGAGCAGGTCTGTGGTCTCCTGCGGACATGCAGCGACGAGGTGGCGACCAGTCTCAGAGCCCAGGACCTGGTCGCCCGGACCATCACCGTCAAACTGCGCTTCGACGATCTGCGCTATATGACCAAGGCCAGGACCCTTCAGACCCCCGTCAGTACGGCCACTCGCATCTATCCCAGGGCGGTTGAGCTCCTCAAACGGATGCTGGGCATCCCCGACCTGGCGCCGATGACCACTCCCCTTCCTCGATTGATTCGGTTGGCGGGCGTAAGTGCTTCAGGACTGAGCAAGGTCAAAGAGACCCCGATTCAGCCGTCCTTGGAGGATGTACTCGAGGAGGACGACCACAAGAGCGCCAAGAGAATGGACAACGCCGAAGCTGCCATCGACACGATCCGGAACCGGTATGGCAGGCGGTCGGTGCACCTGGGCGTGTAGCGGTCCGGAGGAATACAACATTCAAGCAGACAGCCAGCCACATCAACCATTGCCTGCAATCGTGGCCCTCGATGAACCAATGACCAGGCCCATGTCAGCTGCCGAGCCGGTCCGCCACCTGGTCCATGACGGCATCACTGACAGTCGTGGAGAGGCGCAGATGGGAGGAATCCCCATAGAACTCCCCCGGGCTGGGCAGGATACCCAGACTCGCCAGGGTCTCCATATCCTCCCAGCAATCCCCGCCACGGGACCTGACCCAAAGGTAGAGGCCACCCTGGGGCATGGTCGCCTGATACCCGAATGACCGCAGGGCATCGACCAGGATACTGAGGCGGCGGAAATACCTGTCACGCTGAATACGGACCTCCTGCCGGTCGGCCAAAGCCGCGACCATGGCCGCCTGAACAGGGCCGCTGATAATCATCCCGATCTGCTTGCGGTAGGTGGTCATCGGTCCGAGCAGATTCGGATCGCCCGCCATGAAGGCGGAGCGGTAGCCGGCCATGTTGGACTGCTTGGACAAGGAATAGAGGCATATCAGACCATCAGCAGACCCCTGGCAGACCTCAGGATCGAGGATGCAGGGGGCAGGTTCCCCTGCCGGACCCCCAGGAGTCCAGGTCAGGAGGGCATAGCACTCGTCACTCAGCACGACGGCACCGATGGAGCGGGCCGCGCGGACAATGGCGGCAAGATCCTCGGCATCGAGCACAGCACCGGTCGGATTGGACGGGGAGTTGACCCAGATGGCCCTGACCCCGGGGATGGACACCCAGGATTCCACATCGGCCGGGTCGTCCACCGTGACCACGCGAGCACCGGATAATTGGGTACCTATGGCGTAGGTCGGGTAGGAGACTGCGGGTTGGACCACCACGTCCCCCTCCCCCAGGTGGAGGAGCGAGGCCATGAGGGAGACGGCCTCCTTGGACCCGACCGTAGGCAAAAGGGATGCCCCGCAGGAGTCCAGATCGACGCCGCGCTCACTCCTGAACCAGTCCTTCAAGGCCTGGCGAAGTACAGGACTGCCGATGGTTGCGGGGTATCCGTGGGCATCTTTTCCGTCTGCGGAACGGGCCAGGGCGTCCTGGACGGAGTCCGGAACAGGATCCACAGGAGACCCGACCGAGAGATCGGCCACGCCTCCGGGCACAGCCGATGCAATCCGGCGGTAGCGATCTATGCGCGACCAGTCGTAGGGAGATGAAAAGGTCTGAAAACCCACGGAACCCCCTGGAATGTAGATTACGGAACGGGCCTTGCGACCCGGTTGGCCTCACTTCTGAGGAGGCAGAGCCGCCACCTTTTCGGGATCGTGATCGTAGGCCCCGGCCGCAGCAGCCCCGCCGGCGTCTCCGACCTCGGCGAAGAAGTCATTGGCGGCATCCTTGTACCAGGCCCACTCGTCAGGAAGATCATCCTCGTAGAAAATAGCCTCAACCGGGCAGACGGGTTCACAGGCACCACAGTCAACACACTCATTCGGGTTGATGTAGAGCGAGCGCACTCCCTCGTAGATGCAGTCGACCGGGCATTCGTCCACGCATGCCTTGTCCCTGACATCAACACAGGGCTGGGCGATGACGTACGTCATAGGTAAACCTCCTGAATAACTGGGTTCAGTCTACCTCCGGTCTGGGACCCTAATCCTCGATGCCCGCCAAGGTGGACTCGGGGACTTCGCCGGACAAGCGGTGCTGACCCAGGCGGGAGTGCCTATAGGAGTAGCAGAAGTAGATGGCAAAGCCGCAGGCCAGCCAGACCACGAAACGAATCCAGGTCAGAACCGTCAGATTGAGCATGAGCCACAGGCAGGCCAGGGCAATCAGGATGGGGACCCAGGGATTCCCAGGCATCTTGAATGACCGTGGCAGGTCGGGGCGGCGCTTGCGCATGATCGGCAGGGAGATGGCCACCAGGAGGAAGGCGGAAAGGGTGCCGATGTTGACCATGTCGGAGAGGACATCGATCTGGAAGCAGGAGGCCACAATGGCAACCAGGATGCCCCCGGCAATCTGGATGCGGGCGGGGGTGCCGTGCTTGCCTGTCTTGGAGAAGGACCTGGGCAGGAGACCATCACGGCTCATGGCGAAGACGATACGGGTCAATCCCAGCAGGAGGACCATGACCACGGTAGTCAGTCCGATGACGATGCCGAAGGAGATGATCTTGGCTGCCCAGGAGGCTCCCACCATCTCGAAGCCGGTGGCCAGTGAGGGGCTCTTGGATTGGGCCAGGTCCTTATAGGAGACCATGCCCGTGGTGACGATGGCGACCAGGATGTAGAGGACGATGACAATCAGCATGCCCAGACCGATGCCCCTGGGGATGGTCTTGTGCGGTTCCTTGGCCTCCTCGGACGTGGTGGCCACGATATCGAAGCCCACGAAGGCGAAGAAGACCAGGGCAGCCCCGGAGAGGATGCCGGATATGCCGTAGATGGTCGGTTGCATGCCCGATGCCCACTGCCAGAGGGGCTGGCCCATGATGCCCGAGACCGTGGCTCCAGGCACGTCGGCTGCGGGTTCGGCAGGCGGGATGAAGGGATGGTAATTCTCGGCCTTGATGTAGAAGAAGCCGACGACGATGACGAAGACCACGATGCCGATCTTCAGGACGGTCAGGGCCCCGTCGAACCGTGCCGACAACTTGGTGCCCAAAACGAGGAGAACCGTGAAGAGGGTCACGACCACCAGAGGAGCCAGATCAATCTCGAAGGAACCAAGATGGAAACTGGTGGAGAAGGATTCCCCACCCATCAGGTGGATGAAATCGTTCAGGTAGACACCCCAGTACTTGGAGATGACCGAGGCGGCCATCAGCATTTCCAGGATCAGATCCCAGCCGATGATCCAGGCCACCAGCTCGCCGATTGTGGTGTAGGTGAAGGTATAGGCGGACCCCGATACGGGAATCATCGAGGCGAACTCCGCATAGCACATGACGGCAGAGGCACAGACGACACCCGCGATGACAAAGGAGATGATGACGGCTGGACCGGCATGGAAGGCCGCCGCCTGGGCACCCACCGAGAAGATACCCGCACCGACCGCCACGGCCACCGCCATGATGGCCAGGTCCCAGGTGGACAGGGTTCGTTTCAGGGAGCGTCCCTCCTCCCCGGTTTCGGCAAGGGTCTGCTCAACCGACTTTTTCCTGAAAAGTTCCATCGTTCTTCCAATCGTGACTCACGGTGCACGCCAGTGGCCCCGGCCCGTCACCATAGGAGATGGGGACCCGCAACCAGGGACCTTGTTCACTACCGGATAGTACCCCCAGGGGGCAGGGCGCAAGCAAAAGTCCATTCGAGGCATAAGACCGGTCCTGAACGACAGGCCATTCCGGGAGAGGAATCGTTCACCACGAAACCGTAAATCCCCTGTAACCGGCCTATCGCCATCCCTGCCCGGGGTGGTTTTCCGGCTCTCGGGCCTCAAGGACGAGCAACCGTTGCGGTCCCGGTCAGTCGTCGAAGAGCGCCAGGGCATTCTCGTAGGAGACCGCACGAACCAGAGGGGCCAGATACCCCTTGTCGTCGGGTACGATGCCCTGGGCGGCCCAGTCACCCAGAAGACCGCAGAGCACCCTGCGGAAGAGCTCGTGCCTGGGGAAGGAGAGGAAACTACGGGAGTCCGTGGTCATCCCTACGGAATTGCCCAGGAGGGAGGTCTCGGCCACGACCTCCAGTTGACGGCGCATCCCGGTGATTGTGTCGTTGAACCACCAGGCGTTGCCCAGCTGAAGCTGACCACGGTCTTCGCCGCCGAAGCAACCAAGGTCGGTGGCTATGGCCATGTAGTCATTGGGATTGAGGGAATAGATGATGGTCTTGGGCAGTACTCCCGAACTCTGCGCCTGGTCAAGAAGGCCCACCAAGGGTGCAGCCACCGCACCATCGGCCATGGCATCGTACCCCGTATCGGCGCCCAGCCTCCGAAAGGCCTCGGAGTTGTTGTTGCGGCTTGCGTGAAGGTGGATCTGCATGGTCCAGCCCTTGTTCTTGTAGACTCGCATCAGCTCAAGAAGGAGGGCGGCACGGTACTGGGCCCGTTCACGCCCGTCGAGCTCCCGGCCCGCCTTGACCTTGTTGAAGATGACGTCCAGCTCCTCGCCCGTGGCCGGGGCGAACTCCACCGCATCCACACCGTGGTCAGCCAGCCGGGAACCGTGCTCATGGAAGTAGTCCACCCTTTCCCGCAGGGCATCGACCAGGTCACCGAAGCTGTTCATGGACCTTCCGCAGACCGACTCCATGGTGCCGACCCATCTCCCATACCTGCTGCTGACCGGATTCAGGGCCTCATCCGGGCGGAAGGCCGGTACCATCCTGAAGGACTCCCCCTCATCGCCGAACCGCTCATGGTATTCCAGACTGTCCTCGGGGGAGTCGGTGGTGCAGATGACCTTGGCCTTCATCCTGCGCAGGAGGGCCCTACGCGAGAAGCCCGGATCGGCCAGTTGTTCGTTGGTCCGTTCGAAGATGGACCGGGCGGTCCCGACGGTCAAGGGCTCTGAAATGCCGAAGTACCGGCGCAGTTCCATGTGGGTCCAGATATAGACGGGACTGCCCACAGCCTGCTCCATGGTGCGGGCGTAGGCCAGGAACTTATCCCAGGGATCGCCGTCTCCGGTAATCAGACGTTCCGGCACCCCGTTTGCCCGCTCCAACCGCCACTTGTAGTGATCGCCGTAATTGTGTCCATCGGTCAGCCAGGCATCGACGATATTGTCGAAATGGGGGTCCTCATAGATCTCCTTGGCACGCAGATGGCAGTGATAGTCCACCAGGGGCAGGTCCTCGGCCACGTCATGGAACAGCTCCCGGGACAACTGCGTCCCGAGCAGGTAGTCATCATCCAGGAAAGCCACTACAAACTCCTTAGTCGAAAATGGCAGGTCCGGCGTTCCAGTTCCCCGGCTGCCTGAAAACCGGCCGTACAGACCATATGGGCGATTGGAGCCGTCAAGGAACAAAACTCTCGTATACCACCTGTCAGCCTATCGGTGCCCGGACGACCTTGGGTGTGGAGTTGCCATGATTTGCCAGGGCCGCTCCCAGCCGTATTCCGGCCCTGGTTCCTGCCCCGCCCCTAGGACTTATCCGACTTGGCGCCGGTACTCTGCCGGATAATCAGGTGGGCAGGGACTGTAGGAGTGGGCGTGGGCGTGGATGAGGCGGCCCCTGCCAGACGGCTCATGAGAAGATCGGCCGCCCCCCGCCCCAGGGCGGACAGGGACATGTGGATGGTGGTCAGGGGCGGTGTGCTCACCATGGACATGGTGTCATTGTCGAACCCGATGACCGAAACATCCCGGGGGCACTCGCAGCCAAGCCTCCTCAGGGCCACGATCAGCCCGATCGCCATCAGGTCGTTGTGGGCGATGACCGCGCCCGTCGGGTCATCCAGATATTTTTCGGCGAAGGAATAGCCACCGTAGAAGGTCGGGGCACAGGGCATCGAGCGCTTGACGGTTATCCCCTTGGCATCGCACTCGCTGAATATCTGCCGCCAGCGGATGCCTCCCGACCATGAGGCCGCCGGCCCGTCCAAGTAGGTCAGACTTCGATAACCCAAGGTGTGCAGGTGGTCCACCGCCTGGCACGCCCCCTTGGAAACGTCGATGCTGATGCTGCAGACACCCCGGACGTCACGGTTGACACTGACCAGGGGGCGCAACTGTGCGCACTTGCGTATCATGGCGTCCGGCATCCTCGGGGAAACCAGGATGATTCCGGAGACCACAGGTGCCACGGTATCGACGATACGGCGCTCCTTGGTGATGGATTCCCTGGTTTCCAGGATCATGGTCTCGAAGCGGAAGCGCTCGCACTCGTCCTGGATGTTGCGGATGACTCCGGTAAAGAACTGGTTGCCCAGGTCGGGCACGATGACCGCCACCAGCCCCCTACCCTGGGAGCCCGAACGGCTGTCAACCATATCGCTGTGGTAGCCCAGGGCATCAGCGACTTGCTGAACCCTCTGTGCCGTTGAGATGCTGACCCGATCCGGGCGGGAAAAGGTGCGTGAAACGGTCGAGGGTGATACACCGGCCTGACGGGCCACATCATATATGGTGACCTTGGAGGAGCCCTTCTCCGAACCCGCTTCGGTCTTCATCTGTCCCAATCAGCCTTCCCGCGCCTGCCCCTGGTGCCCGAAATGCACGCCAGCGTCTTCGAGTCTTCCTGCATCCAAGTATAAATGCCGCAGCCCTATCCATGGCAACCGAAACGACCATCATGGGAAACAAACGGCAACTCCGTGAACATGCGCGGATCGACTTGATAGGTTTCTTCGGTAGGACAGGGGTCAAGACGGCGACGTCCGGCTCCAACGGAAGGTTCTTTGAGCAAAGGAAGGCGCCGATGCTTCACCTGGACGACGACATGAACAGCGAGACCGCGGCCTGGCAGGAAGCCGGAGTAACCCTGCCTGCATTCGATACCACCTCAATGCGCCAGGCCACCAACCAGTCACCCGTCTGGGTCCATTTCGGGGCCGGCAACCTCTTCAGGGCCGTTCACGCCCCAATCGCCCAGAGGCTCCTGGACCTGGGCGCCACCGATCGGGGAATCCTGGTGGCCGAGTCCTTCGACCCGTCCATCATCGACCAGGCCTACACCCCCTTCGACAACCGTTTTCTCCAGGTCATCCTGAGGGCGGACGGGTCCATGGATGCCGCCCTAATCGCTTCCGTGGCGGGCACCTACCCTCTGGGAGAGAACCCCGAATCCTTCCAGGACCTCAGGCAGGTCTTCCGCGATCCCGGCCTGCAGATGGTCACCACGACCATCACCGAGAAGGGCTATGCACTGGTGGATTCCAAGGGGCATGCACTGCCCTGGATCGCCCCCGAATTCGAGGGGGGTCCGACCAAGGCCAAGAGCGCCATCGGAGTCATCACGGCCCTCCTCCTTGAGCGTTACCAGGCCGGAGCCTTCCCCCTGGCCCTGGTCAGCACCGACAACTTCTCTCGGAATGGGGAGAGGTTCGGACAGGCGGTCAGGCGAATGGCCGACGAGTGGATCAGTAGAGGACTGGCCGGGCGGGACTTCGGGGGCTACCTCGATGACGACATGAGGATAACCTTCCCCCTGACCATGATTGACAGGATCACCCCCAACCCCGACCAGGAGGTGGGACGAAGGCTTGAGGCCATGGGCATGGCCGACATGTCACCCTTCCGAACCAGAGGAGGGACCGCCATGGCCCCCTATGCCAACACCGAGGAGACCTGGTACTGGGTGGTTGAAGACGACTTCCCCGCAGGCCGACCGCCCCTGGAGAAGGCCGGGGTCTACATGACCAACAAGGATACGGTCAACGCCGCCGACCAGATGAAGGTCACCACCTGCCTGAACCCGCTCCACACGGCACTGGCCGTCTTCGGGATGCTCCTGGGGTATCCGACCATGTCGGAGACCATCGCCGACCCGGACCTCAAGGCCCTGGTCACCCGGCTGGGGTATGTGGAAGGACTCCCGGTGGTCGAAGACCCGGGCATCTTCTCCCCCAAGGAATTCCTCCGCCAGGTAATCGAGGTCAGGATACCCAATCCCGGTCTGCCCGATACGCCCGCCCGTATATGCACCGACACCTCCCAGAAGATGCCGGTCAGGTACGGAAACACCATCAGCAAGTACCTATGCACCGATGGTTTGGATGCAAGCGCCCTGGAAGCCATCCCCCTGATCATCGCCGCCTGGCTGCGGCTCCTGGTCGGTTCGGATGGACAGGGAACCGACGATGCCGGGAGGCCGGTCAAACTCAGTCCCGACCCCCGCCTCAAGGAACTCCAAGGCATCCTCTCCGGCATCCCCCTGAACGGCTCTGCAGGGAGAGAGACCCTGTCCACAATCATCCGGCCCATCCTGGCCGACATATCCGTCTTCGGCACCGATCTGAACACCACTCCGCTGGCAGGCAAAATCACCAACGCCCTGGCCGCCATGTGCCAGGGGTCGGATGCGGTGGCGGGCACCCTCCACCAGGTCGCACGCACCTGGTGAATTCCGAAACCCTTCCGGCCCCGGCCCACTGGTCGCACGGACAGGAAACAAGGGTCAGAACCGCCTGACCCACCATAAGGAGAGAGCAACATGCATATGGGATTCCGCTGGTACGGCGAAGGCAACGACACCATCAGCCTGGATGACATCCGCCAGATTCCGGGAGTGGAAACCATCGTCTGGTCCCTCCACCACAAGCAGGCCGGGGAGGTCTGGCAGCCGGGCGAAATCGAAGAGGCCATGGCCACGATAACCGGGCTTTCCGCCAGGGACCGCGCAGCCGGCATAGCCAAGACCTTCAACGCCGATGTGGTCGAATCGGTCAATGTCCATGAATCCATCAAGACCGGGTCGACGGTCCTGGGAATGAGCCGTGACCAGGCCATCGATGCCTACATCGAAACCGTGGCCAACCTGGGCAAGGCCGGGGTCAGGGTCGTTACCTACAACTTCATGCCGGTCTTCGACTGGCTGCGCACGGAGATGTTCCATCCCTGCCCCGACGGATCGACGGCCCTGTACTACAACCAGCACCAGGTGGACCAGCTCAGCCCCCAGGGCATCATCGACGAGACCCTCAAAGGAGCCGGGGCCCTGACCGTACCTGGCTGGGAGCCCGAGCGTTTGGCCCATCTCCCCGAGCTGATGGAGGCATACCAGGGGATGGATCATGAGCTTATGTACGCCAACTACAAGTACTTCCTGGATGCCGTGATTCCCACCTGCGAGCGCTACGACGTCAGGCTGGCCGTTCACCCGGACGACCCGGCCTTCGACCTGTTCGGATGGCCGCGCGTGGTCTCCAGCAAGGAGGGGATCCAGCGGGTACTTGATCTGAATCCCAGTCCTTACAACGGTCTCTGCCTCTGCCTGGGTTCCTTCTCCTCCAGGAGGGGGAATGACGCAGTCGACGCGGTCAGGACCTTCATGGACAGGATTCACTTCAGCCACGTCCGCAACATCCGTTTCACCGACGAGGAGGGGTCTTTCTTCGAGGTGGGCCACCGGGCCAGTGAGGGCGACGTGGACACCGTCGGCATTATGCAGGCTTACGCCGAGGCTGATTACCAGGGATACATCCGCCCCGACCATGGGCGGCACTTGTGGAGCGAGAACACCGAGGCCGGCAGACCCCGCCCAGGGTACGGCCTCTATGATCGTGCCATGGGCATCCAGTATCTGCTTGGCGTTTGGGATGCCTACCGGAACAACCGTTGAGGAAGTATCCGCTTGCGCCTGATGTTGCCGACTGGTCTTGTGTGTGTGGGGGGGGGGACGACTCAGGTCCGGTCAACCCCAGGAGGATGGTTCCCGTCAGTCCTGCACCAATTGCCGGGCCTGGACGCAGGCTTCGGTAACGGCCTTCCAATCGCCCCGGCGTTGAGCCGGGGACGGCACGGGGAAGCTCCCGCCTACGGCGAAGACATTGGGTAGGGCCATGTACTCGCGAACGTTCTTCAACCCCACTCCCCCCGTGGGCAGGAAGCTCATCTCAGCGAAAGGACCGGAGAGCGCCTTGAGGGTTCCGACGCCGCCGTAGGCCTCGGCCGGGAAGAACTTGGTGAAGCGCAGACCGCGGTCATAGGCCTTTTCTATGTCGCTCGGGGTCGCGGTTCCGGGCAGCACCGGAATCAGGGACCCCAGGCACCAGTCGACCACGGCGTCGCTGAAAGCCGGCGAGACGATTCCACGGCAACCGACCCGGACCGCCTGGCGGGCCTGGTCGACGGTGTGCACGGTTCCGGCCACCAGGGTCACCTCAGGCACCTGGTCGTGGATGGCCCTCATCCCTTCAAGGGCCGCCGGGGAGCGGAAGGTGATCTCGGCGATGGGCACCCCACCGGCCGCCAGAGCCTTGGCCAGAGGGACCGCCTCCTCGACCGAATGCAGGGTGACCAGGGGGACCACCCTGATCCGGCGAATCAGATCGATCAGTCCTGTTCCGTCTTCCGCAACGGCCGCCTTTTCGACATCGTTCATGCTTGTTTCCTTCTTCAGTGGAATCGGATTCGTCTCTTATTCCTCTGCGGGGTCTCAATCCGGGGCGACCAAGACCGGCTCCATCGTCCCGTCCGCGACATCCGCCCGTTCGTGGCGAGCCATGAAGTCGTCCAGTTCGGCCCTTGTGGGCAGACCCTCGTTATCGGAGACCACCTGGGTCTGCATGGCGCCGATGGCACACCCGCGCTCCAGAGCCTCCGACAGGGGCCCGCCCTCCAGGAGTGCAGAGAGGACACCTGCCGCAAAACCATCACCGGCACCGACCGTGTCCACCACCGCATCCACCTTGAAACCCGGAACGTAGACCCCTTCGTGGCCGTCCGTCGCGTAGGCCCCGTCCGGCCCGTCCTTGACGACCGCGTAGCGGGCACCGTTGTCGATGAAGGCCTGGCCGATATCGCGGACCTTGTCCAGGCCGAACAGGTGCCTGCCTTCGGAGATGCCAGGCAGGACCAGGTCTGCTTTGGCACAGAGGGACAGGAGGGTCCGTCTCATATGCCCGTCGCTCTTCCATAGGGCCGGGCGTTCGTTCGGATCGAAGGAGATGAAGATCCGGTTTGCCCGGGACATATCCATCAGGGCCTCGCTCGCCTCCATGGTGCTGGCGGAAAGGGCCGGTAGGATGCCGGTCATATGCATCAGGGAGATACCCGCGCAATCGATGGATCCGATATCGGAGGGGCTGATGGCCGAGGCCGCCGACCCCTTGCGGAAGTAGTAGGTCTTGGGGTCGCCCCGCTCTACCTTGGACTTCATCATGAAGCCGGTGGAACGGGAGGCATCCGTACCCACCAATGAGGTATCCAGATCGTTCTGGCGCATGAAGCATCGAATCCGATCTCCGATCGGATCGGAACCGAGGCGTGTCATATAGACCGGGTGCTGACCCAGCCGTTCCAGGCCGACCGCAACGTTGAGTTCCGCACCGGCCACCGATGCCCTGAAGGACCCCACTTCACTGCATGGGCCTTCCTCACCTGCCGAGAAAAGCCCCATGCTCTCGCCAACCAGAAGGACCTTTCCGGGACGGACACCGCTGACAACCATGTCGTGGGAAGCCGCCATACCATTCCTCCATGCCAAGGACCGATGGACCCAACAGGTCCGTCACATCCCGCGCCGACACGGGGACGACCTGACACGTCCGCTGCTGTTTTCAAGCTATGCGGCCGAAGGATGGCGGAGGAATAAGTTGCCAGCTGTTGCTTGCCCCGACAGCTATGGCAGGAGAGGAAATCAGACCCGCAGGCACATGAGGCTCAGGGGCGGGAAACACGAGAAAACCAAGGAGAGACGAGGGCCGCGCGAAATCGGCATCCACACGGCTCTCGCCCGTACGCGCAGTATTCGCCGGGGCTGTCAGGCCAGGTTGATGCCAGGAGTGACGGGCTCGGGAACCAGGTGGATGCCGAAGGTGCGATCCACCCCCTCCTGGATGGTCCGGGCAAGGGCTACCAGGTCATCGGACCCGGCCCCTCCCCGGTTGGTCAGGGCCAGGGTGTGCATGTCGGACAGGGCGGCAGCAGACCCCTCCCCGAGAGAGAATCCCCTATGGAAACCGGAATGGTCGATCAGCCAGGCCGCCGAGGTTTTGACCAAGGATGGACCGGCAGCCGGGTCGCCGTGTACGGTGTCGACGAAATAGCGTGGGGCATCCGTCGGCAGGGCATCCGCAACCTCACGGGTGACGATCGGATTGGTGAAGAAGCTGCCGCAACTGTGGCGGTCAAGGAGCACCCGCTCACCCCGTGGACCTTGGAGGTCACCCTGGACAGCGGCCAAGGCCTCTTCCAGATCGGACGCCCTTCGGCAACCTCCCATCCAGTCGGTCAGATAGCGATAGGGGTCCTCCAGCATCCCCTTGCCTGCCCTGACGGTCAGCACCGCCTGGCGAATCCGCTCCAAAGGAAGGGAGGACCCGGGTTCCACACCCAGGGCCTTGGCCAGCTGGGCTGAGCCCACCCGAGCGGACGAACCGTGCCGCAGGACCAGGGTGACCGAAAGGACCACATACCGTGGTGTCGGGAAGAAGTGGTCATCGGGAACGGCCGGGGCCTGATACATGGTCTGTTTGAGAAGGGAGGTCCTGTAGCCGAAGTTCAGATCCGCAGCCTTGAGATAGGCGGTTACCTTGTCCCGACGGTCCCAGACCTCGACAGAGTCGACAAGGCCGCCGACCTCCTGTCCGTAGGCACCGATGTTCTGAACAACCGAGGCGCCGACCGTTCCGGGTATCCCCGACAGTCCCTCGATACCGATCAGATGCATCCGGACACAGTAGGAGACCAGGTCATCCCAGTTGGTCCCGGCCGGAGCATTGATATGGACTGTGGGGTCCCCGCCCTCCGGGGGCGCCACCTCGTCAGGAACCGAGATGCCTTGTCGGGTATCGCGCACCACCACCCCCGGGAAGTCCTTGTCCGAAACCAGGAGGTTGGACCCGCCGCCGATCATACAGAGCGGCAGACCATTGGAATCGGCGTTCTCCACCGCTTCGATCAGCCCGACCCTGTCGTGGGGTTGGACGAAGGACGCAATCCGCCCTCCCACACCCATGGTGGTGATATCGGCAAAGGTTGGAGTGGAGGCCTTGGTGGAAGATGCTTCTGGCATGTCTTTCACTGTATCATCGCGCACCGGAGAGTGGCTCCAGACACGTAGACGGCCGCCGATTGCAACATCAATCGGTCTACAAATCCGCGGCCACTCCCCCGCCGGATGGTCCGACTGACGAAATATACGCCCTCGATAACGCCCTATAAGGAACATCTATGGTGGTGCCGTTGCCGCAGCCATCTGAAGAGGGTTTGATAAATGAGTGAAATGGGTGCTTCCATCACATGAAGAGGGGTTGACCGCCATGAGCCAAGGATTTGCGACCAGGGCCGTCCATGGCGGCTACGACTGTCGAAGCCAGGGAGGAGGCTCGGCCAGCGTTCCCATCTACCAGTCGGCCGCCTTTGACATGGTCACCGCCAACCGGGGCGATGCCCTGGCTGCCGGCGAAATCGAAGGGTTCTCCTACTCACGCCTGTCCAATCCGACGGTCAAGGTCCTGGAGGACCGTATGTCCAGTCTGGAGGGAGGCAAGGGGGCCGTGGCCATGGCCTCGGGCATGGCCGCCGTATCATCGGCACTCCTCTGTGCGGCCGAAGGTGGCGGGAGGCTGATTTCACCGGTCGACCTCTACGGAACCTCGGTGGATGCCATGAAGACCTTCTTCCCCAACTTCGGCATCGAGACCGACTTCGTCGAAGACATCAACGATCTCGATGCGGTGGAATCCCTCATCAGGGATGACACCAGGGCCATCTTCGCCGAGTCCGTATCCAACCCGTCCACGGCGATAGCCGACATACCGGGACTGGCGGACCTGGCTCACCGGCACGGGGTCGCTCTGATCATCGACAATACGGTCCCCACCCCATACCTGCTCAATCCCATTGACTTCGGGGCTGATATAGTCGTCCACTCCACCACCAAGGGGGTCGCCGGGCACGGCAACGCACTGGGAGGCGTGGTCATCGATGCCGGACGGTTCGACTGGGGCAACGGACGGTACCCTCAAATGACCCAGCCTGAGCTGATCATCAGCGACGAGCGCCGCGGATCCATGGTCAGTTTCCTCGATGCCTTCGGCAACCTGGCCTTCCTCAACAGGGTCCACACCAAGTATCTCCACACCTTCGGGGCGGTCATGAGCCCCTTCACGGCCTACCTGCAGCTGACTGGGCTGGAGACCCTGGCCCAACGGGTCACCACCCAGGTGAGGACGGCGGAAACCCTGGCCCGTCACCTCTTGAGCATCCCCCAGGTGGAGTATGTCAACTACTCGGGCATTCCCGAGGGCCGGCACAGGGGCGATGCGGACCTGCAGGACCGTCTGGCCTCGACCATGCTGCCCAAGGGAGTAGGCACGATCCTCTCCTTCAAGGTCCGGGGTGGATATGAGCAGGTGAAGCGAATCGTGGACTCGGTCCATCTCCTGTCCTACATGCCCAACATCGGTGACTGCAGGACCCTGATTGTGGACCCGGCGCGCATCACCCACCGCGAGGTCCCCGGGCCATGCCGCCTCAGCGCCGGAGTGAGTGACGATCTGATTCGAATATCCGTGGGTCTGGAGAGTCCCGACGATCTGATCGCCGACCTGGATCAGGCCTTCGCCGTGGCCTATCAGGACTGGGACTGAGCCAGGCGACCAGGATCGCCAAATCCCATTCCAGGGAGAATATGAAAGGACCCGGCCAGATGACCGGGTCCTTTTCCGTAAGCGCTATGCAATCAACGGGTCTCGCGATGCAGCGTGTGCTTGCCGCAACGCGGGCAGAACTTCTTGAGCTCCAGACGGTCAGGAGTGTTACGACGGTTCTTGGTCGTAATGTAATTACGCTCCTTGCACTCGGTGCACGCCAGCGTAATGCCAGGACGGATATCTGCGGCTTTTGCCATGGTTCACCTCTATAGTCGTTGCACGACCGACGTATGTCGGCCACAGTAGCGAGGAAGAGACTCGAACTCTTGACCTTACGATTATGAGTCGTACGCTCTAGCCAGCTGAGCTACCCCGCCAGAGAGCCTCGGGTGAGAATCGGACTCACGACCTCTTCCTTACCAAGGAAGTGCTCTGCCACTGAGCTACCGAGGCGTGGCGGATAGTGGATTCGAACCACTGAAGCATTACGCGGCTGATTTACAGTCAGCTCCCTTTGACCGCTTGGGAAATCCGCCATGCCGCACTAAAACCAAGGTTCCGTACGACAACTTGCCTATAATGACACGTTTTGTTTTTTTTCGCAAGTCCAACAGACCCCGTGTCGCAGGTTGCTTGGAGCAATATCCTCAGAACTCAGAAGTCCCAATCGTCGTCGTCGGTTTCCACGGCCTTCCCCATGACATAGGAGGACCCGGAACCGGAGAAGAAATCGTGGTTCTCGTCGGCGTTGGGGCTCAGCGAGGCGATGATGGCCGGGTTCACATCGGTGGTGTCGGCGGGGAAGAGGGCGGGATAGCCCAGGTTCATCAGCGCCTTGTTTCCGTTGTACCGCAGGAACTTCTCCACATCATCGACCAGGCCCACACCCGAGTACAGACTCTCCGTGTACTCCACCTCGTTGTCGTAGAGGTCACCCAGGAGTTCGTAGGTATAGTCGCTCATGACCTGTCGCTCGGACTCGGAGACCTTGGCCAGGCCCTTCTGGTACTTGTACCCGATGTAATACCCGTGCACGGCCTCGTCCCGGATGATGAGGCGGATCAGGTCGGCCGTGTTGGTCAGCTTGGCATGGCTGGAGAAGTACATGGGCAGATAGAAGCCGGAATAGAAGAGGAAGGACTCCAGCAGGGTGGAGGCCACCTTGCGCTTCAGGGGGTTGTCACCCTCGTAATAGTTCAGAACGATCTGAGCCTTGCGCTGAAGGAACTCGTTCTCTTCGCTCCACTGGAAGGCCGCATCGATCTCGGGGGTGGAGGCCAGGGTGGAGAAGATGGAGGAGTAGGACTTGGCATGCACCGATTCCATGAAGGAGATGTTGGTGTAGACAGCCTCCTCGTGCGGGGTCAGGGCATCAGGGATCAGGCTGACGGCGCCCACCGTGCCCTGGATGGTGTCGAGGAGGGTCAAGCCGGTGAAGACACGCATGGTCAGCGTGTGCTCCTCTTCGGTCATGGCCTGCCAGGAGGGCAGATCATTGCTGACCGGAACCTTCTCGGGCAGCCAGAAGTTACCGGTAAGACGGTCCCAGACCTCCAGGTCCTTATCATCCTCCAGGCGGTTCCAGTTGATGGCGGTGACCCGATCGATCAGTTTCAGCGGCTGGCGCGGGATGGAAATAGGTGGGACCATGATGACGCTCCTTTTATTGGGTGGGACGGGCTTGAAACCGGCCCTGACTACTTCTATAAGTCAACGTTTGATTCCGACGACCAGGGACGCGGCCTGGCGGGCATCGGGTGGAATGACCAGTCTATCGGACGAACCGACATGCAGGGCCATGACAGAGGGCGACCGGCCCGTCCCAAAAGGGGCGGAGCCGGTCACGGTAGCGGTCCGAGGTGTGTCGGACCCGCAGGGGTCAGAGCATGCAGCTGACGCAGCCTTCGACCTCGGTACCCTCCAGGGCCTGCTGGCGGATGCGGATGTAGTAGAGGGTCTTGATCCCCTTGCGCCAGGCGTAGATCTGGGCCTTGTTCAGGTCACGGGTGGTGGCCGTATCAGGGAAGAAGAGGGTCAGCGAGAGCCCCTGGTCCACATGCTGGGTGGCCTCGGCATAGGTATCCACTATCTTCTGCCAACCAATCTCATAGGCATCCTCGAAGTACTCAAGGTTCTCATTGGTCATATAGGGAGCCGGATAGTAGACGCGCCCGATCTTACCCTCCTTGCGAATCTCGATCTTGGAGGCAATCGGGTGGATGGAGCTGGTTGAGTGGTTGATGTATGAAATCGAACCGGTGGGGGGAACGGCCTGGAGGTTCTGGTTGTAGATGCCGTCCTTGAGGATGTCCGCCTGGAGCTGCTTCCAGTCCTCGACCGTGGGAATCTCCACCCCGTACTGGTTGAAGAGATCCTTGACCCGCTGGGTTCTGGGTTCCAGGGACCTGCGGCCATCCGTGTACTTATCGAAGTAGTTCCCCTGCCCGGCCGGCTTGGCATAGTCGGACCTGGGGAAGGAATCGAAGGCCTTCCCCCGCTCGACGGCAATCCTATGCGAGGCCTTGTAGGAGTGGTAGGCAACGGTCATGAAGTACATGTCCGTAAAGTCCAACCCCTCCTCGGACCCGTAGTGAATTCCCTCACGGGCCAGGAATCCATGGAGGTTCATCTGCCCCAGACCGATGGCGTGACCCTCATCGTTGCCCCGCTTGATGGAGGGGACGGCCTCGATGTTGGTATGGTCCGCCACCGAGGTCAGGGCCCGCACCGAGGTCTCCACCGTGTCGGCCAGACCACCATCCATGGCCTTGGCGATGTTGAGTGACCCCAGGTTGCAGGAAATGTCGCGACCGACATGGTCGTAGTCAAGGTTCTCGGTATAGGTGCTGGGCTCCTGGACCTGAAGAATCTCCGAGCAGAGGTTCGACATGGTGATGCGCCCGTCAATCGGGTTGGCCTTGTTGACCGTGTCCTCAAAGAGGATGTAGGGGTAGCCGGACTCGAACTGGATCTCGGCCAGGGTCATGAAGAAGTCACGGGCGTCGATGTACTTCTTGTGGATTCGCTTGTCCTTGACCATCTCATCGTAGTGCTCGCTGATGGAGATGTCCGCGAAGGGCTTCCCGTAGATCCTCTCCACATCGTAGGGGGAGAAGAGGGCCATGGGGGCCCTCTGCTTGGCCAGCTCGAAGGTGATGTCGGGAATGACCACGCCCAGGGCGAGGGACTTGATGCGAATCTTCTCGTCCGCGTTCTCACGCTTGGTATCCAGGAAGCGCATGATATCGGGATGGTGGGCCGAAAGATAAACGGCACCTGCACCCTGACGGGCACCAAGCTGGTTGGCGTAGGAGAAGGAGTCCTCCAGGAGCTTCATGACCGGCACCACGCCGCTGGACTGGTTCTCGATGTGCTTGATGGGTGCGCCCATCTCGCGCAGATTGCTGAGGAGAAGGGCGACGCCACCGCCGCGCTTGGAGAGCTGGAGGGCGGCATTGACGCCACGGGAGATGGACTCCATGTTGTCTTCGATACGCACCAGGAAGCAGGAGACCGGCTCCCCCCTCTGAGCCTTGCCCAGGTTCAGGAAGGTGGGCGTGGCGGGCTGGAAGCGGCCGGAGATGATCTCATCCGCATACTTGATTGCCGCATCCTCGTCACCATCCGCCAGCTCCAAGGCCACGGCCACTGAACGCTGGGGAAAGTCCTCAAGGTACTGCTTGCCGTCAAAGCTCTTCAGCGCATAGGAGGTATAGAACTTGAAGGCACCCAGGAAGGTATCGAACTCGAATCCGCTTTTGGCTGCGTGGTCGTAGATCCTGTCCAGGAACTCGGGGGTGTAACGCTCGAAGACCTTCCGATCGTAGTACTCGTTATCCAGCAGATACCTGAGCCGCTCGGCGGTGGAAGGGAAGGCCATGGTGTTGGCAGCCACATGGTGGGTGACATACTGGCGCTCGGCCTCCTTGTCCTTGTTGAATTGGATCCTGCCATCCGCGTCACGCGTCATAGAGGTTGAGCATGGCGTTCAGCGCATGATAGTCATGCGCTGGATCATGGTCCTGCTCCTCACGGGTCCCCGTCTTGTCCAAACTGAGCGAAGTATCGTCGTAGGCGCCCATCTGCGTCCTTTCCTGGCTTGTCTGTATCGGTGTCTTGTTGTTTTTATTCAGGATGATTGTGGAAGAAGTCGAGCACACCCTTACGGACCTTGTCTTCGTCTTCCTTGGTGCCCATGAGTTCGAAATAGTAGAGGAAGGGCACCTGGCACTTGCGTGAGATGATGTCACCGGCCATGCAGAAGGCGTCGCCGAAGTTGGTGTTGCCCGAAGCGATGACCCCACGGATGCAGGCCCGGTTCTGCGGATCGTTGAGGAAGCGCTTTATCTGGGGCATGACCGCCTTCTTGGCCGAACCGCCACCATAGGTCGGCACCACCAGAATGTAAGGTTGGTTCACCTTGAGCTCAGGATCCTTGGGACGGAGGGGGATTCGGAACACATCAATCCCCTCATCCTCCAGATGGCAATTGGCGATGAATCTGGCCGTGTTCTGCGAGGCCGAGGAGAAATAGACCACCGACCCTACACGGTCCCCCTTTGCAGCCAGCTCCGGAGGGCTGACCTCCCCCTGGTCCCCCGGCCCGACTGGACCCGGTTTCGCCATATCCGACATACGATGACCTCCTGAAGCCTCCGGATCTCCCCGGATAAAACCTGCGTGCTCCCTGCCTTCAAATCAGGAAGCCTCAACTACTATATATGGGGACTCGCCGCAAAACGAGCACCACATATTGTGCCAACTGTTCTTCATCTCACATAGATGCCCATCCCGGGCAATATTTCAGAAATCCCAGTCGCCGTCATCCGTGGACTCCGAATGTCCCATGACATAGGATGACCCGGACCCGGAGAAGAAATCGTGATTCTCATTGGCCGACGGAGACAGTGCGGCCAGAATCTCCGAACTGACAGCGGTCTGGTCCGATCCGAACCGTGCCGGATAGCCCAGGTTCATCAGCGCCTTGTTGGCGTTGTACCGAACAAAGGCGAAGACATCGTCCACAAAGGGGAACCCCTCATAGATCTGGCCCGAGTAGACCATCTCCATGTCATAGAGCCTGTCGAGAAGGTCATTGGTGAACTTCTCCAGCATGACGCGGTCACCCTCGGTCCTATCCTCCAGGCCCCGCTGGAACTTATAACCGGAGTAGTAGCCATGAATGGCCTTGTCGCGCAGAATCAGGCGAATCATATCAGCCGTGTTCATCAGCTTGGCGTGACTGGAGAAATACAGCGGCAGATAGAACCCGGCATAGAGCATGAGGGAGGAGAGCATGGTGGAAGCCACCTTGCGCTTCAACGGATCATCGCTGACATACTCCTGCAGGACCGCATGGACCCGCTCCTGGAGGACGTCATTGGCCACGGCCCAGCGATAGGCCCTGTCGATCTCGTCGCTGGAGCAGAGGGTGGAGAAGACCGACGAGTAGGACCGGGCATGGACCGACTGCATGAAGGCGATATTGGTATAGATGGCCTGCTCCTGCTCGGTGCGGGCATGATCTATCTGAACCAGCTCTCCGATGGTGGCCTGGGTGGTATCCAGCATGGTCAGACCGGTGAAGACCCGGACCGTGGTCTGCCGCTCATGCTCGGTCAGACCATTCCAGGAGGGAATGTCATTGGACAGAGGAACCTTTTCGGGGAGCCAGAAGTTGGAGACCAGGCGATTCCAGACCTCCAGGTCCTTCTCATCGGTGATGTGGTTCCAATTGACCGGTCGGACCCTGCCCTCGGGATTGACCCGGTACTCGGGCGGGGTAATGGAGGCCTTCATCATCGCATCATCCGCATAGGCCCCGGCTGCCTCGGTCTCGATTTTCGCACTCATGTCCGTCCTACCTTTCATAACGTCTTCTACCCCCGCTCATATGGTTCTCGTCCGCAGCAGTCCTTGGACGTACCCTGCAACAGACGGATATGGATAGGGCTACTGCCGTACAGGCACTAGATATTGTTATCTCCAGTGCAGGCAACCACAATATATAGGCTCCCAAGAGCGGACACAAGCCTAAAAGCGGGTGTTTATGGCAGCTTGTGAGAAACCTAACAAAAACTTCGACCCCTCAAAGATTGGCTGTTCGGGACCTGGCACCCCTGTTCCACAAGCCATAAACAGAGGGGGAAAAGCGAAGGACAGAAAAGGGCCATGCCAGCGCATACAGAGCCGGGCGGTCTCCCTTGACCGCCCGCGGCTCCCACAAATCCTCAGATCAGCCCCTGCTCCTTAAGATCGGCACAGACCCGGATGACCCGGTCGTTGGCCTCGGCCTCCCCGATGGTTATGCGTATGCCTTCGTTCGGGAAGGCCCTGACCGCGAGACCGTTGGCAAGGAAGCTCTCATAGGCCTGGTCCGTGGCCCCACCCAGGGGCAACCAGAAGTAGTTGGCCCGGGAGCGGGGAATCCACCATCCCTGCCCCTCCAGGGCGGCAACCACCTTGGCTCGTTCCTTCATGATGCCTTCCACGCGATCCCGGAGCTGGTCGGACACATCGAGACTGACCATGGCGGCCTCCTGGGCCATGTCGCTGACACCGAAGGGCAGGGCCACCTTGCTCAGTCCCTGGACCACCTCGGCCGGTGCCACAGCGTAGCCGATGCGCAGGCCGGCCAAGCCATAGGCCTTGGAAAAGGTTCTTGCCACAACCACATTGGGATGATTCCGCATGAGTTCCAGCCCCTTGGCCTGGGCGGGATCGTCATTGAACTGGAAATACGCCTCGTCGAAGAGAACCAGGACATCATCGGGCACCGCCTCAAGCAGACGCAGCGCCTCCTCCTGCGAAACCGAAGTACCCGTAGGATTGTTGGGATTATTGACGATGACCAGACGCGTTCTGTCGGTCAGAGAGGCAATCATGGCCTCGATGTCGTGCCCGCCCCTGCCGTTCAACGGCACCGGCACGCAGGTGGCTCCGGCACCGGTCACGATGATGGGATAGGCCTCGAAACTCCGCCAGGGATACATCACCTCATCCCCCTCGCCGGCCACAAGATTGACCAGCTGGGTGATGACCTCCGTGGACCCGCACCCCAGCTGGATGTTCTCCGGGGCAACCTGGTGCAGGCGGGCCAGGCGCTCGACGAGCACCGTCCCACGCATATCCGGATAGCGGTTCAGGTGAACCAGGGCCCGGCCCGACACGGCCTCCCTGACAGCGGCCAGAGGAGGATAGGGGTTCTCATTGCTGGAGATCTTATAGGGGGTCAGTCCCGGGGTGACCGGAGCCGCCTTGCCCTGCCTGTAGCCGGGCAGGGCATCAATGGAAGAGCGATGTCTGTATGCCATGGCCACCATGGTAGCGGGCCATGCGCCGGGCACAAGCTTCAGGACCACTTACGACACCACAGGGCTCGCATAGCGGACCCGGACGGCGCCCGGATACGAAAAAGCCGGGGCCCCTCAGGACACCCGGCCAGAAAAATCGATAAGGTCCAGCCTACTTGAGGATGGCCAGCACGTCGCGCGCGGACACGATCAGGTAGTCCTCACCACCATAGGTGACCTCGGTGCCGCCGTACTTGGAATACAGAACCTTGTCGCCAACCTTGACATCCATGGGGATACGCTCCCCCTTGTCATCACGGCGTCCGGGACCGGCAGCCAGGACTTCGCCCTGCTGGGGCTTCTCCTTGGCGGTATCAGGAATCACCAGACCCGAAGCGGTCTTGGTCTCCGCCTCAGCCTGCTTGATGACGATCTTATCTTCCAACGGTGTGAGTGCAATCGACACTGTGGACCTCCCTACATCTGTGAGAACAGCCAATAAACCCACGCCGGAACGTCGATGAGAGGCTGACGAACACTCACCACGCATTCCTTTGCGCTACCTGTCATCGTAGCGCGAAATTAGCACTCTGCCAACTTGAGTGCTAATGCCGACAGTGAACAGTCACCGCAGGGTCGGGCACTCAGTCCTGCCTGGACGGCTGCCGACGGGCCAGGATGGCCTCGACTCCGATGGAGAGCGAGTCCGAGCTCTGCTTGGGAACCTCCACGTCGGCCTCCATCTCACGCTGATGGAAGTCCTTGGGCATATCCACCCGGCCCTTTTCGGAAGAGCCGGTTCCGGTCTTGCCTGCACGGTCGGCGTTCTTTCGCTTCCCTGCCTTCTTCCCTCGGGTTTCCGCCTTGGCCGGCTCGGCCTTGGAGACCTGCCTTGTGGACTTGATCTCCAGACTCTGCGGCCCTTCGGACTCCGGCATCGATCCATTCCGGGGTGAACCCAGGGAGAAGGAAATCAAATCCTGGGATGCGGCCATCTCAAAGGCGTCCAGGGCAGGAGAGGGCTTGATCCGCTCCAGTTCGTGGGTGGCATCCTGACCCGCGTCGCCCGATACCTGAGCAGGAGCAGCAGCAGTGAAGGACTCCAGGTTGACCTGCTGTCCTCGAAGAGAGACCGTACCTTTTCCTGCCTTCCGTGCAGCCTTCCCCGTTTTCCCGGCCCCGGCAGGCTGCCCTGCTTTCTCGGCACTTGAAGTGGAGTTCCTCTCAGCAGCATTCCGTACACCGCCACGGCGCTCGGAGCGATCGGCAATCTTGGCATCCGCCGACGGGGTCTTCCCGCCCTTGGTTCCACCCTTCTCGCCGGTCCTGGTATTCGCCGCCGCATTTTCGGTCTTGCGCTTACGGGCACTCAGGGCAGCGCGCTTGTCCTCGCGGGCCTTGGCAATGGTCCGGTTGATTTCCTGCTGGTCAAGGACATCCGTTGCAATCTCCGAGGGCGACCCCACGGGCTCCCCGCCATCAGCCGGAGACACGGCGGCCCTGCCGGAAGGACGGCCGCCACCTTTCGTCAGGCTGGCGGCTCGCTGGCGACGCTGGAGGGCCTTGCGCCGGGCCAGGTTGGCCTCCCAGGCACGGGCCTGAGCCGATGCATGGGCCCCGGCAATCAGAACCATGACCGTCAGAGCCAGGGGAATGAGCATGAACCAGAAGCTGTACTCCATAGGGAAGGAGAACCCGGCAACCAGGGCCGTCACCATCAGCAGGGAGACGACCAGAATGCGCCGCCTGCGAATCGCCTCCCGGCGCATCTGCCGAACGCGCCGGATTCGCTGGGCTTCACCCAGCGAGGCTTTGTCCTGCTGCTTCTGCTGCATGACCAACCCTTTCGCTGTTTGCGGCCCGGCATCACCGAACCGCATGCCGTCCTGCTCCCCAACCATGTGAAGGGAGGTGGACAGCTTGTCCTGACGGTGCTCCGAGGCCCGTTTCATACCTCTTACGGTCCGCCCCGGCAACCAAGCCAGTACCAGAATCGCCGCAATCACCACCATAACGATGCTGCTGAGCGATTCGTAAACCATAAGGCCCTACGTTAGTTGACGGCATACCCCAAATAGACCGGGAAGGCGAGGCGTGTCGGCCTTCTGGACCTTTCCTGGACGAATGGGACGGATCATGAACGGCCCTAAAGCCGGTCCAGAATCCGCGGATCGTAATCCTCCGACAAAAGACTGAAGGTCAGATGATCCCTCCATGCCCCATTCACATACATGTATCCCCTTCTCAGCCCCTCAGGCTTCAGACCCACCTTACGTGCCACGGCAAGGGATCTTTGATTCTCCGGCAGAATGGCCACCTCTATGCGGTGCAGATGAGGGCCCGTATCGGCCCGGAAGGCCCAGTCAGCCAGCAGGGCCAGGGAAAGCGGTGCGAAACCATGACCGATCCACTTCTCGGCGACCCAATAGCCCACCACAGCCGTTCGCATGGCCCCGTAGCAGATTGCCCCAAGTGATACCTGCCCGACCAGCCTGGTCTGAAACTCCATCAGGAAGAGGGCCGAACTTCCCTCACGCCTGGACCGCTCCAGGGAGCTCATCCATTGGGCGTAACTCATGCCTGGACCGTGCGTGGGGTCGCCGGATTCCCAAGGCGCAAGCCAGTCCCGGTTATCCCACCGCACCCGGTTCCACTCCTCCTGGTCACTCTCCCGGATGGGTCTCAGGCAAAAATCACCGTGCCCCGGTGGCGCAGTGAGCCGATCGGGGAGAATCAGGGCACGGGTCTGATCACGGGACTGACTGCCATGCCAGGCATCACGCAAGGACTGGAGGACGGACATATCTCCATGGTCTCACCAAACGATCGCCAAATCGCCCCGAACTCACCGGTATCCTCGTCCGGCCACCGCTGTGGACTACCAATCGTGGGAATCTCCTGATAAAACGGTCCTTATGACCCTGACGGTCCGGCACACTGTCATGTTGCCGCTCACGTCTCCGGTCGCGTTTCGTCAACCACCGGATAGGAGAAGCCATGCCAGTGGAGAACGACCCGAGCACGGGGAGGATGGGCGCGAGCGCCCAAACCCCACACGGTGGGGTCATGGACCAGAATGGGAGTTGCAAGAACGCCCTGCGCAAGAGGCGCTTGTCGGAGCGGCACCACATCAGCGACGACCGACTCTCTAAGGCTGGTCGGAATCTGGCCGTGCAGTTGCTCGAATCGGTTCTCCCGATGGTTGCATCGAAAGAAGACGACCGGATGGATGCGTCAGATCACGGCAGGGAGGGAGCCGTCCTTGGCGACATCCCGAGGGCCGCCGCTTTCTCTTCCATACGGGGTGAGGTTCCTACGGACGACCTCCTCAAGACCCTCCTGGATTGCGGCTATCAGGTCCTCATACCCAAACTGGGCACCGGCTTGGAGGTCGGATGGGGCCTCATGAGCGGACCGACCGACCTGAGCCGGATGGAGACCATCGGCGGCTGGCGGCCCGATGAACCCGAGGGCGTCAGCCTACCTGCCGAAAGCCTGGCCGGAGCCCGCCTGATTCTGGTACCCGCCCTCTCCATAGACACCTTGGGGACCAGGCTGGGTCGGGGCGGCGGTTGGTACGACCGGGCCCTGGTGAATCGGACGGACGGAGCCCTGGTTGTGGGCATCTGCTGGGAGGAGGAGCTGGTCACGGATCCTCTCCCCCACCTGCCCCATGACCTGCCGGTCGATGCCGTCCTGACCCCGACGGGATTCACGCTTACAGCGGCAGGCCGGTCACGTCGAGCGGCTTTCGGGTCATAATAAGGGTCGGAAGAGTCAGAACCCACCGCCTATGGTCGCCAGTACCGCTAGGATGTGGGTGTTGACCAGACTCGTGTAGAGAACGATTACCAGCGGAGGGAACGAACGGTGCCTACCTATCATTACCGTTGCAAGAACTGCGGTTACGACTTCACGGAGGAGCAGTCCTTCGACGACGACCCCATCACCATCTGCCCCAAGTGCAATGAGGAACAGGTCCGCAAGGTCTTCTCCGCTGTTCCCATCGAGTTCAAGGGGCACGGCTTCTATCGCACCGATGGGGCCTCGGGGTCCTCCGACTCCGGCAAGTAGCACTCCCCGTCATACTTGACCACATCAGCCATGGAACCCGGCAAATCAGGTAATCACCTGACAGCCTGGGTCCATGGCTGATTTTCATCTCTCCAGGGCACACGGCCCTTCCGATCGGACAGACAACCAACTGGCCGTTCGACGGCGCCTCCATACGGTACGCCGATTGGGCGCCTCATTTTGCCTGGGTCTGGCGGTCTTTTCCCTCCTGCAGATATTGATGGGCCTGATGGGACACCGGGAGATTCTTGTTGCGGCCTCTGACATAGCCCGCGGCGATATAATCACCACATCCATGGTCTCGACCAGAACCATGACCGGCTCCTACGATCTGCCCGGCTCTTTTTCCTCACCCGACCAGGTCCTGGGCCAAATCACCCGGGTATCCGTCACCCGAGACCGCCCACTTCTGGATGTTATGGTCGCCGGCCGTCATCCGGAACCACCCGGGACGACCTCCGTAAGCCTCCACCTGTCCAGCAGCACCGACTCCCTGGACCCGGGCGACCAGGTCAAGCTGCTGGCTCCCCACGGTTGTCGGCCACAGGAAGCAGTCCCTTCGAATCTTGTCGTCCACCCCACTTCGGCAACCGACGACTCCGGCTCTGACGGGCCATGCGTCCTATCACAGCAGGCACTGATTCTCGACCTCCCCCCGAAGCCCAAGACCTCATCAACCACCGGCCCGGACACCTCCACGCCCAAGCAGGAGGCTCGCCTTGTCACCATGGCGATGGAACCCGATGATGCTGTGAGGGTCCTCTCCATGGACCCGGACACTCCCCTGGTGGCCGTCCGCCTGAAGAGCGGGGCCGGTATCGAGGGTCCCGGTCCGACACCCTCCGAAGACAATAAGCACCATCCCGAGGCCATGACACCGATAATGAAAACAGGAATCCAGACATGTGCCTTGAGCACAGTGAAGGATAGGGAGGAAAGTCATGGACTCAATCAATCATTTCGCAGTCAAGGAGACCACACAGGCGGCCAGGAAAATCTCCGAGGTCAGCAACAAGGGCGTGGTGGGAGAGTTCAAGCAGTTCATCTCCCGGGGGTCGATGATCGACATGGCGGTCGGTGTGGTCATGGGCTCCGCCGTTACCACCATCGTCAACTCCATCGTCAACAACCTGATCAGCCCCTTGATCGCCATGATCTTCGGCAAGCCGGACCTGTCGGGACTACTGACCATCACCTACCGGAACGCCACCATATCCTTCGGTGCGGTGCTCACGGCCCTGCTGAACTTCTTCCTCATCGCCCTTGCCGTCTATTTCTGCATCATCCTGCCGATCAACAAGCTGCGGCAGATCAGCAGGGCGGCCTCAGGGGTCAAGGACAAGCCCGGAACCCCCTCCACCGAGGACCAGACCCTCCAGCTCCTGCAGCAGATTGCCGCCGACATCCGCGCAACCCGGACGGATGAAAACCAGGGTGAGCATGCCGCAGAGCGTCCCGAATCCAGCCGGTGAATTTCAAACAGGCTGGAATCATGGCAAGGTGAGCCCCGAGGGGAACGCTCCCGACGGGGGCCGGATTTCAAAAAGAGTCCCTGCCTGCAACCAGAACAACCGGTTGCGGGCAGGGACTTTCAGTACTCAAACGGACTCCCGGTCCGGAGAGCGCCCGCAGACAAAGATTCGGCCATCCGATGCTCAGTCCTTGCCCTCAGCCGGGAAGAGACCCCAATGGGGAGGAAGCTCGTCCAGGATGCGACGGTCATCCTCGCTCCGTCGATCCTCTTCGGTCTGCCTATCCGTGGAATCCATGAAGGTGCTGTCGGCATCGAACCGTTCCGTCCCCGTGCGCACCACACGACGGTGTCGGCGGGGACGACCAGGACTTTCCGCTTCCACCATCAGTGGGCCTGCTGGTAGATATCCGCCAGGCGGGCAACGATACGGTCGGCTTCCTTATCCGGATTGACGAAGGTCGAGACGCTCCAGACGGTCATGACGGACCAACCCAGCCTTTGCAGGTCCTCCGTGTTGAAGCGATGGCGCTCACGGGTGGACTGGGTATGCATGAATTCGACATTATCGGTCAGGACGGCCAGGGCGTAGGGCTTGTCCTTGAGACCAACCACCAGCGGAATCCTGGGGGAATCCTCATATCCGTAGTCGACCGCAACATCCAATCCACGCGAGCGCAGACGCTGGGCCAGGTCGCGGAAGAGGACGTTGGTCGATTCGGATGCCGAACCCGGCTGGGGTTCTTCATCACCCAGGCCCTCAACCCAGGCCAGGAGCTCCTTCAGGAGCTTGGGGCCAGGCTGGTGGAGACGATCGTCCTCCAGGTCCTGGGATTCGAACGCAGTGATGATATCCAGGTCACGGTCGGCCAAGGCCAGAGCATCCAGGAGCATTCCGCTGCCGCCGTCACCCTCCAGCTCGCCGAATTGCTGCAGGAGACGACCATGGGAGGTCTTGGCAAAGCCCAGGGTCAGCACCACATCCGTGGCCTTGGCCCCGCATACCTCATCGATACCGATGATGCGTACATGTCGGAGGAACTTGCCGAAAGCCTGATCTTTGGCGGCCGCGGCCTTCAACTCGGCCCCCAACCTGGAACGGTGGTTGGAGGAGAGGGTCACGACAGTCAGGATGTATGAGGCAGGCACGATGGAGAAGGAGGCCGCCCGCTGCCGGAGGAGGTCCACAACGGCCATCACCTCCTGCTGGTTGGACTCGACCAGGCCGGTCGCCATGACAGGCACACCGGTACCTTCGACCCTGGTCAGCCTGACCCTTCCGCAGGATCGTTCACAAGGCAGCGAAGCGGGAAGGGTCCCATACCCATGCTCCTGGAGGAAGCCGGACAGGATCGGGCTGCGCCTGGACGGGCGGGCGGGGGCCTGGACCGGAACCAGCTGGTCGACCAGCTGGAGGAGACCCTCCGAGGTAATGGTCGGACGATGGGCGATGACCGCCACCTGTCCGGCCCTGGCCAGGACGGTCAGGACCTGGATGGATGGCATATGGGCCCCGGCATCGATGATGACCGTATCGGCCAGCTGAGTCGGATTGGTCCGGGTGGCCAGGGTTGCAGGGGTGGCGATGATGATGGGCTTTGTAGCTGCCAGAATGCCGGGATGCGCCTGCTGGAAAGCCGAGAGGGATGCACCGGGGTTCCCGGCCAGCATGGTATGGAACTGGTTGGCCTCCTGGGTGCGGGAGAAGAGCAGCTCCGAAAGACGCTTCTCGCTCTCCTGGGCCACCATGGGTCCAACACTGGCCACGTGCTGTGCATCAACCTGGTTGAAACGCTCGGCGGCATTGGACAGGGCCGAGCCATCCTGGTTGGAGATGATCTGGGAGGAGTGCATGATGTCATCGAAGACCGTGGTCCACCAGGCCAGCCCCAGCTCTCCTCGGACGGCCTCGCGCTCCACCTGCCGGGTGCGGAGGTCCTGAACAAGGTCCTCCAGCCCAACAGCCTTGAACTCCCCTTCCAGGGAGCAACGCTCCGGCAGGGTATCCAGGGACAGGTGGTCATCAAAGAGGGCCTTGAGCCTCTCCTCCACCTTGTTGAATTCCATGATTTCCAGGTCGCCGCCGCTGGGCGTGGTGGTCAGGACCGTATCCAGGGCCGTCATGTCTTGGATCAGGGCATCCTGGGTGTCGATTATCGTATCCAGCTTGGGCGGAAGAACGGGCCAGCCGCCATGGGGGACAAAGGTGCGCCATTGGTCGGCCTGCTTGGCCACCACCTGAAGTGCCGCATGCAGGTCTTCGGCCTGGGCACCCGGCCTGAGCAGGCTCTTGGCCTCCTTGACCAGTCGACGGCGTTCCCAGAAGCCAAGATTGGTTCCGTTGGCCTTTCGGTCGGCCTTGGACTTGGTGGCCTCGATCATGGCCGGAATATCACGCTCGAAAATGGCCGGCTGGAACACGTCGAGGACCCGACGCAGGTTCTTCAGGACAACCACCTGCTTCCCCCAGTCACGAACAGTGGCAGGCACCGGGAAACCGCAGGTCTCCACGGTGGACTTGACCTGCTCCCGGGTGGCGGGCAGAAGCCGTTGAAGGAGGCGGACGACCCTGGCATAGGCGTCCACGGCCTCATTCTCGCTGGTCAGGGTGGCCCCGAACCAGGGGGTGTCGTCGGGTCCGATGGTGAATTCACCCAGCTGAGCCGCGCGCTCCAACTTCTCGGCCCAGACATCCATCTGCGCCTGGAGGGAGTGGGCCGTAGCCGCACTCAGGCGGACCCTGGTCACGGGGTGGGAGGGAAGGTTGGCAATCTGGGCAAGGTTCTGGATGGTCTGGTAGGCCGAGACTCCCCAACCCGTGTCCACACCGTGCAGGTCGCCCAGGTACCGGGTGAGCCGGGTACGCACGCCCACCAACTCGTCGGCCACCTGGTCGAAGTGCTCGGTCGCCTTACCGGGCTTGAAGCCCACAGCATCAATCAGACGTCGATCCAGGGCTTGACTGAACTGACCGTCGGTCATATCAAGGACCATATCAGCCATGCCGTTGGCCTCAAGCCGGTGCTGGAACCGACGCTTCTGCTCAACCACACAGGGCACGTAGAGAACCGTCCGCCCCGCCGCGACACAGCGGGCTGCGATGGCCAGAGCATCTTCCGCGCTCTCCCGACCGGTCTGTTCATCCAGGAGGACGCTGTGGCCCGAGCCAACCAGTTGGGCGGCATACCTGACCTGGTTATCAACGTCTCCGGCCTCGAATTCACTGTGCGGGTCGGCATCGAAAGGACTGTACTCAGGTACGGACTCGCCCCTGAGCCTGGCAGAGGCCTCCTGGTCTCCCGCCATGGCATCCAGCAGATCATTGCCGGTCGGCCCGGCCTCCATCCTGTCCAGGATGGTCAGGCTCTCCCCCAGCAGCTGGGCGGAGGGCTCGATGTAGCATCCAAGAACGATTTTCCGTTCAATCGTAAAGTCGTTGATCTTGGGGGCAATCAGCTCGGTCATGTCCTTGAAGAGGGACGAGGTCTCTGGGGTGCCACCTTCGTAGTGCGAGGCGGAGAAGAGCCTGGAGGTGTCCAGATTGACCCCCCTCTCCCGCATGGCGGAGATAAAGACCGGATTCAGGTCGACCTTTCCCGTGAAGCGGATGGAGGCCCGGGATGCCCCTTCCCGCCCTTCCTCGATGCAGACCGGGTAAAGGAGGACGGGCATGGCCTTGCCCTGCCAGGCTGCCACACCCACCACCAGGGAGAGCTGGGCGCAACCGCTTATACGCTCTTTTGCCGCCTGGTCGTCGAGTACCCGCTCCAGACGTCGATGGGCGGCGCGAAGCATCCCCCTGTCCCTGAAGAGGGCATTCAGGTGCACCTGCCCGCTGGCGAACAGCTGGGCGATTCCCGAGGGATGGGCATGGGTCAGATCCATTTGTGCAGCCAGTTGCCCAATGTTCTCCAGGGGGGTGACACCGGCCTGGTTCTGGTAGTCCTGCCTCCACGACCGGATGCGGTCCAAGGCAGACATGCCGGCCTCTTCCCGCTCGGGTTCATGGTCGGACCCATTTCGATCTTCCTGGCTCATTCCCACGCTTCCCTGCTCTTCGGCCATCTCGTCACTGTTCACTATCTGTTCGCTCATTCCTGACTCACTTCCCGATGGCATTCAGATACTCGCGATAGCCCTCATTGGCCTGAAGGGCCTCATCGATATCCTCGTTGCCCTGGGCGGACAACCAGGCGTAAAGGTCATCATAAAGGGCAGGATTCATGGCCAGGAAGGGCAGCAGCTGGGTGTGTTTGGCCATCTCGAACTGGAGGGCGAAATCCGAGGTGCGCTTGGCGTCGTCCGAACTCATCCCATCCACTTCGATGACTTCCTCCTGATTGCCATACTCCCCCTTGGCAACCCGATCAAAGACGGAACCCGGCTCGAATGCAGGCCGGTAGGTCTGCTCAGCATCTGCCGAACTGACCTCAATCTCCTGGCGTTCCCCGGCCATTTCCTGTTCCTGCTGGGCCATACGGGCCAGTTCGACTGCGCCGAGTGGCTGGAAGGCCCCCTCCTGTGTGGGCTGCTGGACTGGGGCTTCAGGCTGTACCTGGGTGGGGTGCTGCTGAGGCTGGGTAGCCGGCTGCATCCCGGCTTGGGTCTGGGCTTGCAACGGCTGCTGGGACTGAGGTTGAGCATGAGGCTGGGCTTGGACCTGAGCCTGAGGCTGGACCTGAGGCTGAGACTGGCCTTCTGCCTGCGACTGGGGCATGGCACCTGCATACGGCCGAACCTGCGGCTGACCCTGCTCAGCCGGAGCAGGAGTACCTGCCTCGCCTGCCTGGGCGTTTCTGGCATCGTCGAACAGATTGCGCTGGACCGGGGGCTTTCCTTCCTGTCCTCCGGGTTGGGCCAGGACCGGCAGACCGTCCACCTGCTGATTGCCTTGTGCGGATCGGGCGGGCACCTGCTGCCGTTCAGACGGTTCGGGCAGGCTTTGGGCCGGTGGCTGCTGTCGGGCCTGGGGCTGGGGTTCAACACCGGGCTGAGGCTGTGATGGAACTCCTGCAGACTGTCCACCTTGTGCTGGCGCCTGGTTGCCCTGAGGAGGAATCTGCGACTGGGTGGCTGCGGCATCACCTGCACCCAAGGCCATGTCATGCAGGGCACTGACCCGGTTCCGGACCCCGTCGGCACGGAAAATACCCGTCGGTTCGCCCGCCCTCATGTCAAGGATGTCGTCCACCGACATACCGGAGGCATCCGGTTCCACTGGTTCCCTCCGCTCATTCGCGTAGGAGAAGAGATCAGGCACCTGGCGGGCCTGGCTGTCCTCCGCCCGGACCTGTGCCTCGACCTGAACGAAGTCCACCGGCACATCCCCGAACTGGAAACGCACGGAAGATCCCGGCAGAAGGAAGTCGGCCTGGCTGGGCAGCCGGACCAGGGAACCATCGCCCTGAACCAGATAGGAGCCATTGGTGGATCCCATGTCACGCAGGACAGCGGAACCATCCTTGCCATAGGTGAAGACGGCATGGCGTTTGGACATGGACTTGGTCCCATCGGGAACCTCAAGGCGTCGTCTGCCATCATCGCCGAGAGGCCTCAGGGGCTTACGCCCAATCTCCAAGCTCTGACCGGGTTCCAGTCTGGTCTCTTCGACCCCATTGACCTTAATCATCCACTCCAGCTTTGGTCTCTGACCGTCACTCACGCTATGGACCTCCCAATCTGCAGCCGCCTTCACACAGTAATAAGGCTATTGTGTCATGAAATCCTGAAATAGGTCCGCCCGCCATATGAATCGACCGATAACCGGCACATCATCCACATCATCGACAGGCCGGGCACCCATCCCAGAGCCCCATTACACGAAATCAGGACTTATCCGCAAACGCCGGGGACGCCCTGCGGCAAGGACGATAGAAGTACAATCGGTTCCGGCCGACACCCCGAAAGGCGTCGGCCGGAACCGATACGACCGTGCAGCAGATCACTGCCGGTCAAGAGTGCCGAGTGCCGTCAGACATCGGTCTCATCCCTGTCATCCTCGGGGTGGGGGGTCATGTAGACCTCGAACTCCTCATCATCAGGAACAGTGGAGTCATTGATCCGTTCGCCGGGAACCCGATGGTAGGAAACCGTCCCGTATGCCGGGACCTCAACCAGTCGCCATCCGGCCCCCTCCCCATTGATGCCTACCGCCGCCTGAACGGGGGTTCCGGTCGGGTTATAGAGGATGAGACTGATTTCTCCACACCCTCGGACGAAGGCCACCGAACCAAGACCACCCCTACGGCCATCAGGGGTATAGGAGGTGGAGGCAACCCTGCGCGCCCCCACCGGCACATCCTGGCCATAGTTGCGCAGCATGAAGTACTCCATGTTCCGCTTCACCTTGCCGGTCCCTGAGTCAATCGTGATGACGCCACGGCGGCCTACGGTCTTGGCCCAACTGGGTAGACCACGCTCGTCCAGGGCCAGGTTCCACAGATCGATCATGCCCACGCCCTGGCGGACCAGGCCCGTGCCGATTTCGCCGAACATGACATGGCTGGCCTCTTCAACGGTCTCATCCAGCATGCAACGACGCTCGCTCATGACGCCCCTCCACTGGGGGAACTGACGGCTTGCGTTGAAGACCCACTTCGGGAGGCCGGAATAGGTATGAAGGGCGAAGCCGGCAAAACTGAGGGATTCGGTCGGGGTCATGTACTCACTGACAGGCCGGGTGAAGAACCGAAGTCCGTCATCTCCGAAGAATATCTCGACCTCGGGGAAACTGTGGTCCAGGGCCGGGCGCAGATAGTCAACGCCCCAACGCGTCAGCTCCTCCGGGGTCCAGACGGTCATGGGCCAGGAGGGATTGTTGGAGGGTTCGTTCTGCATGGTCACGGCTGCAATCGGGATGCCCAAGTCGCGGTAGGCCTGGATGAACCTGACGAAGTACTGGGCGTAGACGTAATCGATTTTGTCCTTGTTCCGGTACCCGTTGCCACAGTACTCACCCAGCCGCAACCGGCCCGACCCTTCAAGTCGGTTGCTGGTCTTCATCCACGCCGGAGCCGTCCAGGGAGAGGCCAGGATACGGATGCCGGGGTTGATGGCCATGATCTCCTGAAGGACCGGTACCACATACTTCATGTCCCTGGTGGCATCGGGAGAGCCGGGCTCCCCCTCGCCGATGGAGAAGTGATCCAGGGCCGCATCCGTCACCACGCCATCGGGCAGGTCGTCATACGAGTAGTAACGCTGGCTCGAAAAGTCACAGGACCCGATGCAGATGCGGAGGGTAGAGAATCCGCCCTGGGCCGGATCGAACATCTCGGTCAGTATCCTGCTGCGCTGACCCGCGTCCATACTGGTCATGAACAGGTAGGCACTGGAATCGGTCAGGGCCGCTCCGGCACCCTCCCAAAGCTGATACTGCCGGGTCGGATCAACCTGAATCGGGACGGCCTGACCCGGATCTGACACCGTGGCCGGAGAGTCCATTGGCCGACGCCTTTGGGAGAGGTCACCCGATGTGATTGTCCACAGTTCTTTCATGCTTGCCTCGTTTCACGAATTTCCACGACTACCGCCATTGGGGTTTGCCCGGGCCCACCCTGCCGCTCTGTCACGTTCAGGACTTGCCCGGGGCCTTGTCATCCATAAGACCCGAAGCGGGAATATCCAGGACGAACTCCCCATCATCCGGAACCGACGACCTGTTGATCCTTGAATCATCCGACTGGTGCATGGTCACCGTTCCCCAGGCGGGCACCGACACCAGCTGCCAGCGATTCCCCCACCCGTTCACAGTGACGGCCGCCCTTATCGGGGTACCTGTCGGGTTGTAGATGTGGGCGCTGATGGACCCGTCCGGGGCCATGAAAGCCACCGACCCCAGGCCTCCGCTCCATCCGTTGGGGGTGTAGTTACTGGACTCGATGACCCTGGACCCCGGTTCCACATCCTGACCGAAGGCCCTGAGCATGAAGTACTCGAGGTTGCGGCGAACCCGCCCGGTGGCATGGTCGATGGTGACGACGCCACGGCGGCCATCCGCTCCGATCTGGTTGGGCAGGCCCCGTTCGTCCAGTGCCATGTTCCAGAGGGTGATGAAGGATTCCCCGTTCCGGACAAGCCAGTTTCCAATCACGCCCGACATGATGTGGGCCGCGTCCTCGACCGTCTCGTTGAGCATGCACCTGCGCTCGGTCATCCCGTAGATCCACTGGGGGTAGACCCTGGTGGCGTTGGGCAGCTTGGTGTAGTCGTCGTCATACACATGGAGCGTCAGGCCGTCAATCGATCCAGCCTGGGCCGGGCTGACGTCCCGGTCGACCGGACCGGTCAGGCTGTGCGCGGAATCATCGTTGATGAAGATTTTGACCTGAGGGTGGCTCCTATCGAGAGCCGGGCGCAGGAATCTGTGGGCGAAGTCCGCCTGCTGGGCCAGGGTCCATGTCATGGCGGGCCAGGGAGCCGCGTTGGAAGGTTCGTTCTGGACCGTGACCGCCCAGATGGGGATGCCCAGGGCCTCCATCTCGTCCACGTACCTGGCGAAGTAGCGTGCATAGACCCCCTCAAACGAATCCTCCAGTGGGTCATACCCATTGCCTGTCCACTCATTGAACCGGAGGTGACCACCCTGGCAGAGATGCCCCGTGTTCTTCATCCAGGCCGGGGCGCTCCAGGGGGAGGCGATGATTCGCACGGCCGGATTGATGGAGAGGATTTCCCTGACGACCGGGATGATGTACTTGAAGTCCTTGGTGGCATCGGGCGCGCCCGGTTCCCCTTCACCCAGGGAGAAGTGTTTCAGGTCCTTGTCATGGTCCCCGTAGGGAATGTCGTCATAGGTGTAATACGGCTGGGAGGACGGTTCGCAGGACCCCAGGGGAATGCGGATGCAGGAGAACCCGGCCTTGTCGGGATTGAACATGTCGTCCAACATGGCATGGCGTTGTTCCTTGGACTGGCATCCCCAGATCAGCGAGGCTGCGGCATCGGTGATGGCGGCTCCGGCACCCAACCAGGGCTGATGCTGTTGACTCGGGTCGATGACTATCGGCGTGGCACCATCAGGGGTATCGGCGAACCCCGGCGAATCCAGGGGGCGCCGCCGGTCCGACAGGTCTCCCGATGTCACGGTCCAATACTGGTTGCTGAACATGTGCGTCATTGCATTCCTCTTAACGTCGACCTCGAACGGGAAGAATCAGGGCAGTAAACCAAGATACAGAGGCATAGTAACATATTTAATCACTATTGCTCAACTTGAGTCAGAAACAATCAACTGCTGATATAGATCATCACGACGGTCGCGAACGCCCCATCTACATCGATGAAGGTTCCCCCTCGTCGGCTCCGCTCCGACCCGGCCAAACCTCATTGCGATATGAAAAACCCCGCTCCATGGAGAACCATGGTGCGGGGCTTGCAGTTCAAGCAGCTCCTTCAGGAGCCTGCAATCACTTGAGCTCGACGGTGGCGCCGGCTTCTTCCAGCTGGGACTTCGCCTTGTCGGCGTCTTCCTTCTTGGCACCTTCCAGAACGGGCTTGGGGGTGTCGTCGACCAGAGCCTTGGCGTCGGCCAGGCCCAGGTTGGTGATGGCGCGAACGGCCTTGATGACCTGGATCTTCTTGTCGCCAACGCTGGAGAGGATGACGTCGAACTCGGACTTCTCCTCCTCGGCCGGTGCGGCTGCACCGGGGGCGGCGGCAACGGCTGCCACGGGAGCGGCGGCCTCAACGTCGAACTCATCCTCGAACTTCTTGACGAAGTCGGACAGCTCGACCAGGGTCATTTCCTTGAACGCGTCGATGAGCTCATCAGCAGAGAGCTTAGCCATGATGGCTTCCTTTCATTTGTGGCAACCGGTGTATTTGGTTGACCGGCCACCGAACATTCTTTTGTTTACAGCAGCTTGAATCAGGGCCGAGGGCCTTGAACTCAAGCGGCCTTTTCCTGCTTCTCGCGCAGCGCATCGAAGGTGCGCACGGCCTTGGTAGGCACAGCGACGAAGAGGTTGGCGGCCTTGGACATGGTGCCCTTGAGCGCGCCCGCCATCTTGGAAAGCAGGACCTCGCGAGACTCCAGATCCGCGATCTTCTTCACGGCATCGGCATCGACGACGGTTCCATCAATGAAACCACCCTTGACGACCAGTGCCTTGTTCTCCTTGGCGAAATCACGCAGCGTCTTGGCAGCCTCGACGTAATCACCCTTGACGAAGGTGATGGCGCAGGGACCGGCGAGCATCTCATCGAGACCCTCAATGCCAGCCTCCCCGGCTGCAATACGGGCGAGCGTGTTCTTCGCCACTGAGTAGGAAGTATCGCGGCCTAGCTTGCTTCGCAGGTCGGCGACCTGCGGAACACTGAGCCCGCGGTACTCGGTGAGGATCACCGCGTCGGCGTCACGGAACTTGTCCGTCAGCCTGGCGACGACCTCTTCCTTTTCGGGCCTTTTCATGGCGTTCCTTCCTGAGTAGACCATGGCATAGCCCAGCACAAGGAACCAGCAGAAGAAAGGGGAATACCCCACTCACAGGCGGAGCATAAACGAATCGGATAGAACAACCCGATAAACTCAACCTGTGCTGGCTCGGCGCACCGAACTTCGGGGACCTTACGGCCCCGACCAACAGTCTTTGGTGTACGGAGTGAAACTGTACACACCCGGGTGGACCAGGTCAAGTCAAGGGCGAGCAGGCACTGACCGTATGGGCTCCCGCCCCCAGCGGCTCCAGGGGAAGGGAACCCCTCGGGCATACGGTGCGGCCAAGCACCATTCCATCCCCCTCGGCCTTGACCACCGTATCGACCCCATCAACGGTGACGGCGACCTCCTGCCCCGCGCCGACCCCAATCATCGGGGGAAGAACCAGATGGGCACGGCACCCCTGCGGCAGATCGAGTTCCATTCGGATGCCGGAGAGGCTGGTCCGACCACCAGCGGTCCGTACCGGTCCTGAAGTCCGGTAACCCACCGACAGGTCACCCCTGGGCAGGGGCAGGACCACAGCCGCCTGTTCAAGATCACCGGGTTGCGGGATGCAGGCGAGGGAGCGGCACCCAGGCTCCAAGGGACGAATTCCCATCAGGCCAGAGGGCAGGAGGTAGACAGGCGATGCGGCCCAGGGGTGGGAGTAGGTGGTATTGGGCTTAAGACAGGGATCCCAGGCCTCCATGGTTCCACCACTGCCCTGATCGAGCATGTGATTCCATGTCCGTAAGCCTGTGGTTGCACTGATCAGAGCAGTGGCATCCGCCCCCAGGCCCGACCGGTAAAGGCCATCCAGATAGACGGCCGCCACGTAAACGCTGCACGCCATACCCCGACCGCGCAGGAAGTCCCCCACCCGTTCGATTCTCCCCCTGGGTGGTTCCGCAAAGGCCAGGGCGAAGGCCGAGGCGTGGAGGGAGTGGTGGGCCAGGGGACGTCCGGAGGGTCCGTGATCCAGTCCATCCCAGTAGGCACCGGCAGAGGGGTCATAGAGACGATCGTTGATGGCGGCACGCATCCTGGAGGCCACGCGGGCAAAGAGGACGGCATCACCATGGCGGCCCAGGGCCTTGGCCATATCGGCCATATCGGCGAAGGCACGGGAGGATAGGGCATTGACCACCGTATTGACCCTGCCGAAGAGATACCCGTCACGCTCGCTCTCAGGCCAGTCGACCAGATCCCCGTCCATTTGGCTTGACCGGCCCGGTTCCTTGACCACCAGGCCGCTCTCCCGGTCGAGGTACCTGAAGGGCAGGAGACTACAGAGCCGCCGGTATCGACTGCGCATCTGACCGAGGTCGCCGGTCGACATCCAGGCATCGTGCACGGCCAGGATGGAATACAGGGGCCACTCGGTGGGCCAGGTTCGATTTCCCACCAGATAATCCACCGTGTAGCGGCCGATGGACGGGGCGTCATCCAGGGCCTGATGAGCCCGCTGCTGAATCCAAGCATCTGCCTCATAGGGAGCCCGCTCCCTGGTCCAAGAGTCCACATATATGTTGGCATTGAGTCTCGTGACGGTGTCCCGCCCCAATTTCCAGACCCTGTCAAGGACAGGCCGGGAGGATCGGAAGTCGGCATGGGTGTCAATCGCCGGTGTCAGAAGAGCGGCGGCCTCCACCTGCCCGGCGGCGACGGCCGAGACCAGCTCTTCCCAAGCCTGCCCCGACTCCTCACAGACCAGCTCCGCATACCGGAAGACGCGAATCCCCCAGGTCTCGGCCGCATTCTCCCCCGCCTCCATCCGCCAGCGATCCTCATACACATTGCCTGCGGAGAGCTGGTATCTGACCCGGTCATCGTCCTGAACAACCTCCCCATACCGGATCAGAAGATCCATACCACCCGAAAGGGTCGCCCGCAACCGTATACCCCCCATCACCACGGAGCCGAAATCCAGAAGCACGCTTTTCGGCGTGGTGCGGCGGATATTCTTCGGATGCAGGTAGGAGGTCTGCAAAGAATCAACAGGTGAAGCCAGGCAGTGGTCGAATGGCTCCTTCACCCTGGCGGGCGGCCAGTCCCTGTCGTCGAAGCCGGCCGCCGAAAGACCCCCGGGATAGAACGACAGGTCGATATCCTCGGCAGGAGCCCGGTAGTACCTGGTACCGATGGAGGCGCTGTCCGGGAAGGCGGCACCACCCGGCAGGGCCTTCCAGGAGGCGTCCGTGCCGTAGTGCTCCACCTGTCCGTCTTCGAAACAGACATCGAGCTGGGCGGCGAACCTCTGATCCGACGTTGCATAGGCGATGACGCCGATGAAGTTGTCTCCGCCCGGCTGCAGGATCCCGCCTACGTCATACCCGTCGTAGCGGGCCTCGTCGCCCAGGGGGAAGACCGGTCCACACCCCTGGAAGGCACCGTTCATCCAGAGTCGGTAGACGAATTGCCTGGCCGGCCTGGTCGACGAGGCCGTGGCGTTCAGGGTCGCCCACCGTACCGGTTTGGCAGGCAATGCGACCACGCCACGCAGAAAGGCCCAACCCCAAGCGTTTCCACCTTCGTTCTGGGTCCGGTTCTGGGCCTGGGGGGATTCGTCTCTCTCGGTCCAGATGGCCTGGGCCGACCATCTGGAACCGGGGCCGGTTCCGAGGGTGGCGGCCCTGGACCGAAACACCACCTGCTCCTGGGCATCCAGCAGTTCCACCCTCAGCCAGTACCGCTCCGAGGGTCCCATGGGAACCTCAGGCAGTGCAGCCCCGTTGAGTTCGTCAATCGGACGGATGCCGCTCTCCCAGGTAAAAACGGAATCTCGGGAAAAGCCGTTCCCCATGTCGGGATTCGGCCTGTCGGCCACGATGACCCGTGCCGAGCAAGCGGAATCATCCGCAGCCAACATGGGGTCAAGGCGCCATCTGACCCGGGGAACCTCATAGGGTTCCAAGGCAACCGGGCTCACCCGGTCATTGACAAGAATCCGAATTCGACCGTCAGGTACCGGGGCGGCCCCGCCTCCATGATTCGAATCTGACAGCATGATGCCCCTCTACTGCCGGTAGTCGGACAAGGGAGAGAAGGACGGGGACCCGGAACCCTGCCGGTACATGGACTCGATTACGGGGTCTCGGCTTTCCTTGGCCATCTGCAGGAAGAAGGGCTGCGCCTGCCAACGGGCGGCCGCCCAAATCAGATACCAGATCAGCCCGGTACCCAGGAGGGCAACCAGAATCGGCGACCTGAGCAATCCCCAGACATATCCGGCGAGAGCCAGGATGGAGACCAGCAACATGTAGAAACGCCTGACCGAAAGGAGTAGGGCGTTGACCAGGAGGCGCCGAATTACGGCCTTGGGATACTCCACGACCAGAACCAGGGAGACGAAGGCCGTCTGCACCAGAAGGACCAGGCAGACCACAATCAAAGGCCAGAGCAGCCCTCCCCATGAGACCACCGCGGCAATCTGCAGATCATATACCAGGGCGAAGGCGATGATGCCAAGAGGAAGCCACGCCATCCAGGAACGGACGGCCAGTCGGGCGTACGCCTTGAAGTAATAGGTGAAGAACCCTGATGTAACCGACTGGTCCACGTATGGCCGGGCAATCCAATCGGGCAACTTCCGCCCCTCCTCTTCCATGGTCTCCAGAACATGAAACCGGATGGCCGTGGAGGACGAGGCCAGACCGGGATGATCCCGGAAAACCGCAAAGAGTGCCGCCAGCCCAGGCGCACTCAGGACACAGGCCAGAATGCAGGCAGGGTAATACTCCGGACTCTGCATGAACACCAGGACCAGAACCAGGGGGAGCATGCCGATGAGGGTGCAGAACCCCGAACCCAGTACAACCGCAACGGAATTGGTCACCCCCAGGAGGGCACGCATGGCATGCCCCTTCGAACCTGCGGTCTCACTGTCACGGTTATCACGAACGCTCACGCCATGCCCCAATCTCTGGTCCGCCCTTGCTTGATTCGCTGTCTCCGCGTATGAAGCTCAGCCCTTCATGCCGGAAGTGGCGATACCGGCTATGAACTGTTTCTGCCCAAGGAGGAAGACAATCAGGATGGGCAGGACCGAAATGACCGAACCCGTCATGATCATTGCGAAATCAGCGTTGTACTGGGAAATGAAGAGCTTCAGACCCAGCTGGATCGTATAGAGCTTCTGGGAGCGCAGGTAGATCAGCGGACCCATGTAGTCGTTCCAGGTGTTGGTGAAGGTGATGATGGCCAGGGCCGCCAGGGATGGGCCGGACAGGGGCAGGACGACCCTCCAGTAGATGCCGAACTCACTCAGACCATCCAGTCTGGCCGCTTCGGACAAGTCCTCGGGTATGGTGTCGTAGAACTGTTTCATCATGAAGACACCGAAGGCTCCGAAGGCCTGCAGAAGGATGATGGACCACCTGGTATCGGAGAGGCCGACGGCTGAGACCAGCTTGAACTGCGGAATCATGTAGGCCTGCCAGGGCACCGCCATGGTGGCGATGTAAATCAAGAAAAGAGTGGTGCGCCCTCTGAAGGGAATCTTCGAAAAACCATAGGCCGCGAAGGACCCGGTAAAGACCTGCAGGAGGGTCACAATCACAGCGAAGAAAACGGTGTTGAGCAACCAGGTCGTCATATCCGACTTGGTCCAGATGGTTGCGTAGTTCTCCCAATGCCAGACCGATGGGAACCATTTGATGGGAATGGCATACACCTCGTTGTTGGGCTTCAGTGAGGAAAGCACCATCCAGAAGAAGGGCAGAAGGACGAAGGCCGAGACGACGACCATGGACAGATACCCGATGATGGTCCCGGCGATCTTGGCCGGAGAGGCCTTCTTCCTGTTCCAGGGAATCTCCTCGACGGCAGGCGAGGCAAGGGCCGAAGACACTGTGTTGGTGGACATGGTCTCAGTCCTCCTTCAGGTTGTTGTACCAGAACTGAATCAGTGTGACCACCATGCAGATGGCCAAAAGAACCAGGGAGACGGCCGAGGCGTAACCGAAGTCGCCACGCTCGAAGGCCACACGGTAGATGTACTGGGCCAGCACCAGGGTGCTGGTGCCGGGACCGCCATCGGTCATGACCAGTGTCAGATCGAGAATCTTGAAGGATCCGATGGTCAGGGTGATCATGACGAAGAAGAGCGTGGGGCGCATCATGGGGACGGTCACGTGCCAGAAGCGTTGCCATCCGCTGGTACCGTCAAGCTCGGCCGCCTCATAAAGCTCGGAGGGAATGGTCTGCAACCCAGCCAGAAGCAGGATCATATAATAGCCGACCTCACGCCAGGTGCCCACAATGATGACGGCGGGCATGGCCCAGGCCGTCGAACCCAACCACCCGGGAGGGTTGCTGATGAACAGCCTGAGGAAGGAATTTATGGGGCCGGACTTGGGGTCGAAGAGCATGCCCCATACCTGCGCAGCAGCCACCAGGGAGGTGATGTAAGGGAAGAATGCCACCGTCCTGAAGAAGGCTCGACCACGCAGCTTGGAATTGAGCAGGACAGCCAGGGCGAAGGCCAGAATCAGGGTCAGGGGGATGTGGACTATCGAGTAGTAGAAGGTGTTCCATACCGAGGTCATGAAAATCTTGTCATGGGAGAGCCTGACCCAATTCTTTACCCCGTTGAAGACGGGTTTGCCGAAGGCCGACCACTTGGTGAAGGCTATATAGAAAAGGGTCAATGTGGGCAGGAGGGTCAGGCAGATGAAGCCGATGAAGTTCGGTGAAATGAAAATCAGTCCATTGCGCAGATTCCTTCGTGAAATCGCCTTGGCGTTGAACCTGCCCTGTCTGGATTTTGGGGCTCGCCGCCCATCGCCGGGTCCCTGGGACCCGGTTTTGCGATCCGCAACCGCCTGTCGGCTGCCGATTACTCCGGTTTCTTCCGTCATCTGTCCCTGCTCCTTACTGCCGTCACCGTGTCATGGGTTTGAAAATCACCTGCCACGCTCATTCCATCCGTGCCCTCACCAGGCCAAACCACAAGGCCGATGGCGGGGAGACTCCAGGGCCTGTTGCTTCCCCGGAGCCTCCCCACCACCGCGGGCGCTACTCGTCCAATACGCCCTGATCCTTGACGTTCTGCCTTGCTTCCTTAAGCCCATCGGACGGGGATTTTGCCCCGGTCATAATCGATGAGTGGGTGTCCTTGAGGATGGAGTTGATGGTGTCGGATGCGGCACTTACCGGGACTTCCATCTTCCTGTCGTGCTTGCTCCAGGCATCCTTGGAGGCCTGGTCAGAGGCCATGCCCTCAGGAGAGAAGAAGGTCTCGGTCACCTTGTCGTCGATGTAGGCCGGAGTGGTGGAGATCTTGGCCAACTCGACGGCTCCGCCCTGGCCGACGGCCCACTTGACGAACTCCTTGGCTGCGGCCAGTTTCTGCCCGGAAATCTTGGAGGAGATTGCCAGACTGGTGGGGCTGCCATAGGTAATCGGGGTCGAAGGCAGCTTCTTGTCAGGGTTCTGCGGAGCAGGGGCCATGCCCCAGCTGAACTTATCGGCCTCGCCTGTCTGCTGCTGATTCACCAGGACGGCGGCATACCAGGTGCCCATAGGCATCATGGCAGCCTTCTGAGTACCGAACTGCGGCTGATACTGGACCTTGTTGGTAAAGGAGGTGTTCCAGTCGATCGTGTACTTCTCGTCCTGCCACTCCAAGGCCCTCTTGTAGTAGGGCTCCATGTAGGAGAAATCGCCTTTGAGGAAGGTGTCGTCCGCCGACTTGCCGGACTGGGCCAGAGCGAAGGACTGCACGACGGACTGCCAGTTGTGCATGTACATGGGGTAGACGCTGTTGCCGTCATAGCCCGCCTCCGGGAGCTTCTCCTTGAGTTCCTTGGCGGCCTTGGTGTAATCGTCCCAGGTCCACTTGGCGCTGGGCTCCTCCACCCCGGCCTTGTGGAACATGTCCTTGTTGTAGAAGAGCACCCAGGTATCGCTGCGATACGGCAGGGCAAAGTACTTGCCATCGTGGTCGTACCCGTTCAGGTCGATGTGCTTGTCGCCCTGGAAACCCTTGGCGATGTCGGAGATGTCCGCCAGACCCTGGGAGTCCGCATAGGTGACATACTTGACCATGGTCTTGACGGGGAATACATCGGGCTGGGCGCCCGACGAAATGTCAGCGGTCAGCTGCTTGTCGTAATCGTCTGCGGAATACTGCTTGATGTTGATTGTCACATTGGGATGGGCCTTGTGGAACCCATCGGCCAGTGTCTTGAATTCGGGGGTCATGTCGAGTGACCAACCCGCAAGGGAGATGGTGGTTTTGGCGTTCTCGTCGAAGCCAGCGCCGCTCTTGTCGGAGGCATCCGTGCCGGATCCCCCACCACAACCGGCCAAGAGCATGGCGGCCGCTGATGCTACAGCCAAGGCCTTGCATGCTGAATTGAACTTCATTGTTTTTCCTTTCCTTCGGCTACACCGCCGAGGAATCAGGCGAGCACTGCCCACCGGTTCCTTACTGCTATCAAATGACCGTAAATATAACGGAAAGAACACTCCCCATTGATTTAGCATCACTTCCAACAGTTGTTTTTAAGTATATGGGCGACAAAAGTGCCTCTATTGGTTTGTTGCAGTTTGTTTCAGTTAGTTACCGGGTGTACTCTCACATGTAGGAGAACTCTCCCAGAAGAGGACGGCGTATTGCCGATTCCATAGGGTGGGTATACAGACATGACCAAACACAGCGACGTGCAACAAGACAACCCGGGGAATCAACCAGGCCTGCCTACGCCGCCACCCCAGGGTTGGCTGCCGGCCCAGCGCCGGGACATGATTCTGAACCTCCTCCTCCGCGATGACGTGGTCAGGGTGCCCGACCTTGCCCGGATGATGTCGACTACGGAAATCACCATCCGGCGGGACCTGGATGCACTCAGCAAGGCCGGTCTCATCAGGCGGGTCCGCGGAGGTGCGCTCTCACTCAATTCCACGGAAGCCGCACCAGAGGCAGAGGAAAAACCGATACGGGAAGGACCCGGCGCCTCGGTGGGAGGAGCATCGACCCACTCCATGCTGGAGAGCAATCCTGATAACGATCTGTATAGCGTTGGATCGCTCATGTCGGTCTCTTCCGGAGCCCCCGCCATCGGCTCCGGCCAGACCAGCCGGGGAACCATCGGTGTGGTGCTCCCCGAGCCCAGCTTCTTCTGGCCTGCGGTGACCGAGCACATCAGGCAGATTGCGCGGGACCTGTACAACATGGATATTGTGGCCAGGGAGACCTCCTACGAGGACTACCCGGAAACCGGCATCCTGGACGAACTGTCCAAGACGGATCATCTGCGCGGCATCATCGTGGCGCCCAGCATCAACCCGGCAATCGCCGAGGCCACCTGGCGGTGGCTGGCCGACTCCCCCCTCCCCGTCACCGTACTGGAGCGCGAACCCCCACTCTGGAGCGACCACTTCATCGATTCCGTCCATACCAACCATCCCGTAGGTGTGCGCAAGGCGCTGCTCCACTTCAGGGACCACGGTCATACCCGTATAGGGCTGGCTCTGGGGTACACCCCCACCTCCGGTGATATAGAACTGGGCTGGCGTCTCATGATGCAGGACCGGGAAGACACGATGGAAGAGGCCTTCCTCCTGACCGGACGAGAGGCCTATGAAGCCGATGACGTCAATGACATTGCCGACGCCATCATCCGCACAGGGGCCACAGCGGTCCTGGTCCATCCCGACTACCTATCGATTGCCGTGGCCCAGGCACTGCAACAGCGCGGCAAACATGTGCCCCAGGATGTCTCCCTGATCTCCATCGACGGGTATACCACACCCAGCACCAGGCCCCTGACCGTATTGAGATCATCCGAGTTCGATCTGGCCCAGTCCGCCCTGCGCCTCCTGACCAAGCGGATGGGCGACAGGACGCGGCAGACCGAGCACGTATACATCGACCCCCGGCTGATAGACCGGGGGTCGGTGACCCGTCCGCATCGCAAATCCTGACTCAGAGGCCCTTGGCTATGTTCAGGACCAGCCTGGCAGCCGTGTCCGCATACTCCGAGATGTCGAAATCCCTGAAGACCTCATAGTCGGTATCGGCATTATCGCTCAGTGCACGAATCACCAGTGCCGGCACATGGTTACGGGCAGCCACATGGCAGACAGCGGCCCCCTCCATCTCCACGGCATCGGCTCCGGTCGCCTCCTTGACCTGGGCGATCTTTTCAGCCGAATCAACGAAGTAGTTCCCGGTGGCGATGGTGCCGACCAGGTGTTTGATTCCCATCGTATCGAGTGTCCGCTGGGCCAGATCCAGGAGGTGGGGATCGGAATGGAACTCATCCATCCCGGGAGCGAACTGGGCCACCATCCGCATATCGGTGTCCAGGTACCGCAGGGTTCCCCCCAGGACCACGTCATTGATGTGCAGGTCCTTGTTGAGGTTGCCGGCAATGCCGGAGAAGATGACGGCATCCGGACGATAGGTGTCCATCAGGTACTGGGTAGTAGCCGCGATGTTGACCGTGCCCATTCCGCCGACGGTCGCCACGACCTGGATGGGGCCCGAGGCACCCTGCAGACTCCCCCTGACCACGTCCAGGCTGGCCTGGCCCGACCGTTCATCATGGATCGGATCCTCCAACCCCTTGGCAATCAGGGCCACCTCTTCATCCATGGCACCAATGATTGCGACCACCTGGTCGCGACCCTGCCGCTGGTTCTCTTCGCTCATCCTGGGTCTCCTCACCGCTACACGACTGTCTCTGCCCGTCCAGCCTACAGCAAGACGGTCCGCAGGGGCCGCCTTGTATGACTTCTCAGCCCTGTCGGCTGCGTCGTTCATCCACCGCCCGGGCCAGGCGCCTGAGCAGGGTCTCGGTGTCAGGCCAGGAGATGCACCGGTCCGTAACGGACTGCCCATACACCAGCTGGTCCAGTGGGGCCGCAGGCTGGTTGCCCCCCTTGATGAAACTCTCGGCCATCAGCCCGGTGATGCCCTCTTCCCCGGCGGCAATGCGGTCGGTCAGCTCTTCAATCACACCAATCTGACGATGTTCGTCCTTGCCTGAGTTGCCATGCGATGCATCGATAATCAGACCGTGGGTGGCCGCACTGTCGGCAGGCATCTTCCGACGGCTCGCTCCCAGGGCCAGCCGGACCGATTCCTTGTCATAGTTCGGTCCGTGCTTGGACCCTCGCAGGACCAGGTGGCAGTCGGGGTTGCCCAGGGTCTCCACGGCCGCGGCCTGCCCCTCGTGGTCGATGCCGAAGAAGGTGTGCCGCTGGGCCGCTGCATAGCAGGAATCAACGGCAACATCCACGCTGCCGTCGGTGGCGTTCTTGAAACCGATGGGCATGGACATGCCTGAAGCCAGTTGACGGTGCACCTGGCTCTCGGTGTTCCTGGCCCCTATGGCTCCCCAACTCACCGCATCTGCGATGTACTGGGGCGACGTGGGTTCCAGGAACTCCGTAGCTGCGGGCAGACCGGCCCCGAGGACACCCAAGAGCGTCTTCCTGGCCAGGAGTAGTCCCTTCTGAATGTGATGGGACCCGTCCAGATCGGGGTCGTTGATCAGCCCCTTCCAGCCGATGGTGGTCCTGGGCTTCTCGAAGTAGACCCGCATGACGATCAGAAGACGGTCGGAGAGCTCGTTCTTCATGGCTGCCAAGCGCCTGGCATAGTCCAGGGCGGCCTTGGGGTCGTGAATGGAGCAGGGACCGATGATGACCAGGAAACGGTCGTCCTCGCCCTGAAGGCAGGCTCTGATCTCCTGTCTGGAACGGATGACCAGGTTCCTGGCGTCCCGATCCAGGGGGTACCTGGTCAGGACCTCGGCAGGTGAGGGCAATCTGTCCAGCTCAAAGACGCGACGATTGACGATGCGCCCGATGCCGACCTCATCCTCCCACCGGGGCACGGCCCCGGACTTGAGGGGATCCACCCCCTCAGCAATGGCCTTGTGGAGGAGCTCCACCTCGTATGCCTTGCGCGGTTTACGCAGAGGTGGATCCTGCAACCCGTTGAGTGAATCCGCGGGAGTTTCCCTTGTTTCCCTGTCCTTACCGCTCACGATGCACGCCACCTTCCCGGGACGAACGGCGGCGGTCGATGGCATCAGCCAGGGTATGCAGAAGCTCCTCGGTCCTGTCCCAGGCGATGCAGGCATCGGTCACGGACTTGCCGAAGACCAGCTGGTTCAATGGGGCGGGATCCTGCCGACCGCCTTCGATGAAACTCTCCATCATGATGCCCAGGATGCCGCGTTCTCCCCCGCCGATGCGGGCAGCCAGATCCTCGACCACTCCGACCTCCCGATCCGGGTCCTTGCCGCAGTTGCCGTGGGCGGCGTCAACCATAAGTCCGGGGCAGGCATCGGGACCTGCCTTGGACTTGGCCAGCTCTTCCAGGGCCTGGCGAATCGAATCCCGATCATAGTTGGGGCCCTTGGAGGACCCCCGCATAATCAGATGGCAGTCCGGGTTCCCCTTGGTCTCAGCCGAAATGACATGCCCGTCCAGGTTGATGGAGAGGAAATGGTGGTCAAAAGCGGCGGCATAGCAAGAGTCCGCGGCCACATCCACATTCCCGTCCGTGGAATTCTTGAAGCCGATTGGCATGGACATGCCCGAGGCGAGCTCGCGATGGACCTGGCTTTCCGTGTTCCTGGCCCCTATGGCCCCCCAGCTCACCGCATCACAGAGATACTGCGGGGTGATGGGGTCCAGCCACTCGGTGGCCGCGGGAACACCGGCGGACAGTACGTCGGTCAAGACCTTCCGCGCCTGCCAGATGCCTTTTCGTATATCGAAGGAGCCATCCAGGTCGGGGTCGTTGATGAGACCCTTCCATCCCACTGTGGTACGCGGCTTCTCGAAGTAGACCCGCATGACGATGACCAGACGGTCATTGAGCTCCCGATTCACTGCCGCCAGACGTCGGGCATACTCCTGGGCCGCCTTGGGGTCATGAATGGAGCAGGGCCCCACAATCACCAGGAGCCGGTCGTCACGGCCATGGAGAACATCCTTGATGGCCTGGCGCGACTCAAGTACCAACCTCGTCTGTTCGGCATTCAGGGGCAGGGATTTGATGAAGTGACGCGGAGCCGGGATGGGATCAAGCTGGCTGATGTTGACATCGACGGTCTCTGGATAGACGGCCTCATCCCCCAGCCTGTGCCTCTCCTTGTCCTGACCGCTACCAGGCCCCTTGATCACTGCCATCGCGTTCTCCTCCCCGACCACATATCGGGCTTCTCTCTATTGGTCACACTGTACCCGGGCAGGTACGAATCCGCCGCCCCCATGTCCCTATGTGGGCAGGAAGGCGGCGGATGCCGTTCTCTATCGGCTCAGGCCAGGGCGCCCATCGGATCCCAGGCCGGCAGCATGAGGGCCGGCTGGTCGAAGGCCTTGCGGTACTCCTCAGGCAGCATGGACTTGGGTACGGCCACCTCGTACACGTACTCGGTGAACCAGTCATCACTCATCGTGAAGTAGCCCTTGTTGGCGATATCGCCACCCCAGGAGTTCTCGACCCTCCACCGGTTGGTGGTGGTGCCGTCGTCGGCCACATCGACACCCACGAAGGCCATGGCGTGGTTCTGGGCGGAATCGCCGAAGCGCACGCGCTCCTCCTTGTCCATGTCGAAGTCCACATCGTAGACCCGGCCGTACTCGAAGAGGTCGGTGGCCCACTGTCCGGCCTTGCGGTCCATCATCGGATGGCAGTCGGCACCGAACCAGACCGGCAGACCCTGCTCGGCCATGAGCCTGCGAGCGCAGTCCTTCATGAAGTCCATGGGCACGTTCAGGTACTCGGTGGGGTCGCCACCGGCCACGTTGCCCAGATGCTCGATACCGATCTTGGTCCCCTTGGGGTGTTCGCGGCGGGGATCGTCGACCAGGCAGACGTAGTCCTCGAGCCCGGCATCGACGTACTTCTTCCAGAACTCCTGGGGGGTGATCCGTCCATCGCGGTGGAAGACACCGTCCTTGTCGGTCCACTCCCAGTCGAAGCTGGTGGGCGGGGTGCCCAGGTGGATGGTCAGGATGCGGTGCCCGGCCTGGGTGGTCTCGGCGATGATCTGATCAATCTTGGAGGGGTCAGCCACCATATGGGCCACGGCCTGATGGAGGAGACGACGCAGCTGGTGATCCATCTCTCCCGTGTTCTGGGAGGAGGCGGTCTCCGGGTAGAACTGCTTGGGGACGGCACCGTACTTCTTGTAGATGTTCATGGCCATGATCCACTGGCCGCCATCTCCCATGACATCACCCAGGAGGAACTGCATGAGCTGGGAATCGGTCGGCTCCCCGGCACGGACCAGGGCGGCCATGTCGCGGAGGAAGTAGTTGACCCGCTCAAGCTTGTCGTAGTACATGGCGTAGTTCTGCGAGAACTCGAAGTCGCCCATGGGGTTGGCCGGGCTGGAGGCATCGATGTTCAGGGCCTTGCGTGCCACGAACCGGGCCACATTCAGGGAGCTGAAGAGCCAGCAGCGACCGGAGTGGGCCTGGGAGGTCACCTTGCCGTTGTCGACACTGACGGAGAAGCGGTGCTGGACCAGACGGGACCGGTCATAGTTGTGGGCCACCTGGTCGATGCCGGCCTGGGTGACGGCGTTCATGGCGATACGGTTGGCCTCGCGCTGGTCGAAGGCGGTGCCCAGGTCGTTCAACTGCGACTGATCAAGGGGTGTCAATGCTGATGTCATACGGGGTATCCCTGATTCCTTTCATCGATATGTGCGTTCACCACTTTCCAGCATAGTGGGAAGCCTGCATGACAGGACCGGTCAGCCCAGGCCGAAATCCGGTCCACCTCCTGATTCGGCCCGGACTCAGGCAGGAACGACCGGGGATCATGCCATGGAGAAGCGTTGTGCCGCACTGACCAGGGCCAGGAGAACGAGGAGAATCAGTCCAAGGGCCAACCAGCCCTTATAGGTTCCCTTCGCTGCGCGGTGGGTCCTGACATATTCGACCAGGGGGCGCCTCCAGATGAGGAGGACGACCAGACCGGCGACCAGACCGAATATTGCGATAATCCGGTTGACCATACCCACCGTTGGTGTCGGGAGAGCCTGGGTCAGCCACATCACTCCGTCCGCCAGAATCAGGTTATTGGCAACGTGGAGAATGATGGACCAGGTCAGGGAGTACTCCATGGCCACATAGCCCAGGAGGAGTCCCAGGAGGAAGGTGAAGACACCCTGGGTCAGGTCGCCATGCATACAGGCGAAGATGAAAGCCGAGGTGACGATGGCAAAGGTTCGCCCATAGGACTTAAGCCTGGCCATGACCACGCCGCGAAGGAGGAGCTCTTCGACGATCGGGACCAGTATGGCCGTGTCGAGCGGGGCCCAGATGCCGAACTGGGTGGCCTCTATCTGGGCTGTGGTGGACCTGTAGACCAACCCCAGTGCATGCGAACCCCGGTCGACCAGACCGGTCAGTCCGGTCTCCAGGCTCCCGAAGAAGATCATCAGGATGAAGGCACCCACCAGGAAGAGGACCCCCGGCGCCTTGGATGAATGGTAGCCAACGCCACCCTCCCGCCTGCCGGTCACCTCGTCGAACCTGGTGGCAAGGAGGAAGAGGAACAGGAGCACTTCACTGATTGCATCATTGAGCCCGGGAACACCGGCAGTCCCCAGGAATCGCGAAACCTGCGGAAGGTTCAGAACGAAGATGATCAGGTTGGCCAGAATCAGATAGACCAGGGCATAGAACCCCTGCTCGTTGACGGCTCTCCTGACCCGGGTGATCCAGGAACCGGAACCGACCTGACCTGCTGACCGGGCCGACGTTTCCGGCCGGAACTCCGCTCCCGACCGATACCGTCTCCCCGAATGCCGATACGCACCCGATTGAGACCCGCCACCCGACTCGGACCATCCATCAGAATGGACCGACTCCTTCCCGGATGAATCGTCCTGCACTGGCCCCCTGCTCATTTCGCCCCACCTCTCTTGCCTGTAGTACCACTGACTCTATGCCTGGAACAGGGTGTGGGACCGCAGCGAAACCCGGACCCGGTAAAAGAAAACCGGCCCGGCAGGAATCCCTCCTGCCGGGCCGGTCGAAAAGCCGTCTCCCCAGTTCCTTACCGGTCAACCCCGGAAGATGGACCTGCTTGCGAAATCGGAGGAATCACGGTTGTTTCCTGGTCATCGATACTCGGGGATGAGGCCGTTACAGACGGCAAGCCGTCAGTCACCCCGTCGCCTTCAAGGACAGCGTCGGAGTCGCCCTCGTGTCCGTTTTCTACAGTCGTTGCCCCATCCGTCACCTGGGACGGAATCGGCACTTCGGCGGAATCGTCGACGGACTGGACCTCCGGCCTCGTCTCGGGAGTGACGGTAGCCGACTCATTGCCTCCCATCGGTTCCGTTACAGACTGGGCGACAGGGGTGACCGGATCCATCACCGGCGGTTCAACCGTCTCCACCGGCACCGCATTGACCACGGGCACACTTGGAGCCGGGGTGTCATCCCGGTCCCGGATGGCATCTTCATCGTGGAATCCGTCGAACTGGCCGAAGGACTTGGCAAAGATGGACCGGAGCTCATCCACACGGGCCGTAATGGCGGCTTCACGATGCTGGAGCTTGGTTATCTGCTCCTTAAGGCCGTCCAGCTCGGACTGCGCCGCCTCACGGCGCTTCTCCACCTCGGCCCGGGCCCGCTCCTTGCCTTCTTCCAAAATCTCGGCGGCCTTCCGCTCGGACTCCTCCCGCTTGAAGGAGGCGAAGGAGTCGGCATCCTTCCGGGCGGCCTTGGCCTGTTCTATCAGTTCCTGGGATTCCCTCTCGGTCTGCTCGCGCCGGTCTTCCAGGCTCTTCAACAGGGCACTCACCTTGGCTGTGGCCTCATCCTGCTGGTTGGAGATATCGGCACGAATCTGCTCGGCCTCGGACTGGACCTTCGCCATGGTCTGGGCGCTGGTCACGTTGGCCTCATCAACGATTCGTTGGGCTTCCGCCTTGGCCTTGTCGGTAATCTCCCCGGCCTGGCGACGGGCACCATTCAGGGTCTGGGAGACCTGCTCACGCACATCGGCCAGCTTCTTGTTAGCCTCGGCCAGGGCCTGTTGAATCTGGTCGTTGGCCTCGGCCTTGAGCTTGGACATCTCCTGGTCGTTCTTCCGGCGCTTGTCGGCAATCTCCTCGGTTGCCGCAGCCTTCGCATCGGCCAGCTCACGCTCATGGGCGGCCTTCTCCGTCGCAAGGCGCTTCTCATGCTCCTCGCGAGAGTTCTGCAGCTCCAGGTCCAGAGCCTGCCTGCGCTCCGCGATCACCCTGGCAGATGAGGACTTGTCCTGCTCCGTCTGCTGCTTGGCCGTGGTGGCCACGGTCCGTGCCTCGTCATTGGCGGCTTCGATGATGGCCTTGGCCTTGGCTTCGGCATCATCCACAATGTGCTGGGCGTCGATTTTGGCCTCATTGACCAGTGTCGTGGCCTTCTCCTGGGCAGAGGTCCTGGTGGAAGCAGCATCCTGCTTGGCCCGGTTCAGCAGCTCGGTGCTGGTCTGTTCGGCCGAGGCCAGGAGCTGCTGGGCATTGGCTCCCAGGGAGGCGAAGGAGTTTCCCGCAGGGACTGCGGCCTTGCGGGCCTTGACCTCCTGAAGCTCAGCCTCAAGCTTCAGTATGCGGTCATCATCAGCTTTGATTTGCTGACGGAGGCGGCCAAGGTTCTCTCGCGAGACCGCCAGGGCCTGGTCGACCCGTTCCTTGTCATACCCGCGCAGAACCACCGGAAACTGATCTTCGGCCATGGATTCACTCCTCTTTGCCACCAAAACGTACCTGCACCCGCCCAGGCTGAAGCCAAGGGCGGACCCTTTTGACTTTACTCTGTTCCGGCCGCATTCCGTGCATGGTCGGCGCCGCATTCACTGCAGGCTTGGCTCTTTCGCCAAGGACATCGATCCTGTGGTCAGGCGATAAGGATGGGACTGGACGAGGGCTGGCGATAGTACCGCACGGTCTCCCTCACCACCTCCTGGACGGCCCGGATCTGCTGTTCGATGGGCAGACCCAGCCCCTGGCGGTCGTTTTCATTGGCCAGGGGCAGACTGACGAACCCGGCCAGCACTTCCGGATGCTTGGTGGCCCACCCCAGCAGGTTGTAGAAAAGGGCGTTGCAGACGTAGGTACCGGCATCCGAGCTCAGCGTGGCGGGAATCCCGCAGTGGCCGAATTCCTGAAGGATGGCACGGAGGGGAAGCCGGGTCCAATAGGCGGCAGGCCCATCCGGATCGACGGGCTCGGTAAGCCCATGTCCGCTTCCCTCCTGGCGGGCACGGTCATCGCCAACCGCCTTGACGTTGACCGCACACCTCTCCATGGATATGCCACGGGCGTGACGTTTCAATCCGGTGGAGATGACCAGGTCGGGCTCCACCCGCTCAATGGCCTGGTGGAGTATGGGCCACGCCTTGGCAAAGCTGACGGGCAGGGTGACGGCCGTGATGTCCAGATCCACTCCCAGAAGGGGATCCTCCAGCCGGGTGCCACCTCGGTTCAGCCCACCCACGCCACGGTCCACCAGGGCCTGGGGAACCAGATAGGAGG